>JAMFTB010000138.1 GCA_026225595.1 Terriglobus sp. | reverse complement strand
TGGCTGAAAGCGGTTCGCGGTTGTGGTGCTTTCTACATCGTCGGGATCCTTCGCTGCGCTCAGGATGACGGCGAGTTTCTTGATTAGTTAAAGCCCCGCTTGGTGCGGTTGCGATAGTCTTCGCGGTCACGTTCTTTGTCGCGGATTTCTTCGTGGAAGTTCTGCGCGCGTTCCTTGCGGCTCTGTTTTTCGCCCGCGGTAAAGCTGCGTTCTTCATTGCGGCTGATGCGCTTGTGCGCGGTCATGCCTTCAAGCAGAAACTCCGCCGCGGAGACGAGAGATTCATTGCCTGCGCGCTTCTCAAGGCCAAGCGGCTTCAGCTTGTCAAAGAGTCCCTGGATCTGTTGCAGCTCTTTGAGGGATGTCTCTGCGGCCACTGCGTCTGACAGTTGCACGGTGCCGCCCAGGTTGAACCACTCCTCAATCTGCTGCGTGTTGACACCGCTGAAGTAACCGTCGAAGGCGCGCTGCACTGCGGTCTTAATGATGTCGCGGACGACGGTATCTGCGCCGCGCATCTCGCCTTCGTATTCCAGTTCGATCTTGCCTGTGATGCCGGGCAGCGCGGTGTAGATGTCACCCACGCGCGGTACGGCAATGGTTTCACCATGCATCAGAGCTCGGCGTTCTGCGTTACTGATGACGAGTTCCATCACAGAGATGGGCAGCCGCTGCGAGACGCCGCTGCGCTTGTCCACCCGCTTGTCTTCACGTGCAACAAATGCAATTTGCTCCACGACTTCGCGGATATAGCGCGGCACTTCAATCTCAAGCCCGGAGCGCGTGGCCCACGCCTCCTGCTCGGTAACGTTGATGGCCTGCTCAATGGAGTCGAGGTAGTGCGTGCGAATCTCTGATCCGATGCGGTCCTTCAGCGGCGTAACAATCTTGCCGCGCGCGGTGTAATCCTCAGGATTCGCGGAGAAGGTGATGGCAACGTCAAGCTGCAGGCGAACGGGGTAACCCTTAATCTGCACGTCGCCCTCCTGCATGATGTTGAAAAGCGCCACCTGGATTTTGCCGGCAAGATCGGGCACTTCGTTAATGGCGAAGATGCCGCGGTTGGCGCGGGGCAGCAGGCCATAGTGCATGGTCAGTTCGCTGCTCAACTGCTCACCGCTGCGGGCTGCCTTAATGGGGTCCACATCGCCGATGAGATCGGCCACGGTGACATCCGGTGTCGCAAGCTTTTCAACGTAGCGCTCGTCCGGCGTGAGCCATGCGATGGGTGTTGCGTCGCCTTTGGCCGCGATGAGGTCGCGCGAGTACTGCGAGAGCGGCTTGTATGGATTGTCGCGAATCTCAGAGCCTGCGATGTAGGGAACGACCGGATCGAGCAACGTCGTCAGACCGCGAAGGATGCGGCTCTTCGCCTGACCGCGCAGGCCCAGCAGGATGAAGTTCTGGCGCGAGAGCACAGCGTTCACAATCTGCGGGATGACGGTGTCTTCATAGCCGACGACACCGGGGAAGAGGGTCTCCTTCATGCGCAGCTTGGCGATGAGGTTGTCGCGCAGCTCGTCTTTGACGGAGCGTGTGACACGCTCAAACGTCCACTCGCTGGTGCGGAGTTCTCCAAGGGTTGCCGGCAGGTGCGTGGGAAACGAATCTGATTTAGCCATCTATACCAGTATAAGAGGCGCGTGGTGCCGCTTTCGATGCACCAATGTGCGTGTCGCGCTGCGGCGTTGTTTAGCGGCTGTCGCGCTCCCAGCGGAAGGTGGCAACACCGGGCATGGTTCGTAGTGCATCAAGGCCTGCAGGGCGTCCTACGTCCAATTTATTGGGTGCGTGCCAGCTGATTACGGCGCGGACCAGCGAAAGACGCGATGGCGAGTCGAACTCGGAGGTCCAGCCATTCACCTTGCAGTGGCAGCTTTCGATGAGGTGGCGGATATCGGCTTCGGAGGCGCCCTCCGTATCAAGCGTCACGGTAATCGTTCCGGTATGGCGACGTCTTAGTCTTTGTTCCAGCGGCTTAAGGCCCACAAGAATGAGCAGGCCAAGAACGGTTGCGCCAATGCCAAAGGGAATGAGGCCCGCGCCAAACAGCATGCCCAGCATGGTGGTAAACCACAGCGTTGCGGCGGTTGTAACGCCAGTAGCGGTGTTGCCCTGCTTGAGGATGGTGCCTGCGCCAATGAAACCGATGCCGGAGAGAATGCCCAGCGGCAGGCGCATGAGGTCCAGGCCGACGAAGGAGCTGGAATCCTTGCCGTCCATGTTCAGAAGAATGTTCACCATCAACATGGAGATGGTGGCTGCCAGGGTGACCAGCATCGTCGTGCGCATGCCTGCGGGCCTGCCGCGCTCGTCGCGGTTAATGCCGAAGAGCATGCTGGCGAACGCCGCAAGCAGCAGACGTTCTGCGATTTGTAGGTACGTGATGTGCAGCAGCATGGGCAGGCTCTTGGCTGTAATTAGTATCCGAGTTCGAGTTCGTCGAGCAATGCCTGCATCTCTGAGATGGCGTGGCGGTTGCCGGTGCGCTCAGCGGCGACGAGGCCGTCCTTCAGCCGCGCTGTGGCTTCGTCATTGCGGTGCAGCTTGGCCAACGTCTGGCCGCTCATCTGGTATGCGGGCACGTAGTCGGGATTGTGCTGCGTGGTGGCTGCAAACTCTTCCAGGGCTTTGTCATTGTTGCCTTGCGAGAGGTATTCCATGGCCAGGCCGTAACGGGCAAAGCTGTCCGCGGGATTCTGCGTGAGGATTTCGGTGAGGAGCGCGATCTTGTCCATGTCCTTATTGGACGCTGCTTGGACGGGCTTATGCAAATGAAGCACCTCTTCGTCGGCGAAATGGTATAGTCCGCGGCATTAATTCGCCCGAAAAGGAGAACACCATGGACAAGCCAAAGCCAAAGCCGCCAACGATCAATGAATTACTAAACAAGTCTCAGCCCCACGAAGAATTTGATAAACCGGGTGATGGTTCTCTGGATAGTCAAATTCCTTACAAGCCTTGAGGCTTGCTCAGAGTGCTAGAGTCCCTCGATGGTCGGCAGTAAGCTTGATCCCGACCATCGGAAGGGCCAAAGCGAAGCCAGTAAAAAGGTGCGTGAGCACCCGCTCCGCGCGCAGCGGGCCCGTCCGGCAGGACAACGCTTTGCGAAGTCGTACACTTGTACGTGATGGATGAACGACACAGAACCGTATCCGAATCGCAGGCAGAGCGCAGCGAGGTGATCTTTCCCGGCGATTCCAATTCGCTGGGGAATCTGTTTGGCGGCCGCCTGATGCAGTTTATTGACCTGGTGGGCGCGGTTGCTGCGTACCGCCATGCGCGGTCCACGGCTGTGGTCACTGCCAGCATGGACCACCTGGACTTTGTTGCGCCCGTACATATTGGCGTCCTGCTGATTTTGAAGGCAAGCGTGAACCGCGCTTTTAAGACCAGCATGGAAGTGGGCGTGAAGGCGATGGTTGAGGATCCGAAGACGCGCGCGCTGCGGCATGTGTCGACTGCTTATGTGACCTACGTCGCGGTGGACCAGACGGGCACGCCCGTGCCGGTTGAGCCGGTGATTCCAGAGACAGAGCATCAGAAACGTCGCTATGACGATGCACAGCGGCGGCGTGAAAGCCGCGCCGGCGAGACGGCGCGCAAACGCGAGCTGCGCAAGGTCTTGACTACGGACTGGCATCCTTAAACGGCGGTTGGTTCGGTTCGCGCTTACGCGAACGCGTTGAGTGATCGGGCCCTCCGGTATTGGATTGGCGAGTCAGGTTAAATGCAGATCCCTCCGCTTCGCTGCGGGATGACAAACAAAAAGCGCAGCGGATGACAAACAAAAGCAGGTCCCTCCACTGCGCTTCGCTCCGGTCGGGATGACAATTAAGAAAAGGTAGGAAGAGATGGCACAGCAGGGACAGGGACCGCAGGCGCTGCTTGGGATTGGCGCGATTATTGCGGTGGGCAGCGGCAAGGGTGGCGTAGGCAAGACCACCGTGAGTGTGAACGTGGCCATTGCGCTGGCAAAGCTGGGGCATCGCGTGGGCTTGATTGACGCGGACATCTATGGCCCCAATGTGCCCATGATGATGGGCCAGACGCGTCAGCCTTCGGTCACGGACGACTCCATGATGGAGCCGCTGGAGAGTTTCGGTGTGAAGTTCATCTCGGTCGGCCTCATCTCGCCCGGCGACAAGCCGCTGGTCATGCGCGGACCCATGCTGCACCAGATCATCCGCCAGTTTCTTCAGCAGGTGAAGTGGGGCGAACTGGATTACTTGATCGTCGATCTGCCGCCGGGCACGGGCGATGTGGTGATCTCGCTGGTGCAGACAGTGCCGCTTACCGGCGCGGTGGTTGTGTCGACTGGTAGTGGAGTTGCGCTGCAGGATGCGCGCAAGGCGCTGGAGATGTTCCACCAGGTCAATGTCCAGGTGCTTGGGCTCATTGAAAACATGTCGCAGATGCGCCTGCCCTCGGGCGAGGTGATTGACGTGTTTGGCGCGGGCGGTACAGAGGCGACGGCGCGGCAGTACAACCTGCCGTTCCTTGGCTCGGTCGATCTTGATCCGGCGATCCGGTCCGGTGGCGATCGTGGATTGCCGGTGGCGCTTGGCGGCGAGGACGACGCGCGAGCAGCAGCCTACTTTGCGATTGCAAAGGAAGTGATTGCACACGCCGAGGACGCGAAGGAAGAGTCGAAGGACGTCTTCGAAATTACCTAGCATCACCGAGCCCATGGTGGCTGAAAGGGCACGAGAGCTGTGGTAGCGTGGAGGCCTGTTGGGATCCTTCGCTTCGCTCAGGATGACGCTGCATTTGTGGGTTTCGGCCTCATACCTGCGCCGTGAACACTCACATTTGCATCTGAAGAGCGGTAGAATTTAGCTATGGCGGATGTGCGCGAAATCGGCTGGGAGCTGCATGCGCGGCAGCGCGCGATTCTTGCTGCTGCCGTGGAGCTGTATGTGCAGACGGGTGAGCCAGTTGCGTCGCAGGCCATAGCCAACACCAGCGGGCTGAGCAGTGCCACCGTGCGCAACACTATGGCCGAGCTGGCAGACGCAGGCATGCTGGAGCAGCCGCATACTTCGGCCGGCCGCATCCCCACGGCGCGAGCGTTTCGCCTGCACGTGGAACAGATTCGCGGTGAGAACCGCATCGCTCCACGGCTGCTGCCGCAGCAGTCCCGCACGCAGATTGATTCGCAGCTGGGCGGCATCGCCGGGGCTGAGGCGTTCCTGGAGCGCACCTCGCAGGTGCTCGCATCGTTGAGCAGCGGTGTTGGCGTTGCGCTTGCCACGGCGCATGCCGGAGACGTGCTGGAGCATGTGCACTTTCAGCGGCTTGCGCAGCGCAAGGTCCTGGCCGTGGTCGTGACGCGCAGTGGCGCGGTGCGCGATCGTGTGCTGATGCTGACGAACGACCTGAACACGAAGGATCTTGAAGACGCGTCGCGCT
Organism: Terriglobus sp.; assembly: GCA_026225595.1. Lineage (GTDB taxonomy): Bacteria > Acidobacteriota > Terriglobia > Terriglobales > Acidobacteriaceae > Terriglobus. The sequence goes on along the minus strand of JAMFTB010000138.1, from coordinate 7,407 downwards.
ACCTGAATGAGAATTTCCGCGGCTGGAGCGTGGAGCGCGTGCGTGCAGAAATTGCTGCGCGGGCAGAGCGCGAGCGCAGTGAATATCAGCGGATGTTGCAGAGCGCGGAAGAGCTATGGCGGCGCGCGGTGCCGGATGGTTCCACGTCAGAGGGCACGTTGTTTGTGGAAGGCGTGTCGAACCTGCTGGTTGCTGCCGATACCGACAGAGGCCGCCTGCGTGAGATGCTGGCCGCGCTGGAAGAGAAAGACCGCCTGGTGGCGCTGTTGACGGCATACGTGGATTCGCAGGATGGCACGGTGCGCGTGGTCTTCAACATGGAAGAGCGTGCTCCGCAGATGCAGGGGCTGGTGCTGATTGCAGCGCCGGCGGTGTTGGATGGCACGCGTTTGGGCACGGTGGGCGTGATTGGCACGCAGCGCATGCACTATGAAAACACCATAAACGCGGTGGGGTATGTGGCGCAGCTGTTTGCGCAGTCGCTGGGCGATGGAGCAGACCCGGCAGAGACGTCCTGAAGCAACAGCATCCTATAACGGGATGCAGAGAGCTCGCAGATGATTTCAGATCGATACAGGAAGTGGATGGGTATGAACAACGCAACAGATCAGATGGAGACACCGGCCACCGAGGCCGAAGTGATGGGCGCGGCAGAGGCCGAAGAGAAGGCAGCAGGCGCAGCGCCTGTGGCAACGGTGACTCAGGCAGAGTTTGACCAGGTAAAGAACGAGCGCGATCAATTTGCCGATCGCATGGCGCGCCTGCAGGCGGAGTTTGATAACGCCCGCAAGCGCGAAGTAAAAGAACGCGCGGACTTCCGCGACTATGCCGTGGGCAACGCTGCAGAGAGCTTCCTGGGTGTGCTGGATAACTTTCACCTGGCGCTGAAGTCTGAGGGATCGCCGGAGCAGTTCCGCACGGGCATTGAACTCATCGCCAAGCAGCTGGACGACGCCGTGCGCAACCTGGGCGTGGTGCCTGTGGAGACGGCGGGTCAGCAGTTTGATCCACGCACGATGGAAGCATTGGGATCGGTGGAGACGACGGAGTTTCCGGATGATGCCGTGGTGGAAGAGATTCGCAAGGGCTACCGCATCAAGGAGCGCCTGCTGCGTCCGGCGCTGGTGCGCGTGGCTGTGAACAACGCAACCCACCAGGCATAAAGATTGACCGCGGCTTCGTCCGCATGGCTCACGCACGTGAGCATAGAAAGTTAGGAGAAAAGCTTTGGCAGGTGCCACGGTGAAGGCTGATTACTACGAGGTGTTGCAGGTCACGAAGACCGCGTCAGACGGGGAGATTAAGACCTCGTATCGCAAACTTGCGATGCAGTTCCACCCGGACCGCAACCCCGGCGACACAACAGCGGAAGACAAGTTCAAGGAATGCTCTGAGGCGTACGGCGTGCTCAGCGATCCGCAGAAACGTGCGGCCTACGATCGCTATGGCCATGCAGGCTTTGGCGGCGGCGCAGGCGGCCCCGCGGGAAGCGGCTTCCCGGGTGGCTTTTCGGGCGATCCGCAGGACCTGGGCGACATCTTCGGCGACATCTTTGGTGAGATGTTTGGCGGTGGTGGCGGCGGCCGCAGGCAGTCGCGCGCGCAGCGTGGCCGCGACCTTCGCTATGACATGACGCTGACGTTTGAAGAGTCCGTCTTCGGCAAGGAGCAGGAGATCAAGATTCGCCGAAGCGAGGCTTGCACAGACTGCAACGCCACTGGCTCTGCCAACGGCAAACAGCCTGCCACGTGCACGCAATGCCGCGGCGCGGGTCAGGTTCGGTATCAGCAGGGCTTCTTCAGCGTGGCGCGCGCCTGCCCCAAGTGTGAGGGCGCGGGCGTCGTTGTCACCGACCCTTGCCCCACGTGCAAGGGCGAGAGCCGCGTGCAGCGCGAACACACCATCAGCGTGAAGGTTCCTGCGGGTGTTGAAGACGGCACGCGCATCCGCTACCAGGGCGAGGGCGAGGCGGGTAAGCTTGGCGGTCCGGCCGGCGATCTTTATGTGGTGCTCAACGTCAAGGACCATAAGTTCTTCCAGCGCGACGGCGACGACCTGCACTGCGTGGTGCCTGTCAGCTTTCCGCAGGCAGCGCTGGGCGACGAGCTTGAGATTGAGACGCTGGACGGAGTTGCCATGCTGAAGGTGCCGGAAGGCACGCAGAGCGGCCGCAGCTTCCGCATCAAGGGCAAGGGCGTGCCGCACCTGAACAGCCACGGCAAGGGCGACCTGATTGTGGAAGTGCGCGTGCAAACGCCGGGCAAGCTGACCAAGCAGCAGAAGGAGTTGCTGCGCCAGCTGGGCGACACCATGAAGGTTGAGAACACCCCGCACTCGCACGGCTTTGTAGACCGCATGAAGGAGATCTTCAACTAACCATGCGAGCGATTCAGTTGGTGCTTGCGATTGGCGGCATGGTGTTGCTGCTGGGCTACGGCATCGTGCGCGTGCCCGGCTGGGGCAGCGGCAACAGCATGCAGCCTGTGCATTGGGAGTGGCACACTGCTCCCGGTGTACTGGGTATTGGCGGTATCGTGCTGGCGCTTGGTTTGATCTGGGCTAAGGACATCGAAGGCTAGTTTTTCGACTAAGAGCGCAGGGCAGATGTGATGGACAGCGCAGCAATGGCTGCTGTCTCCGCACGCAGGATGCGCGGACCCAGCGTTACGTGCTGCCATCCGTTGTCGCGGAACAGCTGCATCTCCTCGGCCGTCCATCCACCCTCAGGTCCCACTGCAAGCGCGATCGCGGCTTCAGGCTGCGCGACTTCCAGCGCGGCGCGCAGGGTGTTCTCCTCTTCTGTCTCTGCCAGCAGCAGCTTGAGTGGTTCGTCTGCGGATGCCAGCGCAAGCTTCAGCGGCAGCGGATCATCAACCGTTGGTACATCGGTGCGGCGCGACTGCTGTGCTGCTTCGCGAACAATTCGCCGCCAGCGCTCCACGCGCTTGGCCGCGGCCTGCGCCAGGTGCTTCTCCGTGCGGCGCGCGAGGACGGGCGTAATGCGCGCCACGCCAAGCTCCGTCGCCTTCTCAATTGCCCACTCCATGTGATCGAACTTGAAGACGGCAAGCAGCAGACGCACGGGCAGAGCTGCGTCTGCCTCATGCTCTTCGTGCAATGCGAAACGCACTTCATCATCGGCAACGCTTGTGACTTCTGCACGATGCAGAAAGCCATCGGCCACCACATCAAACACCTGGCCCGGCTGCGCACGCAACACACGCGCAAGGTGCGCGGCCTGCTCGCCGGTCAGCGCGGCGGTGGTGCGTTCGGTGTTCCATGTGTCGGCAATCCATCGGCGGCGCGTCATGGGTTCAAGTGTATCGAGTGTGCTTCTCTTTTTTCTTTTTCATCCGGTCACGTTTCCCATTCCTTGTCATCCCGCAGAGCGGCGGAGGGATCTGCATGTGAGCCTCGTTGGTCACGGACATCACAGTGGCCGATCCAGCAAAATGCAGATCCCTTCGCTTTGCTGCGGGATGACAAGGTGTGATTTGTGAGATGAAACGAAAAGAAGAAAGAGGATAGACATGCAGCGAAAAGGCCCATGGATAAAGGGTTTTATGCGCACGCATGCAAACGCAAAGCGGGGAGCGCTTGCGCGCTCCCCGCTTGATTTTGCTTTGCCTCTTTGCATCGCGGCCTTTGCCACCGCTCTGCATTTTGCTGTCCGCGGACTCTCCCTGAGTGAGAAGACTGCGCGCTGCACATGTTGCAGCTAACGAATGTATAGAAGCACGTGACAACAGTGTCAACAAAAAAGTGATGGGGTATGCATGTGGAAAGCGGGTGCGTATTCCAAAATGCATGACGCCATGAACCGTAACTTCGTCACGCGCGTGCAGCTCAGCACTCGATGACGTTCAGTGCAAGGCCTGCAAGCGATGTTTCCTTGTAGCGCGATTGCATATCGAGACCCGTTTGATACATGGTCTTGATGACCTGGTCGAGCGATACCTTATGCTCGTCCATCTCATTCATCGCCATGCGTGCAGCGTTCACTGCCTTCACCGCACCCATTGCATTGCGTTCGATACATGGAATCTGCACCAGCCCGCCGATGGGGTCACACGTCATGCCCAGGTTGTGTTCCATGCCAATCTCTGCAGCGTGCTCTACCTGTAGATTGCTGCCGTCCAGCGCGGCCACCAAACCACCGGCGGCCATGCTGCATGCAACGCCAACCTCGCCCTGGCAGCCAACTTCCGCGCCGCTGATGGATGCGTTCTCCTTGTAAAGAATGCCAATGGCCGCAGCGGTAAGGAAGTAGCGCAGCATGCCGTCGTCCGTAGCGCCGGGGATGAAGTCGTGGTAGTAGCGCGCCACTGCGGGCACTACGCCGGCTGCTCCATTGGTGGGCGCTGTCACCACGCGGCCACCTGCAGCGTTCTCTTCATTCACGGCCATGGCGAAGACGGTGACCCAGTCCAGCGGCGCCAGTGGATCGGCCGATCCTTTTTCCGTAAGCCGCGCTGTCAGCCGTGGAGCGCGACGGCGCACATGCAGGCCACCGGGCAGAATGCCTTCGTTGCGCATGCCGCGTTCAATGGAGTCGTTCATGACGGCCCAAAGGGCAAACACGCCGTTGCGAACTTCCGTACGGGGATCGCCTGTGGCTTCCATATGCGGACGCAGGATGGCGTCGTCCGCAAGCATCGCGCATTCGTTCGCCATCAACAGCTCAGCGATGGTGATGCCTTGCTCCGCTGCAATGGCAAGCAGCTGCGCCGCAGAGCGAAAGGGGAAGGGAATGGCACGTTGCGATGCGGGCGTAGCTGCGCCGCTGGGTAAGAAGTGTTCTGCTGTAACAATGAAGCCGCCGCCAATGGAGTAGAAGACCTCCGTTGCCAGCAGCTGGCCCGCGGCGTTGAAGGCGGTGAAGCGTACGCCGTTGGGATGGGTGACCACGTCGGCTTCGGGATACATCTGCGACTTGTGAAACAGCAGATCGCGCTCGCGATGGAAGAGAATTTGTTGTGTTCCGTTGAGGCTTAGCGAGCCGGCATCCGCATCGCGCACAATTGCGGCAAAGCGATCCGGCGCAAGCGAGTCCGGTGCCTGACCAGACAGGCCCGCCAGTATCGCGGTGTCTGTGCCGTGGCCAATGCCGGTGTGCGCAAGCGATCCATACAGGTCCACGGCAACGCGATCCGTCACGGGCAGCACACCGCCGCGCTCTAGTCCGCGGGCAAAGGCAAGCGCTGCACGCATGGGGCCCACCGTGTGCGAGCTGGATGGTCCGATGCCGATCTTGAAGAGTTCAAAGAGGCTAGTCACAGCCTCTTATTCTAGGCTTCAGCAGATGGCCGCGCTTGCTTGTTGAACGCTTCGCCTTCTTCTGTTTAGCGCTTTGCCCTTTTCGGCGCTGCTGTTGCAGGTGCGCTATCTGACCGGATATACGCTGCGTTTGCCATGAAGCGGATGTTCTCGTGGCTGTCGTTCAGCAGCGGCTCCAACGCGGCGCGCACATCGTCTCCGCGGAACTGCGCCAGCGCCTCCGTCGCTGCCAGGCGTGCGCCGATGTTCTTTGCTCCCGTAGCTTGCATCAGTACATTTTTCACGGGGCTGGTGCGCTCTTTCGCAATCTGCGTAATGGCTGTCACCTGCGGATCTGGTCCGCCCGCACCCTTCAAATAGCCGTATGCGCCCATGCCAATGCCCACCGGTGGCACCAGGATGACCATGCCCTGCTGCACGGCAATCTTTGCCAGAGCGCTGGGGCTGTGCAGTGTGCGGTTCGCGGTGTGCTCACTGCCTTTCCAGAAGTTGTAGTCGGCGCTGCGCTCTCCACCTGCCACGGCAATCAGAATGTCTTCGCCGGATGGGTCGTTCATCTTCCAAAGCGTGCTTGCCGAGGTAAAGGCCACCTTGGGGTCTGCGTCGTTCAACAGGTTGCGCAGCTCCATGGCAAAGTTGCTGCGCTGACCCATGGGCCTTCCCATCTCACCGGCGGCCACAATGGCTGCCAGGCGCACATCAATGTCTGCGTCGTGCAGCGTGTCGCGCACCAGCTTCTCAGCTTTCGGCTCGCCGCCCAGGACTGAGAGGGCAGTGATGGCTGCAATGCGCGTCTCCGTATTCTTGGTGCCGGTAACGCCGTTCTCCAGCCGCGACCACGATGCAGCCACCTGCGCGGCGGGTCCTGCGTCTGCCGTGGTCAGCACGTTGCTGGGAGCAGCTTTGTCCTGCGCGTGCAGGGACGTGGCAGGCAGAGCGATTAGCACAGGCAGAAGGATGAAGCGAAGGCTTCCAGTAAAAAAGATTCCAGCGAAGCAGCAGTTCCGCATTTGGGAACTCCTTTCGTGTGTGTACACATGTTGGATGCGTTACACTCGGCAACTGCATTCTCACATTCTCTAAAGGTATCCGCGTAATGCTTTTCAAAGCGCGCAGTGCAGCCGTGTATGGCATTGACGCCCATCTCATTGACGTTGAGGTGGACTTTGCCGGCGTGCTGAACGGTGGCGATGCCACCTTTGCCACGGTTGGTCTGCCGGACGCCGCCGTTCGCGAGAGCCGCGACCGCGTTCGCGCAGCCATCAAGAACTCCGGCTTTGACCTGCCGCCCACACGCATCACCATCAACCTTGCTCCGGCTGACCTGAAGAAGGAAGGCTCCGGCTTTGACCTGCCCATCGCAATCGGCATCCTGGGTGCGTATGGTGCGCTGCAGGTGAAGGAGTTGTCTGACTTTCTGCTGGTGGGCGAGCTTGGCCTGGACGGTAGCCTGCGCGCCGTACCCGGTGTGTTGCCCATGGCAGTGATGGCGCGGGAGAAGGGTATCCGTAACGTGGTGCTGCCCGCGGCCAACGCGCGCGAAGCCGCCGTGGTGGAAGGTGTTGACGTCTATCCGGTGAAGTCGCTGGCAGAGGTGCGCGACCTGCTGAATGCGTTTGCCTTTGGTGGCAGCCACGCGCAGCCCCTGCGGGTTGAGGCGCGCGAAGTACTGCATGCGCTGCAGCATTTTCCGCAGGACTTCAAAGACGTCCGCGGCCAGCACACTGCAAAGCGCGCCATGGAAGTAGCTGCAGCGGGCGGCCATAACCTGCTGATGATTGGACCGCCGGGCAGCGGCAAAACCATGCTGGCCAAGCGGCTACCATCCATCCTGGCGCCGTTCAGCTTTGACGAGGCTCTTGAGACGACGAAGATTCACTCCGTCGCTGGCGTGCTCGATCCCAATGAAGGACTGGTGGCGCACCGGCCCTTCCGTTCGCCGCACCACACCATCAGCGATGCCGGCCTGATCGGCGGTGGCGCCATCCCGCGCCCGGGCGAGGTCTCCCTCGGCCACAACGGCGTGCTCTTCCTCGACGAACTGCCGGAATTTCAGCGTAACGTTCTCGAAGTCATGCGCCAGCCCCTGGACGTTGGTTGACCTCGTAACAACCTCCCATTTGATCCATT
>JAMFTB010000137.1 GCA_026225595.1 Terriglobus sp. | reverse complement strand
TGTTCTTCAATGGGCAGTGGCACGCCTTTGCGGCGGTCAAACAGCTTCCGCACCAGCACCACTCCAATGCACGCCAGCAGCAGGCCGGCGAGGGTGAACACCAGGTGCAGGTGCTGATGCACCATCACTCCAAATGAAGCCAGCGCGGCTGGCCCGTAGTAGTGCGTGATGGCTGCGTAAATCTCAAACTGCACCACTTTGCCTAGGAAGATGGCCAGCAGAAACGGCAGCGGCTTCATCTCAAACACGCCCGCGCAAAACTCAAACAGCTTGATGGGTGTTGGCGGCGGCCCCATGGCGGGAACGAAGATTGCCAGGAACTCCTGCCGTTCAAAGCGGTCGCGCAGCCGCTCGTATCGTTCGCGGTTGATGCGGTCCAGCAGAAACAGTTCGCCGCCCAGCCGGCCCACGTAATACGGCACCAGGCTACCCAGCGCGGACGCGGCGGCCGCCACCAGCGGGTAGAACAGGAACCGGCTTGGGTTGGCGTGGACGTAAAAGATGAGCAGCCCCTGCCACGGCATGGGCAGTATGGCGGAGTCCAGCAGGGCAATACCGGCCAGACCCCACGCGCCCAGCGGACGGAAGAAGTTGGTCAGCCACTCCGTAAACCGGTGCAGCAGCGCGCCAATACCGTGATGGGGATGTGCAGCTGCGGGAACGGCCTGGGCCAGCGCCGTGACAATGTGGACTAGCGTCATCTGGGTTGATTTTACCCGGCTTAAGGGAAGAGGCGCGGCTTGGCAACGTCAAGGGACGGTCATTGCTGAATGTCAGCCGCATGACCAGGTCCGCGGATGAGAGAATAATGTGTCCTTGCGTCAGGCTGCGCCATCTGAAACGTTTACGCCTGCGGGACAGTCCTACACCGGAAGAGACCATACCCAGCGTGGCCCCAATCCAAACACCGCCCGGCGCAGAAAAACCTGCCCAACCCACCGATGCAGATTCGCGGACGGAACTGCGCCCGAACGCGCCTACCGACGCGTCTGTTGACGCGCAGGACGGTGAGGAGCAGGACAGTGGTGGCCGCAAACTGCCACCCACGCTGCGTGGCCGCCGTGGTGGCGTTCGCTATGCAGACCTGGACACGCATGAGCTGATTACGCTGCTGGACGAGGTGGACGACGAACGCTCGCGCGCACGCTTCCGCGAGGCCATCTACATCTCCGTCATCTTCTGGCTGGCGATGGTCCTGGTGCTGATCTACGGTCCGCGCTACCTGTGGCATCCGCCGGTTATCGTGCAGGCGACGCCGGACAAGCACCAGGCGACAATGACCTACCTGGACACGCCGCCAGACCTGAAGCGTTTTGCGCACAAGCCCGCGCCCGCTATCAGCAAGCAAGACACGCAGGCAGCCAGCCCCAAGCCCAGCCCACAGGTTCCGCAGCCAAAAGCCGGCACACCCAACCCGCCGGCGCAAAAGCCCACGCCGCAGCCGCAACAGGCTGCCCCGGCCCAGCAGCCACCACCGCCGCAGCAGACGCAGGCAAAGAGCACGCCGCCCACGCCGGTTCCGGCGCATCCACAGCCGCCGCTGGCAGATGCGCCGTCCGCGCAGCCGCGCAACAACAGCTTCAACACACCGCAGAGCGCGGCAGACGCCATCCAGCAGGCCACTCGTGGATCGCGTGGCGGCGAGGGCGGCGACTACGGTTCCAGCCCCCGCAGCCAGGCAGGCGGCAACCTCAAGTATCCGGAGATTCTGTCGGACACGCAGGGAGTGGACTTTGGCAAGTACCTGGCCCGGTTGCTTGGGGACGTCAAACGCAACTGGATGCCGCTCATACCCGAGGAGTGCCGCCCGCCGCTGAACAAGCAGGGCATCACCGGCGTGCGCTTCACCATCCTGCCCAACGGCCAGATCACCGGCATGAAGCTGGACTACTCCACGCATGACGTCGCCATCGATCGCGCGGCATGGGGATCGATCCTTGCCCTGGGGCAGGCGCAGCCTCTGCCCAAGGAGTTCCATGGTCCGGACCTCGAACTGCGCATAGAATTCCGCATCAACAAAGATGGCCAAATCTCGCAGTAAAAGCTCTCTGCTTTTCGCTTCAAAGGCCATGTCCTGCCGGACGGGCCTCCTTCGCAGAGCGCGGGTGCTCACGCACCTTTTTTCTGGCTTCGCCTAGCCCCCGTCGTTTGGGATCAACTCCCGTGTCTGTCATCCCGCAGCGCAGCGGAGGGATCTGCTTTTCCTTCACCACAAATTCTTGTCATCCTGAGCGAAGTGCAGCGAAGTCGAAGGACCTGCATTTCGCCGGCACCCGCACGAAGTTCCAAGCCGACCAAAGGAAGGCCCGTCTGAAGGAGTAAAAGGCGTGCAAACACCCGCCCCACGCGCTGTGGGCCCGTCCGAAAAGACAAGGCCTTGCGCGACCTTAGCGTTCTGCTTTACTGCCCTACGCAAGGGACAATCCCATCGGACTATCCTCTTGTTAATGCCGATCGACAAAGACAACTACGCCGCTGAGCGCCGCCTGCAGGTGGGTGCGGCGCTGTTGCTGGCCGTTGGCGCGCTTGTGTGGATCGTTCTGCGCGCGGGCGTGCATCGTGTTTTTGTTCCGGGATGGTGGAGGTTTTGATCGCGTCGCCTGAGCACCTGAAACAAGAACCACTGCTCGTTGTGATCGCCGGGCCAACTGCATCCGGCAAGACAGCGCTGTCGCTGCAGCTGGCCGCCGCTCTTACCGGCGAGATCGTTTCGTGCGACTCGGTCGCCGTCTACCGTGAGATGGAGCTGGGCACGGCCAAGCCCTCGCGGGCAGAGCGTGCCAGCGTGCCGCACCACATGATCGACGTGGTGCCGCCCTCAACCGAATACACCGCCGGTGATTATGCGCGTGCCGCGCGCGCAGCAGTGCAGGACATCGCTGCGCGTGGCCGGGTGCCCATTGTTACCGGAGGTACAGGGCTCTATCTGCGCGCCCTGCTGGATGGGCTTAGCCCGGTACCGCAGAGGGATGAGGCCTTGCGGCAGCGCCTGCGTGACGCTGCGGAGCGCAGCGGCCCGGCGCTGCTGCATCGGTTGCTGCGCCGCGTTGATCCGGTGGCGGCAGCCGCCATCCACGCCAACGACGCGCCCAAACTCATCCGCGCCATTGAAGTTTCCGCAATGGAAGGCCGCCCCATGAGCGAGGCGTGGAGCGAGCGCAAGCCGGAACCTCTGACCGGCTTCAACATCGTCCAGCTGGGCCTGAAACCACAGCGTGAGTCGCTCTACGCGCGCATCAATCAACGCTGTCAGCAGATGTTCGACGACGGCCTTGTTGCGGAGACAACAGAACTCGTATCACGCTACGGCGCGGAAACGCGCGCTCTGAACGCGCTTGGTTATGCCGAGGCGCAGGCCATTCTGCGCGGAGACATGACAGAGGCTGAGGCCATCGCAAAGGCACAGCAGGGCCACCGCAACTACAGCAAGCGGCAGGGCACATGGTTTCGCCGTGACCCACGCATCCACTGGCTGCATGGCTTCGGTGGAGATGTGTTTAATCAGGCAATGGTAGTGGTCAAGAAACAATAAGCAGAACGCGGTGTACGCGGTGTCTCCCGCGGAGTTCACCGTGTACACCGCGACATGCTCAGCGAACTCCGCGTTCTGCTTTTGTGCTGCGAAACCGGTGACTACATGCCGCCGTTGGGTGCAGGCGCCATCGACGTTGAAGCTGAAGCCGGCTGCACCGTCAGGCTGTCTGCCAGGCGGAAGCGCACCAGCGACTCCGCCGGGATGACGATGTCGCGGTTGCCCGTAGTGCCCGCCAGCAGCGTGCCAAGGCCGCCGCCTGCCAGTCCGCCAACAGCCAGCCCCAGGCCGCCGCTGGCAATGCCGCCAACCAGCATACCCACGCCCGCGGTGCCGCCAATGAAGGCTGCCGTGCGCTTGCCCTTACCCTTTTTGCTGGCAACAAAATCGCCCGTCTCCAGCGGATAGCTCTGGCCGTTGACCTCAAGCGATGTCAGGCGCAGCTCCAGGATGGAACGGCCCTTGAAGTGGCCACGGCGATGCGACGCATCCACAACGCCGCGCACATGCGTGCCACGCGGCAGCACCACATTGCCGTTGTTGCTTACTGACTCAGCCAGTTCGCCGGTAAAGTGTTCGCCCGCAACGGTGTGCTTCACGTCAATGCGCTGGTTAATGCGGATGGCGAGACCAGTGCCTGCGGGCAGCGTGATATTCGCCGGTACAAAATTTACCGGAGGACCGTTTGGCTCTGCCGTCATCGCAGTGCCTGGAGCCATCGCTGCGCCGGGAGCCATCGCCGTCATTGCACCGTTTGCACCAGGAGCGACATTGCCGTTGTAGGCCTGCGCGTTAGGGTCAGTTGCTGCGGCGGGTGCAGACGCCGTTGCCGGCTGTGCCAAAACACCGGGCGCGCTGTAACGTGCAACGTGGCTTGGTGGCGGATGCGCGCCGTTGCTCCAATCCGGCAGGCCTGTAATGCCCTGCGCACCGGCGGGCGTCACGGTCTGCGCGGTGCTGGGCGCGGTGCTGCCCGCAGCTGGCGCAGTAACCATCGTCGTCGTCGTGTTGCCGTCTTTGTCTACATAGATCACTTCTTCGGGCTGGCCAGTCTTCACCACGTCAGCCTTGGCCGCGTCAATGGCGCTCTGCTGCTTGTTGCAGCCGGTGATTCCGGTGGTGACCAGCAGGCATGCAGCCAGTGAAAGAGCAGCAATAGGCCGCTGAAAATTCATAGTGGAAAGCATTGGTTCGTCCTCCTTGGGGAACGACTCTGCCTCATGCTCGCGTCCGGCGTGATGTCGTCTACGTCTGGTACCGCGCATTATGGCGTCAGGGGTATGGATGCGAAGCAGGAAATGTCATGCTGCCTGCATGCGCGATTTATTTACAAAATCGCCCGTAAACCTGCGCTGGCACAACAAATTTAACGCAGTGCGGGCAACCCACGGAGGAAGAGAGTCGCCGTGCGATTGCTCTCCTAAGAATTGTCATCCTGAGCGAAATGAAGCGAAGCGGAATGTAGTCGAAGGACCTGCATTTCTGCTGACTGGCCGGGATACTTCATGGTAAACCAGCAGAATGCGGGTCCTTCGACTGCGCACTTC
>JAMFTB010000136.1 GCA_026225595.1 Terriglobus sp. | reverse complement strand
CGGAGCGTACGTGGGAGACGAAGTACCAGGCCATTCCTGACGCGAAGAACGTGGTCAAGAACATGCACGTACTGGCGGCACATCCGCACAACGTCGGCAGCGCTGCACAGCGCGCCAACGCAGAGTGGGTGGTGGCACAGTACAAGAGCTGGGGCTGGGACGCGAAGATTGAGCAGTTTGATGTGCTGTATCCCACGCCCAAGGTTCGCGTGCTGGAGCTGCTGGGCAGCAAGCCCTACAAGGCAAAGCTGGAAGAGCCGCCCATCCCGGAAGATCCGTACACGCAGGACAAGAGCCCTGCGATGCCGCCCTACAACATCTACGCGGCCGATGGTGATGTAACCGCGCCGATCGTGTACGTGAACTATGGCATGCAGGCGGACTATGAGGAGCTGGCGCGCAACGGCATCAGCGTAAAGGGCGCAATCGTGATTGCGAACTACGGCGGCGGTTGGCGCGGTCTGAAGCCCAAGCTGGCATACGAGCATGGCGCAGTTGGCTGCATCATCTACTCCGATCCGGGAGCGGATGGCTACAGCACGGGCGACACGATTCCCAAGGGACCAATGCGGCCGGAGTGGGGTGTGCAGCGTGGCTCGGTTGCGGATATGACGCTGTACGCGGGCGATCCGCTGACGCCGGGTGAGCCTTCCGTGCCGGGTACCAAGCGCCTCCCCATTGCAGATAACAAGGTGATCATGAAGATCCCGACCATCCCCATCTCGTGGGGCGACGCCAAGCCGCTGTTGGAGCAGCTTGAGGGTCGCACCGTGCCTGCGGCATGGCGTGGTGGTCTTCCCATCACGTACAAGTTTGGTCCCAGCAAGGCGAAGGTTCACCTGAAGGTGCAGTCGGACTGGGGCAGCAAGCCCGTGCTGGACGTCGTTGCCATGTTGAAGGGGAGCGAAGAGCCGGATACATGGATCGTTCGCGGCAACCATTACGACGGCTGGGTGAACGGCGCGGATGATCCCATCAGCGGCCAGAGCGCCCTGCTGGAAGAGGCGCGTTCGCTGGGTGAACTGCACAAGCAGGGCTGGAGCCCCAAGCGCACGCTGGTCTATGCCGCGTGGGACGGTGAGGAACCGGGCCTGCTGGGTTCGACTGAGTGGGCAGAGATGCATGCCGATCAGCTGACCAAGCACGGCGCTGTCTACATCAACAGCGATGAGAATGGCCGCGGCTTCTTTGGCGGCAGCGGATCGCAGTCGTTTGAGCTCATGGTGAACGATGTCGCGCACGAGATGACCGATCCGGAGACGGGCAAGAGCGTGTGGGATCGTCAGAAGGCCGCGTCGATGACGGGCCGTGGACGCCGCAGCGGACCCAACACCGATGAGCGGAAGACCATTGAGTTTGGTCCGGCGGGTAGCGGTTCGGACTACGCGGGCTTCATCGACCACCTGGGCGTTGCGTCCATCAACATCGGCTACGGTGGCGAGGATCGTGGCGGCACCTATCACTCCGCGTATGACACGCCGTGGCACTGGGACACCTTCCACGACAAGGACGAGGTGTATGGCAAGCTGATGTCGCAGACCGCAGGCACGATTGTGATGCGGATCGCCGATGCGGACATCATGCCCTACAGCTTCAACGAGCTGTATATGACCATCAACGGTTACGCGAGCAATCTGAAGGCAGAGCTGAAGATGTTGCAGACGGATTCCGCTGCGCGGAAGCGTGCGTTGGATAGCGGAGCGTATGCGCTCTCGAACGATCCGAAGAACCCGATGGTTACACCTCCGGCGTTGCCCATGCCGCCGAACATGGACTTCTCCGCGCTGGACATTGCGCTGAACAAGCTGAAGGCCTCAGCCGCCAGCTACCAGGTGGCAAGCGCCAAAGCGGCCACACTGCCGGTGGAGAAGCGCAAGCAGCTGAATGATGGTCTGGCAGTTGCAGAGCGCAAGCTCATCAGCGAGGATGGCCTGCCGGGACGTCCGTGGGTGAAGCACCTCATCTACGCGCCGGGTACCTACACGGGCTATGGCGCCAGCACGCTACCCGGCGTGCGTGAGGCGCTGGAGGCGGGCCGATTCGACGAGGCAAACCAGCAGCTGGGCGTGCTGGTGAAGTCGCTGAATGACGAAGCAGCCTACATCGATACGCTGTCCGGCATGGCGGGTCAGTAGCTTCGTTACTACAACAAGAAAAATAGGAGGCCGGGCATCCGACGGCCTCCTATTTCTGTCTTAACCGTGCATGCGTACACTGCATGGGGAGAACAAATAATGCGTAAAGCCTGGATTGGTTCCGCTTGCCTGATGAGCTGTTGCCTGATGGCATCGGCAGCAGCACCGAAGAAGCCGTTGACAGTGCCCATGATCGACTCAAAGGGCGGAGATGTTGGCAACATTGAGCTGACTGAGAAGGGCAACGTGGTCACGCTGTCCGTCATGCTGCATGGCCTGCCGGCGGGCCAGCATGGCATTCACGTACACGCGGGCGGCGCATGCACCGCGCCTGACTTTACGGATGCGGGCGGCCATCTGAACCCTGACAGCAAGAAGCACGGCTACTCGAATCCCATGGGCCACCACGCGGGTGACTTTCCCACTAGCATCACAGTCATGGACGACGGCCACGGCTCCGTTAAGTTGACCAGCAAGGACATCACGCTGAAGCCGAATATGCCGAACTCTGTGTATGGCAAGGCAATCGTTGTGCATGAGACAGTAGACGACCAGATGACCGACCCTGCAGGTGCATCCGGCAAGCGCATCGCCTGCGGTGTTGTGCCCGCTGCTGCCATGTAACTGTGGTTGTGTAGCTCTGGCACGAATCGGAAGGGCACAGCTTTAGCCGTGCCGCCAGACGGCTATAGAAGCAGGGGCTTTAGCCCCTGAGGTCTGCTTGAAGGACTGCCGGCGATCTTTCAAGAGGGCGCGTTGACTTCGGTCTGCGCGCCCTTTTCATTTCGCTGCTTAGTTCAGTTTTTGCAGCTTCACGTTCATGTGTGTCGCCGCAGCGCGTGCTGCGTGGTAGCCGCACATGCCATGCACGCCTCCGCCGGGTGGCGTGGAAGACGAGCACAGAAAGACGCCCGCAAGCGGTGTGCGATAGGGCGGCAGCGTTGGCCGGCGCAGCATCTGCGCCAGCGTCATGGCGCCGCCAGAGATGTCGCCGCCGATCAGGTTGGCGTTCCACGCTTCCATTGCCATAGCCGTGCGTGTACGCCGCGCAAGTATCGTCGCGCGGAAGCCCGGTGCAAAGCGCTCCACTTGCGCCTCGATGCGCGCGGTAGCGTCTTCGTTGCTGCCCGCAGGCACATGGCAGTAAGCCCACGCTGTGTGTTTGCCGGCAGGCGCGCGCGTCGGGTCAAAGACGCTCGGCTGTGAGAGCAGCACATACGGATGCTCACTCATACGGCCATCCCACGCGGCTTGTTCCGATGCTGCAATTTCCTCAAAGCTGCCACCCACATGCACTGTACCTGCACGCTTGCACAACTCCGCGCTCCATGGAATCGGCGCGGAGAGAGCCCAGTCCACCTTGCATACGCCCGGGCTGTGACGAAAGCGTGTGTAGGTGTCGCGCGCACGCTGCGGCACAGCCTCGCCCGCCAGCTGCAAAAACTGCTTGGGCGAAACGTCCAGCAACACGGCGTCTGCAGTGGGCAGTTCGCGCAACGCCTTTACAGGATGGCTCAGCAGCAACTCACCACCCAGTTCCTTCAGCAACGACACCAGTGCTGCGGTAACAGCCTTTGCGCCACCCTGCGCGATGGGCCAGCCGGTGGTGTGCGCTGCAGCGGCAAGTACCAGGCCGGGCCCAGACGTGGCCATGGAACTCAACGGCATATTGCCGTGCGCGGCTACTCCCGCAAACAGTCCGCGTGCCCGCGTTGTTTCAAAGCGAGATGCCAGCCGGGTGGCTGGCTGCAAGAGGTTCATTGCGTTGCGCGCCATGCGGATGGGATGAGACGGCATGCGCGTTAGCGGCGAAAGCACATCTTGTGCAAGTGAAGGCCATGCCTTAGCCAGAGGTCGCATCAGCGAAGTCCACGCAGCACCGTCGCGGCCCAGCAATTCCGCAGTTGCGTCCACACTGTGCAGCAGGGCAACCGCATCGCCATCCTCCAGCGGATGCGCCACCGGTACCTCCGGCTCAATCCAGCGCAGGCCATGCTCCTGCAGTGGCAGTGTGCGAATCAGCGGCGATGAAACCGTCATGGGGAAAACGGCTGCGCCTGCGTCGTGTAGAAAGCCCGGCAGTGTCAGCGCCTCCGTGCGTACGCATCCGCCGGGCGCATCTGCAGCCTCCATTACGGTGACACGCACACCCGCGCGCGCCAGTGTAATGCCGGCGCAAAGGCCATTCACTCCGCTGCCGACGATGATGGCGTGTTTCATTTTTCTTATGATGCTTCAACGTATGCGCTTCCGCCGATAAACTTCAAATCAGAGCGGCATGTGCTTCTCGAAAGGATTCCGTTTGTCTCATCTGGAAGCATCGCCGTTTCTTCATCTGCAGCACGTATCCGTAGCGCGCGGTGACAGCACCGTTCTGCATGACATTGGCCTGGACATTCGGCGCGGCGAACACATCGCCATCCTTGGCCCCAACGGCTGCGGCAAATCCACGCTCATCAAAGCTATGACGTGCGAGCTGTATCCGCTGGTGCTGCCGGGTATGCAGGTTGAGATTTTTGGCCGCTCGCGATGGGATGTGACGGAGCTGCGCCGCCGCCTGGGCGTAGTTACGTGCGAGGTGCCGCCAAAGGCCGCGCTTCAAACCAACGCGATGGACACCGTCATCACCGGCTTCTTCTCATCGTCCACACTGTGGCCCAACCTGACCGTGACGGACGAGATGCGCACCGCCGCAGTCGCTGCGCTGGAGCAGGTGGGTGCAACGTATCTTGCGGAGAAGAAGCTTGGCGAACTCTCTGCAGGGCAGCAGAAGCGCGTGTTGATTGCGCGTGCCATGGTGGGCAGTGGAGCTGTTGCAAGCGAGCGCGTGTTGCTGCTGGATGAGCCATCGAATGCGCTGGATCTGGCCGCACAGGCTGAGTTGCGCCAGACGATGCGCGATCTTGCCAGCGCAGGCACGGGCCTCATCCTGGTGACACATCACATTGCAGACGTCGTGCCGGAAATTGAGCGCGTCATCTTCATGCGTGACGGCCGCATTGTGGGCGACGGCACGCGCGCGGAGATGCTCACAGAGCAGCGACTCTACGAACTCTTCGGCACACGCGTCAGCCTTGCAGAACGCGACGGCTTTTTACACGCCTGGTAGTGATGCGAACTAATGATCAGTGCCGGTGAATGCGATCTGCAGTGGCACCAGCTCCGGCTGCTTGATCTTTGCAGGGCCAAGCACGGCTACGCGCGGAACGGGACCACGCAGCATGGCAACTTCATCGCACGCATGCAGGCGCGGGCACTTCTGGCAATCTTTGTAAATCTTGTCTGGCAGCGCGGTGCGGTCCATCGTGGTGCGGAAGCCATAGCGGAAGAAGAAGTCCGGGATGCGCGTGAACAGGCACACCGTCTGCACGCCGTTCTCCTCGGCCTCTTCAATCAATGCCTGCATCATCTTGCTGCCTGCGCCCTGCCCCTTGGCCTCTGGCCGCATCACGATGGAGCGAACCTCGGCAAGGTGTGGACCGTAGAGATGCAACGCACCGCAGCCAAGGAACACGCCGCCTTCACTCTCTGCAACGTGAAAGTCGCGGATGTTCTCGCAAATCTCCGCATACTGGCGGCGCAGCAGTGTGCCGTCGCCTGAGAGCGAGTTGACCAACTCGAAGATATTCGACGCATCCTGCAGCCGCGCCTGGCGAACGCTAGCCGACCGCATGTTTCGCCTCTGCTTTGCGCTCGCCTTGCGTCATCATCTTAATTGCCTCCAGCCGCCGCTGCGCCATCGCAAGCGATTCCTTCACTTGGTGCGTGGCTGTACCGCCAATCACATCATGGCAATCAAGCGTCGCCTTCAGCGTGATGGCTTCGTGGAAGTCCGCGCCAAACTCTTTGCCAAACTGCTGCAACTCATCCACAGTTAGGTCATTCAATTCGCGCCCGCTATCCAGGCCAAAGCGGACGGCGTGGCCGACCATCTCATGCGCCGTGCGGAAGGGGACACCCTTGTAGACGAGGTAGGTTGCTGCAGCCATTGCATTCAAATATCCGCTCTGCGCGGCCTGCTCCATACGTTCAAAGCGGAATCGCAATGCCGCAGTGAAGGGTGCAAGCAAGGGCAGCATGCCGTCGAGTGTTGCCACCACTTCGAACGTGGCTTCCTGCGTCTCCTGCATATCTTTGTTGTAGGCGAGTGGCAGCCCCTTCAGGATGGTGGCGAAGGTTGTGGCCGCGCCAAGCAGGCGTCCGCTCTTGCCGCGCACAAGCTCCGTCAGGTCAGGGTTCTTCTTCTGCGGCATGGCAGATGATCCTGTGCTGAAAGCCTCCGGCAGGTCGATGAATCCAAACTCGGCCGTGGCATGCAGCGTAATCTCTTCCGCAAAGCGCGACAGGTGCAGGCCAATGGTCGCGGCAACCTGCGAGAACTCAAGCGCGAAGTCGCGGTCGCTGGTAGCGTCCATGCTGTTGTACGTCGGATTGTGGAAGCCAAGTTCCTTCGCCGCAATCCAGCGGTCAAGCTTGAGCGTTGCGCCAGCAATAGGACCGGAGCCAAGCGGGCAGAAGTTCATGCGCGTGCGCGCATCCTGCAGACGGCTGAAATCACGCATCGCCATTTCAAAGTAAGCCATCAACCAGTGCGCAATCAGCACAGACTCTGCACGCTGCAGATGGGTATAGCTCGGCATGGCATGATCACCCGTGGCCTTTGCAAGCTCCAGCAGGGAAGTCGCCCACGCGAGTAGGTTATCCACCGCGCGGTCGATCGCATCACGAACATACAAGCGAAGATCGGTCGCAATCTGTTCGTTCCGGCTGCGGCCGGTGTGGAGCTTCAGCGCGACGGTGCCAATGCGCTCCTTCAGATCCAGTTCAACGAAGTGATGGATGTCCTCAGGAACTTCACTGTTCAACGCGAGCGCATTCGTCTTGAAGTCATGCGCAAGGCTGTCGAGGCCGCGAAGAATATCCGCAACCTCCGCGTCTGTAAGAATGCCAGCAGCGGCGATGGTCTTCGCATGCGCCTTGCTTGCCGCGACTTCCTGCGGCAGCAGGCGCCAGTCAAACGGAAACGACCGCTGCCACTGCTCAAAGGCCTTGTTCAGCGGCTCGCGAAAGCGGCCTGACCACATCTTGTTTGCTTCGTTTGACATGCTATTCGGAGCCCTTCAACTGTGGCATCTCAGAACCCTTGCTCAGTTTGATGAGGCCGCTTGCTGCGTACGTCTGCAGCTTGGCGCGTGTGTCTGTAATGTCGAGGTTGCGCATGGTCAGCTGGCCAATGCGGTCACGCGGCGAGAAGGTAGACTCTGTCTTCTCCATCGAGAGGCGCTCTGGCGCGAAGGTGAGGTTCGCACTCTCGGTGTTCAGGATGGAGTAGTCATTACCGCGACGCAGCTCCATCGTGACCTCGCCGGTGATGGGGCTGGCAACCCAGCGCTGCGCAGCTTCGCGCAGCATGATGGCCTGCGGATCGAACCAGCGGCCCTGGTACAGCAGGCGGCCCAGCTTGCGGCCGTTCTCGCGGTACTGCTCAATGGTGTCTTCATTGTGAATGCCTGTGACCAGGCGCTCATATGCGATGAAGAGCAGTGCAAGGCCCGGAGCCTCATAGATGCCGCGGCTCTTCGCTTCAATGATGCGGTTCTCAATCTGGTCGCTCATGCCCAGGCCGTGGCGACCTCCAATGCGGTTCGCCTCTAACATCAGCTCAACAATGTCTGTGTACTCCACGCCGTTCAGCGCAACGGGATTGCCTTCCACAAAGCGCACGGTCACTTCTTCGCGCTTCACCTCAACATCGTCGCGCCAGAAGGCAACACCCATAATGGGCGCGACGATCTTCATCGACGTGGAAAGATGCTCCAGGTCCTTTGCCTCGTGCGTTCCGCCAAGGATGTTTGAGTCAGTGGAGTAAGCCTTCTCCGACGACATCTTGTAGTCGAAGCCGCTCTTGATAAGGAACTCG
>JAMFTB010000135.1 GCA_026225595.1 Terriglobus sp. | reverse complement strand
GGTTCAGCGTGTACTTCTTGCCGGAGCTTGCACCGCCGCCGAAGCCGCCGCCAGGACCACCACCACCCGGTCCGCCGCCACCGCCACGAGGTCCGCCGCCACCACCGCCGCCGCCCGGAGGCGGTCCGCCGCCACCAGGACCACCGGGGCCGCCCTGCTGTCCAGCAGCATCCGGAGTGCCTGCCTTCTTGCCGAAGCCGAAGGCCTTGGCAATACGCATGTTGAACTGCACGTTCGCTGGTCCGGTGCAGTAACCCACCGGAACGCGGTTGGCTGCGGTTACGTTCGTGGTGAAGTCACTGGCCGTCTTGCAGCCGCCGGAGACTCCGTTAGCGAAGCCCGCACGGTCGTTGATGATGGAGTCGCCGTTGTTATCGATTCCGGTGGTGATGTTGTAGAACGAACCGGAGTTCACTGCGAGGAAGGGGCTGACGTTAATGCGCCAGGGTCCCTGGTAGTTACCGAACATGAAGACGCGGTGACGGTTGACGAACAGCGCCTGACCGTAGTCCGTGTGCGAGTTCAGGCTGTCCGTGGGAAATTGGTCAGCGCCGTTGGCGTTCGACTTGCCATAGGACAGCGCGTAGAAGCCGAAGATGGAGAACTTGTTCGACAGCTGCGTGCGCATGTTGACGATGAACTGGTTCTGCCGGAAGATGCCGCCAGACTGGTACTCGTAGATAAAGTTGCTGCCCGTGCTGGGAACCGACCGCGACAGGAACTGGTGTTCGCCGTTGCTGTTGATGTAGTTCACGCTCACGGTGGAGCGCTTGCCCAGCTGCTGATCGATGCCCACCTGCGACTGAATGGTGTACTCGCTGCGCAGGTTGCCGCCCAGCTGGTAGACCGTGTTTGAGACCGCGCCGCCGCTACCGCACGGAACGATGTTGGTGGGGCTGCAACCTGTAGCGGGTTTGCTGTAGATGTCCGTGATCTGGTTGATGCCGTTCTGCTGCTGCGTGTTGAGCACATCACCCACAACGAAGCGGTCATAGAAGATACCGCTGCCAGCGCGCAGCACCGTGGTGGGGTTGCCGCTCTTGCGCGGGATGCCATACGACAGCGACAGGCGCGGAGCGAAGTCTGCATTGCTGTGAACCTTGTTCTGCGCTTCGTAGCGGATGCCGTAGCTCACCAGCAGGTTCGGCTTCACATGCCAGTCGTCTTCCGCATACAGGCCAATGTCGAAGACGCTGCTCTCAGCCTTGGGATTGTTGACGACCGTAACGCGATACTGGAACGGCGTGTTGTCCAGGTACGACGTCGTGTCGCTGTAGGTGAACGATCCGTTTGATCCGCCGTTGGAGTAGAGGGCTTCACGATTGATGCGGATACGGCCACCGGCGCGGATGAAGTTCTTGCCTTCTGCAATGGAGGTGTAGTTCTGCAGCTCAAAGTGATCGGTCGTGCTGTTCGATGTACCCGCGTTGGAACCGCCACCTGTGAACAGGCCGGTGACTGAAAGCGTGGGCGTGGTCGACAGCGGATTCTGCGACATGTTTGCGCGCTCAATCGCAAGACGCGTCTCGTTGATGACCTTCGATCCGAAGATCTGCGTATCGGCGATCTGCAGCTGATTGTCATGCTGGCTGCTGTTGTAGGCAGTGGTGTTCAGCGACGTGGAGCCCAGGCCTGCGTTGGTCTGGCTGTTGTGCTCAAACTGGTAGCGGACAGTCAGCGTGTTGTTTGGCGACAGCGCCAGGTCAATGCGCGGCGTGAAGTCGTAGCGATTCTGCGGATGGAAGGTTGCGCGTGCCACGTCCGGGAAGTTGAACACACCGCAGCCAATCTGTCCCGGCTGGCACAGCACCGCGGAGGCGGCACTGGTGCTGATGATCTGGTTGCCGCCAAAGATCGCGTTGTCCTCAATATCGCGGTAGCTACCAGCCAACGAGTAGGAGCTGACCTTCGTCAGCGGCCCGGTCAACGATCCGATGAAGAAGATGCGGTGGTAGTCCGGCTGCTGGTTCGCGGAACCAAGGAACGGGCTGGAGGTGTTGAAAGACTTGTCGTTGCCCTGGATGCTGGCCTGGCCGTGATACTTGTCCGTACCGGGCTTGGTGAAGACTTCAACACGGCCAAAGCCGGGCTTGTCGAACTGAGCGGAGAACGGATTCTGATTGACGCGGATTTCGCGGATGGAAGACTTCGGCGGCAACTGTCCGCCGGTGAAGCCGTCCACGTAGATCTGGCCGCCGTTGGGGCCCGCGGAAGGACCGGCCAGCGCAGAGAGTTCGCTGGACAGCTCGTCCGGATCGTCGCTCAGAGCTTCCAGGTCCTTATCCTTCAGCACCACCGCTCCACCGTTCTGATCGGACTCCACGGAAACATGCGCGCCGCCGTTGTCCGTCGTCACGTTGATCTCTGTGGACTCAGCCTGCACAGTCATCGTCGCGGTCACATTGACCGCAGCGGTGGCCACATGCACGTCCTGCCGCACAAACGAC
The DNA here is from genome assembly GCA_026225595.1 of Terriglobus sp. Classification (GTDB taxonomy): domain Bacteria; phylum Acidobacteriota; class Terriglobia; order Terriglobales; family Acidobacteriaceae; genus Terriglobus. The sequence continues at coordinate 3,239 of JAMFTB010000135.1, read as the reverse complement.
GCAAAGCCCTTCATGGTGACGGTGATCGAGTACGTGCCCGCAGGCACGCTGCGGAAGCTGTAGCCGCCATCGGCACCGGAGGTGATGGTCCGCGCCGCACCGCTGGCGGGCGTCAGCGTAACCACTGCACCGGGAATTGCAGCCTGATCGGGATCAAGGACAGAACCACTCACAGCGCCGCTGGCATTTGCCTGCGACCACGCAGCCGGCGTGCTGACAGCCACGCCGCCCAGGCAGAGAGCTCCGGCAATGAACATCCGCCGCGCAAAAGAAGAAATCTTGAAATACGTCATTGTGTGGACCTCGCGCATGGGGGGACGCCTTCCACTGCGTCTCCCCCGGAATCAGAAGACCGCGTTTCACCACAGCCGGAAGTCACGGAGTGTAAAGGTTTGTAACGACGGGCCCAAACAGGTGCCAGTCGATGACAAACTGGTCCTGCACTTTTCAAGTGATGTACATTGGCTCGCTGTGAGGGAGAGGCTTTGGAGATGGTGGCGCAAGATCAGGGAACCGTTTTGCTGGTGGATGACGATCTGGAGCTGTGCGCCATGCTGGACAGCTACCTGACGCGCCACGGCTGGCGTGTGTCCACCGCTCACAACGGCGCAGACGGCGTGCGCGCTGCGCAGGTACAGGCACCGGGCCTCATCATCCTGGACGGCATGCTGCCGGACATGGATGGCTTTGATGTGCTGCGCCGCATCCGCGCAACAGACAGCGTGCCGGTGCTGCTGCTGACTGCACGCGGCGAAGAGATTGACCGCATCGTAGGTCTGGAGATGGGCGCGGACGACTACCTGGGCAAGCCATTCAACCCACGCGAACTGCTGGCGCGTATGCGGGCCATCCACCGCCGCACACAGGTGCGTGAAAAGCCTGAGAGCGAGTCACGCGGCTTTATCGTGGATGAGAGCCGGCGCGAAATCTCATTTGACGGCCACGCCGTGCTGCTTACAGACATTGAGTACCGCCTGCTGGCAACGCTGCTGCGTCGGCACCCTGAAGTTGTGGACCGTGAGGACCTGACAGTCGAGGCCTTTGACCGGCAATCGCGGCCCTTTGACCGCAGCCTGGACATGCACATCTCGCGCTTGCGAAAGAAGCTGGAGACGCTTGAAGGCTTTGAAGGCACCGTCAAGTCCATCCGCAACAGCGGCTACCTGCTGGTGCAGGTAGCAGACGGGGCGCGGACGTGAAGACATTTTTCGTCCAACTGTTTCTTTCGTTCTGGCTGGCGGCGCTTGGCATTCTTGTGGCCACCACGCTGCTCTTCCCCGGCTCAGGCCCGGGGCCCATTGAAAACTTTCGCGCCGCGGGCCGGGCCGCATCGACACGCATTGTGGATGACACGCTGGCCACCATGGCTTCAGGCGGCTGCGATGCCGTGCAGCACATGATCGGCTCGTTCATCCTGATTGAGCCCGAGACAAGAACACCACTGTGCGGCGAGCACCTGCGTGACGGTGAGATTGCGCTGCTGCAACGAGCCAAAGACCCGCACGACTTTGGCATCAACGGACATGTGGATGACTTCTGGGTGCAGGTGCGTCCCGCCGTCAGCACAGATGGCCGTCACTGGCTGCTGCTGGAACGTACCCGCTACGTTACCGGATCGTGGTTTCCTCCCTTGCCGCGCGAGGCGTTGCCCGCTTCCATCATCGTCACGTTCATACTTGCGCTCTTCCTTACGCGGCCCATGCGCTGGCTCTCGCGCGCCTTTCGCAGCTTTGCCGCGGGCGATCTCTCTGTACGCCTGCCCGTCTCACGCCATTGGTGGAGCAGCATTGGCGGATCCGATGTACGCAACCTGATGCTCGACTTTAACAACATGGCAGACCGCATCAACGACCTGATTGACGCGCAGAAGCTGTTAGTGCGCGACATTTCGCATGAGCTGCGGTCGCCGCTGGCCCGCCTGCGCCTGGCGCTGGAGATGACCCGAGACGAGACAGCAGAAGACCTGCCATCGTTGGACCGCATGGAGGAAGAAACCGAGCGCCTGAACGAATTGATCGGCCAGATGCTGACACTATCGCTGATGGAGAGCACCAAGCAGCTAACGCAGAGCGACACCTTCTACGTTGGCGAGATCGTCGAATCGCTGATGCCGAAGATGGAGTTTGAGGCAGCCGGCCGCGGTTGCAGCATCCACTACAGCACGCACGGCACGGTGCCGCAGACGCGCGGCAATCGCGAACTGCTGCGCCGCGCGATTGAGAACATCATCCGCAACGCCATTCGCTTTACTGAGGCGGGCACTGCGGTTGAGGTTGAGGTGACCGCAGAGCAGTTTGTCAGCCTGTTTGGACCTGCCATCCGCGTGCTGGTAAGCGACCGCGGCCCCGGCGTGCCTGAGGCAAGCCTGGAGCTGATCTTCCGCGCTTTCTACCGCACAGATTCCGCGCGGCGCGATGCCACTGGCGGCTTTGGCGTGGGCCTCTCCATTGCAGAGCGCGCCGTCAGCCTGCACGGCGGCAGAATCTCCGCACGCAACCGCGAACAGGGCGGTCTTGAGATTCAGATACTTCTGCCCGTGGCCAACAACGCCTTCCCGGAAACAGCACGGGCCTGAGTACGCAATGCATGACCCAATTCAACAGTGACGCTCCACACGAACGGCTCAAGGACAAGGTGCGCGTGAACGGCCAGGTCGAAGTACGCCTCGAAGGCTCCTGCTACATCGAGTGGTGGGTATCGGGACGCCGACTTCGCGAGGCGACGACGCGCGAAGATGCCGTCGAGTGCGCCCGCCACAAGTCGGTCGAGCTTCGTGCTATCCGTGCGGGATTGATTGCCTCACCGGAGCCCTCCCCCGTTGCCGAGGCAAAGACGCTATCGTTGTCAAAGCCGTCACCGACGGCGAGCTGCTGACTTATTCGGCAGCGGCGCTTGCCATGAACAGAACACCGCCGCAGGAAGCTCAGTGCGGAAAGCGTCTCACATCAGCCGTGCGGGAAATCGTCACCTGAGAAGAGCGCTTTACATGCCGGCGCTGGTCGCATCCCGTTGCGATCCCCACGTAAAGCCTTTTTCGAAAGTCTCCTGGCTCGAAACAAGGCCAGACTTCAGGCACTCATTGCTGTTGCGAGGAAGTTGTTCCACGAAATATATGGAATATTTCGAAGCGGCCTGAAGTATGACGGGACAAGGCTATTTCCACGGATCACTTTATCCTGACACGATTTGATCCTCGCCAGAAGATCGTCCTTCGATACTGATCACATTGGCCCGAATTG
>JAMFTB010000134.1 GCA_026225595.1 Terriglobus sp. | reverse complement strand
GATACTCCTGCACCAGCGTGCCCACTTCAACATCACTGAATGCAGCCATGCGATGCGTCAGGTCGCCGATGCCGTAACCGGAGACGGTGTAGCCGAAGACGGTCTGCGCCTCCACCTTGTCGCCCTCGGTAACGGCGACGTTGCGCATGTTGTCTCCAAAGCGAGCGACCTTCAGGTGCTGCGACTCATGCCAGCCCAGCGCAGCACGCGACCACGCAGCAATCTCGCTGACGGTGTCCGCATCGCTCCAATGGCCTACAACCACCTTGCGCTTCAGCCGCAGCCGAGCCGTTATGAAGCCGAACTCCCGGTCGCCATGCGCGGCCTGGTTCAGGTTCATAAAATCCATGTCGATGGTGCTGTACGGGAGCTCGCGGTTGAACTGCGTATGCAGGTGCAGGAAGGGTTTGCGCAGCGACGTCAGCCCGGCAATCCACATCTTCGCGGGTGAGAACGTGTGCATCCACAGCACCAGCCCAACGCAGTGTTTGCTGCTGTTGGCCTCGTTGCACAGGTCGCGGATGCTCTCCGCATTGACCATCACGTGCTTCGCAACAACTTTCACCGGGATGGATGCTTCGCCATCCAGCGACGCGGCAATGGTCTGCGCATTCTCGGCTACCTGCGCCAGAGGTCCGGGGCCGTAGAGGTGTTGACTACCGGTGACAAACCACAGCTCAAGCGCTTGCTTTGTTGCTTCCACGATTCAAAACTCCTGTGCTGTATGCCATGTTACCGGCGGCGGCTATTTGCCGCGGCGTGGACGGAAGCGCACCGTGTAGAACAGACCAAACAGTGCAAGCAATAGCCCCCACCAGAAGGTGGGATGCAACTGATGCAGCACCGTGGCGGCTTCATGATTGCCAAACCATTCCCATGCGCCAACCGGCAGCAGCACCAGGCCGTATGCCAATGTCATAATGCCGACGAAGAACCAGATGGAGAGCGCTTCACCGCGTCCTGTGCCTTCAGCCATACCGTGCCTCCTGATCGTTAAAACTAGAAGAAATAAACGTTGAGTGCGATGAAGACAACCGAGATAATGCCGGCCCAGAAGATGGGCTTCTGCCATATCGTTGTCGCGCCATCGTCCGGGATGACGGTTGCGCCATACACCAGACCATTCAACTCAGCATCTGTCTTGGGCTTGGTCATGTAACTGACGATGACGGTGACCGCCACGCAGATCAGCCAGCTCCACAGCGCGCGGTACATGTTCTCAGCCATCGGCTGTGCGTCGCCTGAAAGAGCAATGCGTGAGAGCGCCTGCTTGCCGCCGGTCTCTGTGTACACAAACATCAGCACAGAGCTGAGTGTGCCCGCCAGCAGGCCGTAGAAGCCGCCTGCGCTGGTGGCGCGCTTCCACAGCATGCCCAGGATGACCGTGCCAAAGAGCGGCGCAATAAAGAAGCTGAACAGCGCTTGCACGTAGTCCATGATGGAGTTCGCATTGGCAACCAGGTACGCGGCGCCAATGGAGATCAACATGCCGATAACCGTGGACCAGCGGCCCATCGACAGGTAGTGTTCGTCGCTGGCCTTCTTCTTGATGTAGGCGCCGTAGATGTCGTAGGTCCACACGGTAGAGAAGGCGCTGACGTTGCCGGCCATGCCGCTCATAAAGCCCGCGACCAGCGCGGTGATTCCAAGGCCCAGCAGGCCGGGGCCGCAGTAGCGGATGAGCATCAGCGGCAGCACTTCGTCATACGCATGCTGGCCGGTGGCCTTGGCTACGTCGCTTGCTACAAGGTGCATCACGCTGCCATCGGGATTGCGCAGAACAGACAGTGCAAGCAGGCCCGGCAGAATCACGATCAACGGCACTGCCATCTTGAATGCAGCGCCAATGATTGGAGCCATCTTTGCAGAGCGCAGATTGTTGGCGCTCAACACGCGCTGCACGACGAGGAAGTCGGTCGTCCAGTAACCAAAGCTGATGATGGCTCCCAGTCCAAAGACAATGCCTGTCCAGTGGATGCCCATGGGATTGCCCTTGAAGGTGCCCAGCGTCGACCACAGGTGCGTGTAGTCGTTCGACCCCACGTTGACGGCGATGTTGGCCTTCAGCTTCGTCCATCCGCCAGCCTCAATGAGGCCAAGGATGGGGATGAGCGCGGCGCCAGCCCAGATGAGGATGAACTGCAGCACCTCATTGATGATGGCGGAACGCAGGCCGCCCAGCATGACGTAGATGGCAACCGTAACCGCGCCCACCCAAATGGACAACGTCATGTTCCAGCCAAGGATCGTGCGCATGACCACTGCCATGGCGTACATGTTCACGCCGCTCATCAGGATGGTCATGAGCCCAAAGCTGACGGCAGCCGTTGCGCGCGCGCCCTCGCCAAAGCGCAGCTGCAGGTAACCGGGTACGGAGTGCGTCTTCGAAATGTAATAGAACGGCATCATCACAATGCCGAGGAAGAGCATTGCCGGGATGGCGCCGATCCAGTACCAGTGCGTCGCCAGAATGCCGTACTGGTACGCGCTGCCCGCCCAGCCCATCAGCTCCAGCGATCCCAGGTTGGCGCTGACGAAGCTCAGGCCCGCAATCCACGCGGTCATCTCGCGCCCGGCCAGGAAAAACTCCTCGCTGGTGTTGGTGGAACCCTTTACGTAGAAGCCGATGAAGAGCACCACTGCGAAGTACAGCACGAGGATGAGGATGTCCACAGGCGACAGATGCGTCAGCTGTGCGGCGAGAAACAGGGCGGGTAGATGCATCGCGGTTGGGTGTCCTTAAACGGCGGCAGTAGTTGTTGAAGAAGAGTTGGCGGCGCGGACGCTAGCAGCGATCTCGCGTAGTTGTGGCAACACCATTGCAAGCGACTGCGGCGAAGCGTCACGATCACCAAAGCTGAAGTAGACGCTGCGGTAGAGGGCGTACAGCTGTTCGTACACAGCAACAGCATCAGCCTGCGGCAGAAAGATTTTGTGCTCTGGACACATGCGTTCCTGCGCTGCTTCCACAGTGGGGAAGATACCCGCAGCTACCTGCGCAAAGATGCCGGAGCCGATGCTCGTCGGCGTGGTGCGCGGCACCAGCACGGGCTTGTTCAGCACGTTGGCATACACCTGGTTCAGCACGGCGTTGTGCTGCGGAATGCCGCCGCCGTTGATGACGCGCTCAATTGGCACACCATACTCGGCCATGCGCTCCAGGATGATGCGTGTATGAAACGCAGTGCCTTCAATGGCTGCGAACAACTCGTCCTGCGCGGTGTGCAGCAGGTGCCAGCCCAGCGTGATGCCGCCCAGTTCACTACGCACCAGTACGGTGCGGTCGCCGTTGTCCCAGGACATGCGCAGCAACCCGGTTTGGCCCGCGTGATAGCTCTCAAGGCCCTGCGCCAGCGCACCCACGTCCGTATTGGCGCGGCGTGCAATCGCATCGAAAATGTCGCCAACTGCAGAGAGGCCAGCCTCCACACCTGTATAGTGCGGATGCACGCTGCCCGGCACCACGCCGCACACGCCGGGGATGAGCCGCGTCTCCTTCGTCATGGCAATGATGCACGTAGACGTACCGACGACATTCACGACGTCTCCGGTCCGGCAGCCCGCTCCAATGGCATCCCAGTGCGCGTCAAACGCGCCCACCGGAATGGGGATGCCGGCACGAAGACCAAGCTTCGCCGCCCACTCCGCTGAGAGATGACCTGCAAGGTGATCGCTGGTGAGCACCTCTGTACCCAGCCGCGCACGCACACCACGCAGCAAAGGATCAAGCTCGACGAGAAATTCTTCGGGGGGATAGCCGCCCCACTTCGGATTCCACAACCACTTATGCCCCAGAGCGCACACGCTGCGCACTGCCTTCGCAGGATAGGTAACGCCTGCAAGCGTGGCTGCAACCATGTCGCAATGTTCAAAGGCAGATGCGAAGCGCTCGCGCTTCTCCGGATTGTGACGCAGCCAATGCAGCAGCTTGGCCCATCCCCACTCGTGCGAGTAGACGCCGCCGCACCACTCAATCGCCTCCAGGTTGCGCTTGTGCGCTAGGGCGGTAATCTCTTCCGCCTCACGCAGTGCGCGGTGGTCGCACCACAGGTAGTAGTCGTCCAGCGGCTGCATGTTTGCGTCCACCGGCACAACGGATGAGCCGGTGGTGTCCAGCGCAATCGCCTCCACGTCTTCGCCGCGGATGCCTGTCTCTTCCAGCACATTGTGCATGGCCTGCACAAATGCGTTCATCTGGTCGGCGTGGCTTTGCGTTGCAAAGTCCGGATCGTCACGCTTGCGGTGCAGGGGATAGGACGCAGAGGCAGTGCCCAGGCGACCGCGCTGGTCATCCAGCAGCGTTACGCGGGTGCTCAGCGTTCCAAAATCAACTCCAGCAACGACGCGCATGCTTTTCTATTCCCCAAGGCTTGTTTTGATTAAGTTCGCGTAACGAATAAATCTGCAAAAAGCTCGTCACCGAGTCTAACCGCAGCGATGTCTTTTGCGTAGCCAGCCCGTTGCGGTTACGGAGCGGTGTAGGCCACGGCGGTCTGCCGCTGTTCGCCCAGACCGTCCACGCCCAGCGTCATGACCTCACCCGGCTTCAGGTAGCGCGGTGGCTTTTGGCCCATGCCCACGCCCGGCGGCGTGCCGGTGGAGATAATGTCGCCCGGCTGCAGGCTCATAAAGTTGCTGAGGTAGCTGACCACGTGCGCCACGCCAAACACCATGGTGCTGGTGCTGCCGGTCTGGAAACGCTTGCCGTCAACATCCAGCCACATGCCCAAAGTCTGCGGATCGGGAACTTCATCTGCTGTCACCAGCCACGGGCCGATTGGGCCAAAGGTATCCGCGCTTTTGCCCTTCACCCACTGGCCTGTGCCTTCCAGCTGGAAGGCGCGCTCAGACATGTCGTTGACCAGGCAATAACCCGCAACGTAACTCAGCGCGTCCGCCTCCGAGACGTGCTTGGCATGCTTGCCGATCACGACGCCCAGCTCTACCTCCCAGTCCGTTTTTTCTGATCCACGCGGAATCACCACATCGTCATACGGCCCGCTGATGGCGGAGGTCGCCTTCATAAACACAACCGGCTCCTTGGGCACTGCCATGCCTGCCTCTGCCGCGTGGTCTGAGTAGTTGAGGCCAATGCAAATAAACTTGCCCACCGAGCCCACGCACGGACCTACGCGCGGATTGTTCTCCACCAGCGGCAGCGTGGTCAGGTCCAGCGAACGCAGTGTCGCCAGGCTCTCCGGCAGCAGCGCGGCGCCGTTAATGTCGGCCACCACGCCAGAAAGATCGCGGATGTTGCCGTCAGCATCCAACACGCCCGGCCGCTCGGCCCCGGCAACGCCATAACGAAGTAACTTCATGCGGAACCCCTAATGTTGTTGATCTGCGAATGGTACTTGATGTGGTGGTGCCTCAGCATCTGCCTGCCAGCACCTCTGCCAGATGCACCGCGCGGCGCGGCGTGTTCTGGCTGATGGCCTCGCGGCAGCTGAAGCCGTTTGTCACCAGGATGTCGTCGCTGGAAGCGGCGCGAACAGCGGGTAGCAGCACACGCTCTGCCAGCGTCTGCGACACCTCGAACTTGTCCTTCTCAAAGCCAAATGGACCCGCCATGCCGCAGCAGCCGGAGTCCAGCAGATCCACGCTTGCGCCGGTTGCGCGCAATAGAGCCATCTCGTCCTTCATGGTCATCTGCGTCTTTTGGTGGCAGTGCCCGTGCACGACGATGCGGCGGCCGGGCAGGGAAGGTGGCTGCCAGTTTTCTGTTGACGGTTTCGCCAGTAGCTCACTCAGCATGATAGTTAGCTTACTTAACCGTCGCGCGCGCACGTCGTCCGGGAAGAAGTTCAGCAGTTCATCGCGGAAGACGGTGGCGCAGCTTGGTTCCAGCATGACGACTGGAACACCTGCATCAATCTCCGCGGCGAATTCATCGAGGATGCGCCGCAGATATTGCTTCGCCTCATCCAGAAAGCCAAAGTCATACAGCGGACGACCGCAGCAGATGTGCCGCTTCGGCACCTGCACGCTGTGACCCGCTGCATGCAGCACATCCGCCGCGGCCCACAGCGCCTGCGGATGAAAGTAGTTGTTCCACGTGTCGGCCCACAGCAGCACGTCGGCATGCTGCGTGCGCGGCTTCCATGCATGTTTCGTGTTCCAGGCGTCGCGAAAGTTCTTCTTCGCAAAGGTGGGCAGCGTGCGCTGCTGCGCGATGCCAAGAGCCCGCTTCACCATGGTGGCGACAGGCGCAATCCGCATGGGCAGGTTCGCAAGCGTTGGAGCGGCTGCGGCCATTGCGGCCAGCTTGTCCATGTGGCCGAAGACGTGGTGGTACAGCGGCCGCGTTTTGTGTTCGTAGTGCTGCGCGAGGAACTCGGCCTTCCACGTGGCCATGTCCACGTTTACCGGGCACTCCGTCTTGCACGCCTTGCAGCTGAGGCACATATCCAGCGCCTCATGAATCTCCGCGTTATCGAACCCATTGCGTATGGTGTTGCCCTGCATCATCTCCCACAACAGCCGGGCGCGGCCGCGTGTGCTGTGCTTCTCCTCGCGCGTTGCCATGTAGCTGGGGCACATGGTGCCATGGTCCACCTTGCGGCACGCGCCCACGCCCACGCAGCGCTCGGTTGCTTCGTGGAAGTGGCCGTCGTCGTTGGGATAGTTGAACCACGTATCCACGTGAGCAGGCTTATAGCCCGGGCCAATGCGCAGATTGTCCACTGCGTCATAGACCGCAATTGGATCAATCAGCTTGCCGGGATTCATGCGGTTCCGCGGATCCCACAGCGCCTTGAACTCTGCGAACGCCTGCATCAGTTCAGCACCAAACATCTTCGGCAGCAGGCACGCACGGCTCTGCCCATCACCATGCTCGCCTGAGAACGAGCCGCCGTACTTCAGCACAATGTCCGCTGCCTGCTCGATGAAGCGACGATAGGCCGCTGCGCCCTCCGTCGTCTTGAAGTCGAAGGTGATGCG
>JAMFTB010000133.1 GCA_026225595.1 Terriglobus sp. | reverse complement strand
CAGCACAACGCTTCATCCTGACCAACGAGAAGGCCACACGAAGCAGTAAAAAGGCGTGCAAATGCCCGCCTCGCGCGTAGCGGGCCCGTCCGGCAGGACATACTTAAGCGGTGAACTAGGTGGAGTAGTCCGCGTTGATGTGGACGTACTCGACCGTCAGGTCGCAGGTGAGGAAACGGCAGCGCCCGGTGCCCGCGCCCAGGTCCATGGCGATGGTGTATTCGCGTTGCTTCATGCGCTCGTGCACGGCGGTCTCGTCGTAGCTGGCATCTCGCACGCCGCCGTGGAAGACGCGCACGCCGCCAATGCTGACGGTGACGTTCGCCACATCAAACGGCACACCGGCGTAGCCCGCCGCAGCCAGCAGGCGGCCCCAGTTAGGGTCGGCACTGGACCATGCGGTTTTGCACAGCGGCGAATGCGCAATGGACTTGGCAATCGTCTTCGCAGCGGCATCGTCGGGCGCGCCGGTGATGTCCAGCGTGACGACGTGGGTGACGCCCTCGCCATCATCGATGATGGCATGCGCCAGCTCTGCGCAGACGCGGTTCAGCTCTGCTGTGAACTCGTCTTGAAAGGCGCGCGGTGCTTTGTCCCAATGGACGCCGCTGGCACCGGAGGCCAGCAGCAACACGGTGTCGTTGGTGCTGGTGTCGCCGTCGACCGAGATGGAGTTGAAGGTGGACTCGACCGCAGGCTCCAGCAGCCCCCGCAGCTCGGCGGGCTCAATCTGCAGGTCCGTAAACAGGTACACCAGCATGGTGGCGTGGGGCGGTCCAAGCTGCGGGCCAATCATGCCCGCGCCCTTGCATGTGCCAAAGATGCGCACGCTGCTCTCGGCCTCGTCGATCGACGCTTGAGCCGTTTTCATGCGGGTATCCGTGGTCATGATGGCGGTGGCAAAAGCCTCTGCCGCGGCATGGTTGGCCTTCAACTGCTCCGCCGCGTGGGGCAGCGCCTTCACCAGCTTCTCCACCGGCAACGGCACGCCTATGATGCCGGTGGACGAAGGGAAGACCTCTTCCGGCAGGCAGCCAAAGATCTGCGCGGCGCTATTGCATGTCTGCTCGGCCACGGTGATGCCTGCGGGGCCGGTGGCACAGTTTGCATTGCCTGCGTTGACGACTACGGCGCGCACGTGTCCGGCGCTGGCGGCCATGTTGCGGCGGCCCACGGTCACGGGCGCGGCGACGACCTGGTTACGGGTAAACATGACGGCGGCACTGGCCGGCCGGTCAGCCACGGCGATGGCCAGATCACTACGTCCGCTGGCCTTGATGCCTGCTTTGACGGCTGCCCAGCGAAAGCCGCGGGGAAGTTCCTTGCGAATGGAGGGCACTGCGTTTTCCTTTACTTTTCGTGGTTCTTATTGCCGATTTACCAGCCGGTGCGGTCAACCGTCACTGTGGAGCCGGTGCGCTGGCTCTCCAGCGCAAGCTCAATGATGCGCATGACTCGGATGGCGCAGCGAGCCGTGACCTCCGGATCCGCCGTGCCCTGGATGGTTGCGGCAACATTCTCGTAGAAGCCACGGTAGTCGCCGGCGATGGTGGGCACCTGCGTCTTCACCAGGTCGTTTGGCTGCCGCTGATCGGGCGCAGTGGTCAGCGTACCCCAGCGGTCTTCCGGCTCTGCGAGCCACACCTCCGGGCTGCCCTGGGGCGGCGGCAGTTTGCCACCAAGAATGGTGGGTTCCTGCGGGTCCAGGCCGTGCTTCGTCCACGAACCGCCGGTGCCGTGCAGCTTGTAGCGCGGTGACGGGTCCGCGGCCAGCGTGCTGGTTCCCAGTTGAACAAGGATGGTGCGGTCGCGGCCGGTGGGGAAGGTCAGGCTCAGGTCAAAGGCGTCCGGCACCTTGCCCATGTTCCGGTCCTGCCGCACGCTGGCAGTCAGCGTATCCGGGTGTCCAAATAGCGTCAGGGCCTGGTCGATGAGGTGCGGCCCAATGTCATACAGCTGGCCGCCACCCTCCTCTTCCTCGCGCCATGCGCCGGGCTTGGGCTCCGGGCGGTAGCGGTCAAAGCGGGAGTCCAGCGTGACGATGCGGCCTACCTTGCCCTCGGCAATGATCTTCTGCAGCGTCTGAAAGTCGCCATCCCAGCGCCGGTTGTGAAAGGGAAACAGGAAGACGCCCTTCTCCTTGGCAAGCTGTTCCAGCTCCTCGGCCTCTGCCACGGTAACGGTCATGGGCTTGTCACAAACCACGTGCTTGCCCGCCAGCAGGGCCTGCTTGCTCATGGGGTAGTGGCTGGGATTTGGGGTGCCAATGACCACCAGCTCCACGTCAGAGGCCAGCAGGTCGTCAAACGAGCGCACTTGCGCGGCCTTGGGGAAAGCCTGTTTGGCGGTATCGCCCGTGCGCTGCACAATGGCCGACAGCTCCAGGCCCTCAACGGCGTTCACAAACGGTGCGTGGAAGACGCGGCCGGCAAGGCCATAACCAACAACTCCAGTGCGGATGGGTCGCAAGGTGGTGCTCCTTCAGTGCCGCGCATTGAGCAGGCGGCGGTTGCGGATGAATCTCAACCAGCATACCTGCGGAGGGTGTCAGGAATATTTGCTCCAAGGCATGTACAAATGTCCGAGGGCTGGTTGCACCAGGGTTGGTGCACAGCTAAATGACCGTCCGGTCACTTTTGAGGCCCTATATGTAATAAATTCTGCATCGGAGTCGCAGGTCTGGCGCATCTCATAGCGGAATGCTGATGTTTGCGATTCCGCAGCGTGGCTGTGCGCAGGATGTTTTCTGTGCAACACGCAGTGGAAGAACGCAGCCGGCACACATTGGAGCGTATGACGCAACAGGAACGAGCATCAGGCTGTAGCCGGTGGGCGGCAGCGGTAAGCGCTGCTGGGCTGATGATTGGGCTGGCCGCACTGCTGCCGATTGCGGCGATGGCGCAGGCCACTACCGGCGGAGCCAATCCCACCACGGCAGGTGATCGCGCCAACGGACCGCAGACGGTGCAGGCGGCGCAGGGGGCTTTTGCCTCCGTCGCGTCAGCCACCGGGCAGAGCAACGGCGTCAGCGCAGACGACTACAAGGGATCGCTGACAAGCGGCAAGGCAACGGACGGCGTGCTGGACCTGACGCTGGACGATGCGATCCAGCGCGGCTTCAAGACGAACCTGGGCCTCATCCTGCAGAACAGCGAGATGCAGAACGCCTCCGGCACACGTCTTCAGCAACTGCAGGCGCTGCTGCCCACGGTTACCGGCACTGCTTCGTACACGATTCAGCAGGTAAACCTGGCAGCGTACGGACTCACTTTTCCGGGCATCAACCCCATCATTGGCCCCTTCCAGGTCTTTGACTTCCGCGCCTACCTTTCGCAGTCGCTGCTGAACATCTCGTCGATTCAGAAGTACCTGGCGTCGAAGCACAACTTTGCCGGAGCCAAGCTGACCGCGGAAGACGCTCGTAACATGGTCGTTCTTACCGTGGGCAACGCGTACCTGCTGTGCATTGCGGACGAGTCGCGCATTGAGGCAGAAGAGGCAGAGAAGGCGAACGCAAAGGTTTCGCTGGATCAGGCCACGGCCAACCACGACGCAGGCACCAGCCCCAAGCTGGATGTACTGCGTGCGCAGGTTGATTTTCAGAATGCCGATCAGCAGCTGATCCAGGCACGCAACACGCTGGAGAAGGACAAGCTGGCGCTGGCGCGGGCGATTGGCCTGCCGCTGGATCAGAAGTTCCGCATTGCGGATGCAGCGCCGTACACGGCTGCTACGCCCACCACGCCAGAGCAGGCTTTTGCTGATGCTCTGAAGAACCGTAAGGATCTGGCAGCGTCGGAAGAGAAGGTGAAGGGCGCAGAGTCTCAACGGAAGGCCGCTGTCGCCGAGCAGTTTCCCACGGTTGATTTCAACGGCGACTACGGCGACCAGGGCACGACCATTGGTCACTCGCACGGCACCTATTCGGCCGTGGGCGAGGTCTCCGCACCCATCCTGCAGATTGCCAAGACGCGTGGCGACATTGAAGTTGCCGACGCAGACCTGCAGCGGCAGAAGGCGCGCTACAGCGATCAGGTGCAACAGGTAAATGCAGACGTCCGTGACGCTCTGCTGGACATTGAGGCAGCGGCCAAGCTGGTTGAGGCGACGAAGTCGAATGTCGATCTGGCTAACGAGGAACTCAGCGAGGCGCAGCAGCGCTTCCGCTCGGGCGTTGCCGACAATCTTGAGGTCAGCGACGCACAGTCGCAGACCGAACAGGCAAACGACAAATACATCAGCGCGCTCTACCAGCACAACGTTGCAAAGCTGTCGCTGGCTCGCGCCGTCGGTTATGCCGGCACGAATTACAAACAAGCTCTTCAACTCGGAGGAAAGTGATCGTGGCAGATTCCGATCAGAAACAAGCAGCACCGCAGCAGGACACACCGCCGGAAACTCCGGCAGCAAACGCACGCCGCAAGTTCATCATCATTGTGGTCGTCCTTTTGCTGGTGCTGACGGCTGGGTTCTTTTACTGGCGCTCAACCTTCACTGAGGATACGGACGACGCGCAGGTTGACGGCGATCTGTACCAGGTGTCGGCTCGCGTCTCAGGTCAGGTCATCAAGGTCAACGTCACTGACAACCAGAAGGTTGCGGCCGGCGACGTGATTGCAGACATTGATCCGCGCGACTACCAGGTTGCGCTGGAGCAGGCAGAGGCGCAGCTGGCCAACGCCAAGGCTTCGTACTCGCAGCAGAGCGTGAACGTGCCGATCACCTCCATCCAGTCGCACACGCAGGTCGCTACCTCCGGTTCGGACGTAGCAACGGCAGAGGCGACGGTTGCCCAGCAGCAGAAGCAGGTGGCTGCAGCTCAGGCACGTGTGGATCAGGCCAAGGCAAACGCCCTGAAGGCGCAGCTGGACGTGGATCGTTACACGCCGCTGGTTGCGAAGGACGTCATCAGCAAGCAGCAGTTTGACCAGGCTGTGGCACAGCGAGACGCGAACAACGGCGCTCTGCTGGAAGCGCAGCAGAACGTGGTTGCACAGCAGGCGGCGGTTGCCCAGGCACAGTCCAGGCTGTCGTCTGCGCAGAGCGATGCGAACCAGGCGAAGGTGAACGGTCCCCGGTTGGTTCAGGTGCAGCAGGCTCGTGCGGATGCGGCAAACGCTGACATCCTGCAGCAGCAGGCAAAGGTCGATCAGGCCAAGCTGAATCTGAGCTACTGCCACATCACCGCGCCGGTTGCGGGCATCATCAACCGCAAGAACGTTGCGGTGGGCCAGAACATCTCGGTGGGCCAGAACATGCTGACCATCATTCCGCTGGACAACCTGTGGATCACCGCGAACTTCAAGGAAACCCAGCTGGACAAGATGAAGGTGGGCCAGAAGGTCACCATCACCGTCGACGCTCTGGGTGGACGTAAGTACCACGGGACTATGACTCAAGTGGGTGGCGCAACGGGTTCGCGCCTGTCGCTCTTTCCGCCGGAGAACGCTACCGGCAACTACGTGAAGGTGGTGCAGCGCATCCCGGTCCGAATTGACCTGGACAAGGGTGAGAATGACGATCGCCTGCTGCGCCCCGGCTTCTCGGTGGTTCCGAACGTGGACATCAAATAACTCCGAAACAAGCTGTAGAAAAAGGGCGCAGCTTCGGCTGCGCCCTTTTTCTTTTGTCTGGATAATCTTGGCCGTCATTCTGAGCGTAGCGAAGAATCCCGACGATGCTTGTTTAGCGAATGCGTTCGGCATTTTTCTGCAAGGGATTCCGTGCAACGGAAGCTGGGTGCGACCGAGGTTAATGTAACTCGTCGGGTTTCTTCGCTGCGCTCAGAATGACGGCGCGCTTGGCGGAATTGCACGGGCGTGGAAAAATCACACTCGCAAAAAGAAAGCGAAACGTTGTACCGTGTTCGCACATCAGTAGAAGCAGGTAAATCCCCATGCCGATCGCACTCGAATTCTTCGTGCATTACGCCTACGGCATCCTCTTCCTCTGGGTGCTGGTGGAGCAGCTTGGCATCCCCGTGCCCTCCATTCCGCTGCTGATTGCGGCGGGTACACTCAGCGCTACGCACCGTATCCACGCGCTGCCTGCCATGGTGGCCATCCTTGCCGCGTGCCTGGTTGCAGACTCCGTCTGGTATTTTCTGGGCGTGCGCTACGGCGGCCGCGTCATCAAGCTGCTGTGCCGCCTTTCGCTTGAGGCCGCATCCTGCGTCAAAAAAACTGAAGGCACGGTGGGCCGCCATGGCGCGGTCACGCTGCTCTTTGCCAAGTTTGTTCCTGGCCTTTCGACCGTTGCTCCGCCGATTGCGGGGCAGACTGGTATGCCGTACATGCGTTTCGTAGCTTATGACATGGTGGGGTCGCTGTTGTGGGCTTCAGCCTATGTCTTTGGTGGCCGCTTCCTTGGCGATCTTGCCAAGCGGTCGCTCCCATTCCTTCACTTCCTCGGCCACTTTGGCGTGTTGCTCTTTGTGTTGGCTATCCTGGGCTTTGTAGCGCAGCGCGTGTGGAAGCACCGCGAGTTCCTGCGCACACTGCGCGATGCCGGCGTAACCGGCGCGGAGCTGCACGAGATGATGCTGGCCGCCGTGGCCAACGGCAACAAGGCTCCCTTCATCGTGGACCTGCGCCATCCGCTGGATTACCTGCCGGACCCGCGCGTGCTGCCGGGTGCTGTGCGCATCAGCCCCACGGAGCTGGAGAAGCACTGCCACCTGCTGCCGCGCGACACCGATGTCATCCTGTACTGCACCTGCCCCAATGACGAGACCAGTGGCAGCCTGGCGCAGCGTCTGCAGCGGCTGGGTGTGCATCGTGTGCGTCCGCTGCGTGGTGGTTTTGAAGGCTGGCGCGACGCGCTCCTGCCGCTCGTCGATTACGACGAGGCGACTCCGCGGCACGCCGCGCCGGAGCTGGTGCAGGCCGTCGCAGCCTGATCTTTTTTCGCCACACAAAACTGGCAGAATGCGACGTGATTGCTCCTCTTGCGCTCATTCCTCCACCGGCGTAATGTCTCAATTACACGGGAAAGGAGGGTGATCCAGCCTATGAAATCTGACAGTTATTTGTGTGGTTCAACAGTACGTGAGGTGGCTGAGGCTTAGAGCGTTCGCTCTAGACCTGGCATTTCGCCGAAGCTGGAACATCAGTCGGCAATCTCCGCCGAGGCCCTCCAAAAGAGTGGACGCCTCAGGTCAATCTCAACAGCTCACCGGCAACGGCTCGGGTCTTCGGACTCGGGCCGTTTGCTCTTTGTGTGGGTGTGCTCGTCCTTTCGGACTCGCATTCGCAAGAGCAGTACGCAGCGAACGCAATGATTCCGCAGCGTTCGCTACCGTTTTGTAGAGGGACAAAACTCACATTATTTCCAGCTTTGTCCTCGTAGAATGGAAGCTATGGAACCTCTGGTTATTGCGGGTAAGGCCTTTCAGTCGCGCCTGATTGTGGGTACGGGCAAGTACAAGGACGGCGCGGAGACGCGCGATGCCATTGAGGCCTCCGGTGCGGAGATGGTTACGGTGGCCGTGCGCCGTGTGAACCTTGACCGCTCCAAGGAGTCTCTGCTGGACTTCCTTGATCCCCAACGCTACTTCCTGCTGCCCAACACCGCTGGCTGCTACACGGGCGAGGAGGCGATCCGCGCTGCCCGTTTGGGCCGCGAAGTCGGCCTGTCCGACTGGGTAAAGATTGAAGTCATCGGCGACCGCCAGACGCTCTATCCGGACGTACAGGGAACGCTGTTAGCGACGCAGGTTCTGGTGAAGGAAGGCTTTAAGGTTCTTCCGTATACATCTGATGACATTGTGTTTGCGCGTCGTTTGATTGATGCGGGAGCGTCGGCTGTGATGCCGCTGGGAGCACCCATCGGCTCCGGGCTAGGACTGCAGAATCTGGCCAACCTGCGCATCCTGCGCGAATTGATCACCGAGGTTCCGCTGATTGTGGATGCGGGCGTGGGCACCGCCAGCGACGCAGCCATCGCCATGGAGATGGGCTTTGACGCCGTCCTGATGAACACTGCAATCGCCGAGGCGCGCGAGCCGGTGCTGATGGCCGAGGCTATGGGCAATGCGGTTTTGGCGGGTCGTCAGGCGTTCCTGGCGGGGCGCATGCCGCGCCGTCTGTACGCCACGGCAAGCTCACCGCTGGAAGGCATCTCGAAGTAGGCAGGACTTAGGCGTGGGCGGAGTTAGCAGCTGCATGCAGCCGAGTTGGTGCGGCGGCTACGTCGGCTTGGCGAGCTTCACGCAGCAGCATCCAGCAGCCAGCGAGGAACAACGCCATCACCAGCGGACCGTCCAGCGTCTTGCGCCATTCCCAGCTATAAAGCGATGCCGCGTTCATCAGGACGAGTGCGCCCGCAAGAATTCCAGTCCACACGCGGGGAAGTGGCGTGACACGCGCCATGCGCCATGCAACCAGCGCCAGCGGAACCGTGATGGGTGCAACGTCATATTCCATAATGCGCGGGTTCAGCAGAATGATGCCCAGCAGCAGCACGGGCGCCCACTGTCGTAGCATGAAGCCGCCGCGCAGGTAAAGCCGTGAGAGGTAAATCAGCGCGGCAAACAGCGGGATGGCATAGCCGCAATACACAAAGTAGCTTGCAGGGGAATACGGTATGCTGTGGTGCGCAAGCAGCTGGCTTACCAGTCCGGCAGGGCTGCAGCCAAAGTCCTGATTGAAGCTGAACTGCAGCTCTACAGCTTCAAGATAATGCTTGAAGAGCGTGGGCCAGACCAGCGGCTGGCAGGCAAACAGCGCCACACCTGCGGCCAGTGTGGCAACGGTGGGCCACCACTGTTTGCGGGCAGACAGCGCAGGAATCAGCGCAAGGCTAAGCAGTGGCGCCTTCACACAGGTTGCCAGCAGTACAGCGACGTAGAAGTACCGCCAGGCATCCTTTTTCCATCCCACCACGGCGCCAGCCAGCACGGCTGCGTAGAGGATGTAAGCAATGTTGCCGCTGAGTACCGTACCGTTGGCCAGCAGGCCTGGGAAGAATGGAGCGAAGCCCGCCGCGTACAGCATGGGGGTACGCTCGGCAGTGGATGCAAAGGAGACGCCAATGGCAATCGTCGTAAGCGTTCCTGCGATGTAGATCAGCCAGTACAGTAACGCCAGCGGCACCGACGGAACCTGTGCCAGCACGCGGAGCAGCGGCAGCGTTATGGGCGAATAGACATAGCTATACGGCGGCGAACCCGATTCCGGAATTTCTGGATGCGCCATCCGTTCCGCGTGGTGCTGTTTCTGAATGTTTGTGGCATCGGTATAGGGGTCGTGGTTTGCCTTCAGGCTTTGCAAGGCGACCGCATAAACCTTAAGGTCCCATGCTGCCGAGTCATGCGTAAGCATCACATCTGCGAATGCGCCCAACACGCAGGCGAGCCAGAAGACGAGGACGGCCTTCGGAATCTTCCACGGGCGTGCCGTTGCTGTCGCAGACACACCGCTCATCCGCGGACGGCCTCGGTCGCATCCACAAGACCTTCATGCGCACGGTAGCTGCGCGATGGTGGCCTGCGTGCCGGCCATGTGACGAAGCTGCTCACAGACAGGTTCCAGACCGACCCCATCACGATGCCGGCAAAGCCAGCCATCAGCCACTCCACGCCGCTTTGATTCAGCGCTCGCGCAAAGACCACGTTTGCCCATGCTCCGAAGGAACACGCAAGTACGAAGCGCAACATGCCAGGCACAACGCGGCGGCCATGCAAACGGCGATCGCGGAAGGTGATGAGGTTGTTGAGGAAGAAATTCTCCGTCATGGCGAGAGACGTGGCGATGATCTGAGCCGTAACGAAGTGCATGTGACGTCCATCCACCAGGTAGATGAGCGAGGCGAGATGCGTGATAAGCCCTAGTCCACCCACCAGCAGAAACATGGTGAGCTGCACCGGAATTACGTCGCCAATGAGTTTATTCAGGATGAGGAAGAGGTATTCCAGACCGGTAATCACGTCCAGCTTGCTTTTGCCGTGGTTGCGCTGGCGGAAGGTGTAACCCACCTCTGCCAGCCTTACCGGGCGGCGTGCGGAGGCGAGCATGTCCACCAGAATTTTGAAACCCTCTCCGCGCAGGTCATAGACCACTTCCATAAAAAAGCCGCGGCGCACCATGAAGAAGCCGCTCATGGGGTCCGACAGTTGGCACTTGCAAACGCAGTTACTGATGCCCTGGCCCATGCGGCTCAGCAACCGGCGACGGCGGTTGAACTGGCCCATGCTGCCGCCCTCGGCATTGCGTGTGCCCACCACAATATCGACGGAGTCGCGACGGATGCGGTCGAGCATCTCCGGCAGAATGGCGGGGTCATGCTGTAGATCGCCATCCATCACGGCGACTACAGTCGCCTGCGACGCCATCATGCCCTCAATGCAGGCAGAGGCAAGGCCGCGGCGGCCAATGCGATGCAGCAGGCGAACATTGGAGGCCTCGCGGGCGCATGCCGCCACTACCTCTGGTGTGCCGTCCGGCGAGTCATCATCCACAAAGATGACCTCCCAGTTCACGCCAGCGAGTGCATCCTGCAGATGCTGGATGACCAGGGGGACATTGTCCCGCTCATTAAATGTGGGGATCACAATAGAAAGTTCAGGTATCAAGCTTTTCTCGTTCGTGCTGCCCACGTCTGCGGTGCGCGTCAGTATAAGCACACGCCACTTAAATCCGTGAAGGAATGGTGTGCTGCAAAATTGCAAGTCACACTACGCCGCCTACAAGTCACATAGTGTGCGACGTATTCCATAAGAGACGGATTACACGGGAGTTCAGCACGGCGGAAAAACTTTAAGAAAGCCGTCTGGGAGCTTTTAGCGTAAAAAGACGCTCAGTTCGTTTGCCGCCTGGCGCAGGTAGGGCAGGTAGCGTGCCTGCATCTCCATCATGGGCATGCGCGGGGCGTGGCCGCTCATATTAATGGTGGCAATGACCTTGCCGCTGGGTGCGTAGACGGGCACAGCCATCGACCGCAGGCCCACCTCGTACTCCTGGTCGCAGACCGCGTAACCGTTGCGGCGGACGTTGCGCAGCAGCATCCGCAGCTTCTCAACAGTATTTACGGTACGTGGAGTAAATGGCTTCAGGATCACCCGCGCCAGGTAGCGCTCCACCTCGTCGGCCGGTTGCGACGCGATCAGAACGCGGCCCATGCTGGTGCAGTAGGCAGGCAGGCGGCTGCCAATGTGCAGATCCACGCTCATGACGCGCTGCACCTGTGTGCGGGCAATGTAAACAATCTCATCGCCGTCCAGCGTAGCCACGGAGAAGCTCTCGTTCAGCTTTTCGCTCATGCGCTCAAGAATGGGCTGCGCAGCACTGGAGAGGGTATTGCTGACGGTGTAGGTGTGGCTGAGCGTCAGCATCTTGGGGCGCAGGCTGTAGCGCTGGCCGTCTTCTGAGCCTACATAGCCAAGCTTTGCCAGCGTGTACAAACAACGGCGAACTGCAGCGCGGCTGAGGCCGGTCTTGTTTGAGAGCTGCGAGATGGTCATCTGCGGTGTCTGCTGGGTGAAGGTCTCCAGCACCGTAAGTCCCCTTGCCAGGGAGGTCATAAAGTTCGCGTCGCCGGTGTAGACCTCAAGGGCCTTTGCAGGGGAGACTTTTACGGGAAGCTCGGCAGGAGGAGTTGCGACTGCTACAGACATGGTGTTGCACCTCAAAAAAAGACCGTTGTGCGAATAACGCGCAAACGAGCGATAAACGCACCTTTAGTTTATGCGGTTCGAAGGTGCTGTGCAAACAGAAAATCAGACGCCAGGAGCGGACAATCAGGCCCCCTACGGGCAACCCAGCCGATTGCGCAATATCGCGGCTCCTGTGAAATGAAAGGCGCGCCCGTTACGCAGCAGACACACGTAGTACGTAAAATGGGGAACATTATGAGCCTGTTTGATCTGCACGCATCGCTTCCGTCCGCGCTTCAATCCACCGTTGCCAGCACCGCTGCCGAGTGGCAGAGCGGCAATAAACTTGATCGCCTGTGGGCGAAGGACGCATCGCTGTGGACCAACGGCGAAGGCTCTGACAACGAGGCCATCTGGCTGGGCTGGCTCGACATCGTGGAGCGCCAGCAGGCTGACCTGGCAAGCTTTGCCATGCTGCGTGAGGACATTCACTCCGCGGGCTTTACGCACGCGCTGCTGCTGGGCATGGGAGGATCGTCGCTATGCCCGGAGGTGCTGTCGCTCACGTACGGCCAGCAGCCGGGCTTCCCCAAGCTGCATATTGTGGACTCCACCGATCCCGCGCAGGTAGCGGCAGCGCGCGCCGCGGTTGATCTGAAGAAGACGATCTGCATCGTTTCGTCAAAGTCTGGTTCCACGCTGGAGCCGAACATCCTGAAGGATTATTTCTTCAGCGAAATGACGAAGGCTGTTGGAGCGGACCAGGCAGGCAAGCACTTCATCGCCGTGACCGATCCGGGCAGCAAGATGGAAGCAGTTGCAAAGGCTGACGGCTTCCGCCACATCTTCTACGGCGACAAGACCATCGGCGGCCGCTTCTCAGCGCTGTCAAACTTCGGCATTGTGCCTGCGGCGGTTGCCGGTCTGGATGTGCCGCGCTTTCTGGCGCAGGCAAAGCTGGGTGTGGATGCGGCACACGGCAAGGAGATCGTCGCAAACCCGGGCGCTCTGCTGGGCATCATCCTGGGCGACGCGCACAACGCCGGCATGGATAAGCTGACGTTCTTCACCTCAAAGGAAATATTCGACCTGGGTGCGTGGCTTGAGCAATTGATTGCCGAATCGACCGGCAAGCTGGGCAAGGGAATTACGCCTGTTGATCGCGAGACCATCGGCGTGCCCGCTGTGTATGGCAAGGATCGCGTCTTCGCCTACATCCGTCTGAGCACGTCCGACAATGAGGCGCAGGATGAAGCCGTTGCGCGTCTGGCTGCGGCCGGTCATCCGGTGGTGGAGTTCACCATCAACGACATCTACGAGCTGCCCGGCATCATGTACCTGTGGGAGATTGGTGTGGCCGTCGCCGGTTCGGTGATGGGCATTAACACCTTCAACCAGCCGGACGTGGAAGCCGCGAAGATCGAAACGCGCAAGCTGACCGACGAGTATGCGGAGACGGGCAAGCTGGCGGAACACGAGCCCATCCTGGACTATGAGGGCATCAAACTATACGCCGATGACAGCTATGGGCTGACGCTGAAGACCACTGCAAGCCAGCCCACGCTGACCGAGTATCTGAAGGCGCACCTCGCGCAGATTAAGCAGCATGACTACTTCGCCACGCTGGCTTACATTCAGATGACGGACGAGCATGAGGAGCTGATTCAGCGCTTCCGCATGATGGTGCGCAACAAGGAAACCGTTGCCACCTGCCTGGGCTTTGGGCCGCGCTTTCTGCACTCCACCGGCCAGGACTACAAGGGCGGACCGAACACGGGCGTCTTCCTGCAGATCACAGCAGACCACGCGCAGGACCTCGCAATTCCAAACGCGAAGTACACGTTCGGTGTCGTCATCGCAGCACAGGCTGCAGGTGACCTGGCAGTGCTGCAGCAGCGCGGCCGTCGCGCTCTGCGTGTGCATCTGGGTGCTGATGTGAGCAAGGGTTTGAACCAGCTTGGTATCGCGATGGTTGAAGCTCTGGCGTAACGCGCAACGAAAAACAGAACGCAGCGATCGCGGCGTTCTGCTTTTGTCTTTAAGGCGAGCCTACAAAGCCGCGAGAACTGCTTCAGGTTCGGGACGAACGCGGAAGTCAGCGTGCGCCTCGGCGAACTTGATCAACCCATCTTGCCCGACTACAAATGTTGCGGGGAGTGGCAGCTTCCATACATTGTCATCCGACGGCGCCATCACGTTTTTGCCGCTATTGATGAACGGTATGTTCACCAGGATGGAGCGGTAGTAGCGCTGCAGCGACTGCGACAACGGATAGGCGATGCCGAACTGCGTGGCCAGCTCGCTGTTTGCATCCTGCAGCAGCGGGTAGGGAATGATGTACTGCTGCACGGTGAAGTCGCTTTGACGCAATGTCTGCGGTGAGATGGCAACCAGCAGCGCGCCACGTTCGCGCAGCTGCGGAAACAGGTCACGCCACATCTCCAGCTCGGTGACGCAGTAAGGATCCCAGCGACCGCGGAAGAAATTGATCACCAGCGGGCCTAGCGCCAGCAGATCGCTGGACTTGATGGGCTTGCCGGAGATGGAGTCAGGCAGCGTAAACTCCGGCGCGCGCGCGCCCACCTGCAAAATGCGCTCTTCAATGCCGCTGGAAAACAGGTCGGCAATGGCGTCTTCGCTGATGGCAAGACGCTCGGGCTGCACCAGCTTCCGCGTGTTCTGTGTGATCTCGTCGAGCCTGGATTGCAGTGCGCGCATGCTACCGGCCGAAGCCGCCGCCACCGCGGCCCATGCTACCCATCTGGCTCATCAGGCGGCGCTGCATCTTGCCGCCACCACTGCCCAGGCCCTTGAACATCTTGCGCATCTGGCCGTACTGCTTCAGCAACTGGTTCACATCCTGAACTGTCGTTCCGCTGCCCGCTGCAATGCGGCGGCGGCGCGATCCATTGATGAGTTCGTGATCCGCGCGTTCCTTCGCCGTCATGGAGTTGATGATGGCTTCCGTGCGCGTCAGCTGGCTCTCATCCACGTTCTCAGCGGCCTGCTGCAGACCCTGGAAGGGGCCAACGCTGGGCATCATCTTGAGGATGGACTGCATGGAGCCGAGCTTCTTGATCTGGCGCAGCTGATCGCGGAAGTCTTCAAGCGAGAAGCCGTCGCCGCTGAGCGCTTTCTTTGCGAAGTCTTCTGCCTTGCCGCGGTCCAGCTTTTCTTCTGCGCGCTCCAGCAGTGTGGCGATGTCGCCCATGCCCATAATGCGCGAGACGATGCGGTCCGGGTGGAAGGGTTCAAACGCGTCCGGCTTCTCGCCCGTGCCCAAAAATTTGACGGGCGCGCCGGTAACGTGGCGGATGGAGAGCGCCGCGCCGCCGCGTGCATCGCCATCCATCTTGGTGAGGATGACGCCGGTGATGCCCAGCTGTTTGTGAAAGGCGTCGGCAGAGTTGACCGCGTCCTGGCCCGTCATTGCGTCGGCCACAAAGAGGATTTCGCTGGGATTCAAAGCCGACTTCAGCTGGCTCATCTCGTCCATGAGCGCGGCGTCAATGCCTAGGCGGCCTGCCGTATCCACAATGAGGACGTCGTTGCCGAAGTTGCGCGCCTCGCGGAAGGCTTCCTTCGCCAGTCGCAGCACCAGCGGTGTGCCCGCTTCTTCGTCGTTCGTTTTGCCAATGAAAATCTGCGTGCCGACGGACTTTGCCACCACAGCCAGCTGCTCGCGCGCGGCGGGGCGGTAGACGTCAACCGATACCAGCATGGGGCGGTGGCCGCCCTTCTTCAACCATGCGGCCAGCTTGCCGCTGGTGGTGGTCTTACCGGAGCCCTGTAGACCGGCCATCAGGATGACACTGGGCGGCTGCGAGCTGAACTTGAAGCGCGCGGTGTCTTTGCCCAGCGTCTCAATCAGTTCGTCGTGGACGATCTTGATGATCTGCTCAGTGGGTGACAGAGCGGTGGCAACCTGCGTGCCGATGGCCTTGTCGCGGATGTGGTCGATCGTTGACTTGACGACGTTCAAGTTGACGTCAGACTCAAGCAGCGCAAGGCGAATCTCGCGCAGGGCCTCGGAGATGTTCTCGTCCGTGATGACGCCCTGGCCGCGGAGGTTCTTGAAAGTGCGCTGAAGTTTTTCCTGAAGATTTTCAAACATGGCTTGTCACGTTAAGTTTATCAGTGTGGCGGGGAGGGCGGAGCGATGGCGGCAAATGAGGTGGAACCATGGCTGCGGAGGACGCATACGGACGTGGATGCGGTGCGCCGCGCGGTGCTTCACGCGCTGGAGCTTGCGCGCGAGGATATTGAGCGCTGGTGCGCTCACTTGGGCGCGGAAGAGAGCGAGGCCAGCGTGCATGGGCTGCCTTCTGTGGCGTTTCAGTTACGGCATATTGCCTGCAGTCTGGATCGGCTGATGACCTATGCGGAAGGCCATGCTTTAGGCGCAGCGCAGCTTGCGGCGCTGCGTTCAGAGAGTGTCTCCGGTGGAGAGCCGCTACGCGAATGTGTCGATGGAATTGACCTCGCCATTAGCCGCTTGATGGCGTTTATGCCGCAGCAGTTTGCGGAGCCGCGTACCGTAGGCCGCGCGCACCTGCCCACAACAGTTGCGGGCCTGCTCATTCACACTGCAGAGCACACGCGGCGGCACGTTGGGCAGGCCATCACCACGGCAAAGGTGGTTGTGGCGCTTCGCGATGCTGAGGTTAGTTAGTCTTCCTACCTTTGCGTAGCTTGTACACCAGCCCAAGAATGGCCGTGGCCGCAAAGACCCACACCACCTGGTACCAGTAGAAGAACGGAAAGCCGAAGAGCGTGGGCGTCTCGCGGTTGTACAGGCCGGGGAATACCAGCGCAGCCACGGGGATGAGCAGCAGCCACAGCGACGCGTTGGAGCGGCTGCTCTTCGCCTCGTTTTCTGCGTCATGCAACTGGTCACGCTCGCTCATGCAAGCAGCATATCTCAAGAGTTGCATGCTTCAATGTCCTGCCGGACGGGCCCGCTACGCGTGGTGCGGGCGTTTGCACGCCTTTTTACTGCTTCGCTTAGCCCTCCCGATGGTCGGGATGAAATTCTCATGCCGACCATCGGGAGGCCCTCTGCGAAGGCGAGCACACGTCACGAAGTGACCGCCCTCCGCGCAGGAGGCCCGTCCGGCAGGACAAGAAGGGGTTGTTACGATGAAGGCATGAGCAAGGACATCTCATCGAAGCCGGTAAACGCTGCCGCTGGCGATGCGTTTGCAGAGGTGGTCAGCATTCTGGCGCGGCTGCGCGGTCCGGGCGGCTGCCCGTGGGATCGCGAACAGACGCTTGACTCCATCAAGCCGCACACGCTGGAGGAGACCTACGAGGTCTTCGACGCGATTGACCGCCGCGCGTGGCCTGAGCTGCGCGATGAGCTGGGCGACCTGCTGCTGCAGGTGCTGTTCTATGCGCAGATTGCCGCGGATGATGGCCACTTCAAAATCGACGACGTAGTGCGTAGCCTGAGCGCGAAGCTGATCCGCCGTCATCCTCATGTGTTTGGGGATGCCGTTGCAGAGACCGCCGCAGATGTAAACGTAACGTGGGAAGCAGTGAAGCAGCAGGAGCGTGAAGGCAAGCCTGCAAAGGATGAAGGTCTGCTGGGCGATGTGCCGCAGTTTGTGCCCGCGCTGGTTGAGGCGCGGAAGCTTGGCTCAAAGGCGGCGAAGGTTGGCTTTGACTGGCCGGATGTGAGCGGCCTCTTCGACAAGGTGCAGGAGGAGATTGCGGAGGTGCGCGCGGAGATTTCTGACGAACCAGACGCTGCAAAGCTGGAAGAGGAGATTGGCGACCTGTACTTTGTGCTGACGAATCTTTCGCGGCACCTTTCGGTCGATCCTGAGCAGGCGCTGCGCAAGGCGAATGCCAAGTTTCGCAGACGCTTTCGCAGCATGGAGCAAGCTGCGGGTGATGGCTTTGCCGCGCTGCCGCTCGCCGAGAAAGATGCGCTGTGGGACCAGGCAAAGCTTGAGGAGAAGAAATCGTGAGCGCTGTTCCAGAGTTGAAGATCGCAAGACTCTCAACGTTTGATGAGTTTGATGCGTGCGTGGAACTGCAGCAGCAGACGTGGCAATATTCTGCCGGTGAGCTGCTGCCGCGTCGCGTCTTCTTTCTTGCAGAAAAGCTTGGCGGTCACGTGCTGGGCGCGTATGACGGCGGCACGCTTGTGGGCTTCAACCTGGGGTTGCCCGCGCAGCGCAACGGCATGGGCTACATTCATTCGCAGATGCTGGCAGTGCTGCCTGCGTACCGCAACAGTGGCGTGGGTCGCCGCATGAAACTGATGCAGCGCGACATCGCAATTGCGCAGGGCATTGCGTTGATCGAGTGGACCTACGATCCGCTGGAGATTAAGAACAGCTTCTTCAACCTGTCGCGGCTGGGCGCCATCACGCGCAGGTATGAACAGAATTTTTACGGCGCATCATCATCGCCGCTGCAGGGCGGCCT
>JAMFTB010000132.1 GCA_026225595.1 Terriglobus sp. | reverse complement strand
TGCCGCTGTGGCCCACCATGTCCGCATTTGCGAAGTTCACCACAACGACGTCGAACGCTGTATCTTCAATCGCCTTCAGAACAACGTTACAGATGCCGCGCGCGCTCATCTCCGGAGCCAGGTCGTACGTGGCTACCTTCTGCGACTGCACCACCTCGCGCTCTTCTCCGCTGAAGGGTTTTTCAATACCGCCGTTAAAAAAGTAAGTTACATGCGCGTATTTTTCTGTCTCGGCCACGCGCAGGTTACGCAGCTCATGGTTCGCCATAACATTGGCGAGTAAGTTATCCATGCTCTCTGGCAGGATGACCATGGGCAGCGTGAACTTGGGATCGTACTGCGTCATGGTGATGTAGCGCAGGCCCTTCGGCACACTGACGCGCGGAATCTCAAGGTCAAGCTCATCGGCCTTGGGCAGGTCGCGCGCATCTGCCTTCGTCAGGCCGCCTTCCACGTTGCGCGCCAGCACGCGCGTAATCTGCCGGACGCGATCGCTGCGGTAGTTGAAGCAGATGCAGAGGTCTTCGTCCTGCACGGTGCCCAACGGCTTGCCTGCTTCATCCGTGCACACAAACGGAATGGTGAACTCATCTGTAACGCCGTTGTTGTAACCCTCGCGCACCTTTGCAGCCGCGTCGGTGGTGGAACCGCCCTCGGCATTGCCCTTCACCATTGCATCGAAGGTCTTCAGTTCGCGGTCCCATTTCAGGTCACGATCCATGGCGTAATAGCGGCCGCTGCAGCTTGCCAGCTTGCCTACGCCAATCTCGCGAATCTGCTGCTGCAGAGCATCAATCGAGGCAGCGCCGGATGTCGGCATGGTGTCGCGGCCATCAAGAAATGCGTGAACGAAAACATCCTTCGCGCCCAACTGCGCGCACAGCTTCAGCAGCGCATACAGGTGCCGCTGGTGCGAGTGGACACCGCCATCGCTCAACAAACCAAGGAAGTGGACCGCGCGACCACGCTCCATTGCAGCCTTGATGCTCTCCACGAGCAGCTTGTCTTTGAAGAACTCACCACTTTCGATCATGGCGTCGATGCGTGTGATGTCCATGCGCACAACGCGGCCTGCGCCCAGGTTCAGATGACCCACTTCGCTGTTGCCCATCTGGCCATCGGGCAGGCCCACGAAGTGCTCGCTGGCAC
Source organism: Terriglobus sp. (assembly GCA_026225595.1). Classification (GTDB taxonomy): domain Bacteria; phylum Acidobacteriota; class Terriglobia; order Terriglobales; family Acidobacteriaceae; genus Terriglobus. The sequence goes on along the minus strand of JAMFTB010000132.1, from coordinate 4,787 downwards.
GGATGATGCTGTTGGGGTACTCGCGCAGCAGCATGTCATAGGTTGGCTTGCGCGCCATGGCGATGGCGTTGCCATGCGTCTCCGCACGTATGCCCCAGCCGTCAAGAATGGTGAGGACGAGAGGTTTGCGGCGAGCCATGACTTACTCCTTCAAATTGCAGAAGCAGATCCCTCCGCTTCGCTGCGGGATGACAATATCCGGGTGAACGAATGGGAGTGGCAGATTGCCACTCCCATCGTTAAGTAAGCGAACGAACTGTTACTCGCAGTTGATGGATTCGATGCCGAGGTACTCTGCGCCCTGGCCCAGCTCTTCTTCAATGCGCAGCAGCTGGTTGTACTTGGCAATGCGGTCCGTGCGCGAGGCGGAGCCGGTCTTGATCTGGCCTGCGCCGGTGCCCACTGCAAGGTCGGCAATGAAGGTATCTTCCGTCTCGCCGGAACGATGCGAAATGATCGACGTGTAACCGTAACGGCGCGCCAGCTCAATCGCTTCCAGCGTCTCGCTGATGGTGCCGATCTGGTTGACCTTAACCAGGATGGAGTTGGCGACACCCTTCTCAATACCCTCGCGCAGGCGCTTGGTGTTGGTGACGAACAGGTCGTCGCCCACCAGCTGGCAGCGGTCGCCGATGTCGTCGGTCAGCAGCTTCCAGCCATCCCAGTCATCCTCGGCCAGCCCATCTTCAATGGAGATGATGGGATACTGGCGAACCCAGTCTGCCCAGTAACCGGCCATCTCGGCAGAGGTCTTCTCGCTCTTGTCTGACTTCTTGAAGACGTAGCGGCCCGTCTCCTTGTTGTAAAACTCGCTGGCTGCGGGATCAAGCGCGAGTGCGATGTCCTGACCTGCCTCATAACCAGCCAGGCCGATGGCTTCAAGAATGACTTCCAGCGCCTCAACGTTCGACTTCAACGACGGCGCGAAGCCACCCTCGTCGCCAACGGCGGTGTTGTAGCCCTTCTTCTTCAGCACACCCTTCAGCGTGTGGAAGACCTCCGTGCCCCAACGCAGAGCCTCGCTGAAGCTTTCAGCGCCAACCGGCATGATCATGAACTCCTGAAAGTCCACGTTGTTGTCGGCATGTGCGCCTCCGTTGAGGATGTTCATCATGGGCGTGGGCAGCAGGCATGCGTTCACGCCGCCCAGGTAGCGGTACAGCGGCAGCTTGAGCGCAAGCGCGCTGGCGCGGGCACAGGCCATGGAGACAGCCAGGATCGCATTCGCGCCCAGGTTGGCCTTGTTCGGCGTGCCGTCCAGTGCAAGCATGGTGGCGTCAATCAGCCGCTGGTTGGTGGCATCCATGCCGTTCAGTTCGGGTGCAATGGCGGTCTCAACATTCTCCACCGCCTGCAGCACGCCCTTGCCCAGGTAGATTTCCTTGTCGCCGTCGCGCAGCTCCACGGCCTCGTGTTCGCCGGTGCTTGCGCCGCTGGGCACAGCCGCGCGGCCCATGGCACCGCCGGCCAGCGTTACGTCAGCTTCCACGGTGGGATTGCCACGGCTATCCAGAATTTCGCGCGCAGTGATGGATACGATCTCAGTCATGTTGCCTTTCTGTTCTGCAGCCGCGCCGGGCGCGACAATGCGATGGGTCATTCGGTCATTCAGCTTTGGCCGCCGGTCGACCGCAATGGTCCTGCCGCCCAGGCCGGTGATGGTTTCCAGAAACTCTGCCATACCGTGTGAGGATTCCGATGTTGAAGAAATGCTGCTGTGCTTTCGGCGTAATTCTAGCAGGCGAAGGGGTTTCCCTCTGTAACAGCACCGTCATGCGCGAACTGGCGCAGCTGCACGAGATGCGGAGGCGTTGACCCTCTTGATTCAGCAACAAAGATCAGTTCCCTGCGTCTGAATGGTGAGGATTAGCCTGAAATTGCGCCACCTCTACGTGGCGCGGAGGAACCGCATGAAGCCATCGTTCGCACTGCTGATCACCCTTGCTGCAACCCCGGCAATCGCTCAACAGACAGGCGTGTCGCATCCGCCCGATGCCGTTGTGCAGGATGTGCCTGCTGTTCCCGCCACCAAGCCCTCTGCTGCTGTACCCATGGATGCGCCTGCGACAGATGCCGCTCCAGCCGCTACCCCTGCAGCAATTGCCGCTCCGGCCAATGAGGAGTTCAAGCCTTACCAGCCTTATCAAGGAGCGACGACCTCGCCCGCTCCGCTCACACTGCGCACTCACGTGGACGAGGTTGGCATGGATGACGGCATTGTGACCGAGATTGCGCACCACCCGGGCGAGCTGCCGGTGGGTACGCTGCTGCATGTGCGTCTGCATGACGAGATTGCAACGCTCTCCACGCAACCCAACACAGCCTTCACCGCGGAGCTGGCGCAGGATGTGATCAGCGACGGCCGCGTGGTATTGCCAGCGGGAACCACTGTTGAAGGTACCGTCACGCAGGTTCGTGGCGGACGCCGCATTCACGGCACCGCACTCATCCATCTTGAGGCTCAGGCCGTTGTGCTGCCGGACGGAACGCGTATGCCGATGCGTGGCACCGTGATTGATACAGACCAGTACGCGAAGACGCGCGTGAATGCGGAAGGCGACATTCTGCACAAGGAAAATGTCGGCGCGACGCTGGCGGCGATGTCTTTGACCACCGGCGGTGCTGCAGCCGCGGGTGCGGTGTTTGGCGGCGGCGTTGGCGCGTTGATTGGCGCGGGCGTTGGAGCCGGCATCAGCACGGTATGGTGGCTGAAGCAGGATCGCCAGACACATCTGCCCAAGGATTCGCTGGTGGTGGTAAGTCTGCGTGCGCCGCTGAAGTATGCGGAAGGCCCCATGGCCGCTAATCCGAATGTTTCTGCCGTTCCCGATGCTGTGAAGAATACGCAGCCAGTTGCTGCAATGCCTGCGCCTTACGTTGCACAGCAGGCCTTCGTACCCGCGAACTAACTCACTTCCCTGCAACTATCAGCGCGGCAGATCTGCGTCTACTTCCATGCCGAAGCGCGAAAGTTCGCGCATCTGCATGTTGTAGTCGATGAGGAAGCCCGCGCCGATGGCCAGGTTGATGACGCCTGCGGCAGCCACAATCAGTACCGGACGCACCTGCAGGATGGCGAAGAGCAGCAGGCCGAAGATGCCCAAACCAATGCCAAGCGACAGCAGCACCATCGCGGAGCGGCGTGTATTCGCCAGGCTGCGCAAGGGATCGCGCATCGGCTTATCGTCATTCGTACTAACAGACATCATTCGTTCAATCTCTGCCAGCGGCACACCGCGGTTCAGCATGGCAATGCGCTCCTGCGAACGTAGTTCCTTGTTGCGAATCTCGCTGTAGATGCCGGCAACAACAATGCCAAGGATCATGAGGCAGCCGGCGACCGGTACGATGAAGGGGCTAAAAACCATATCGTGCATGGGTGTTTCTCCTTTTCGCCGGCGTTAGACTTCAGAGCACGCGCTAAGTTTCAGCCGTGTGCATGAAACTTTTCCGATCGAACACGGTCCTATCCCTCCTTGAGCCACGCACCCAGCTTCGATGAGATCGTCCGCACACACAGTGACAGGGTGTTCGGCATGCTGGTGCGGCTTACCGGCACGCGCGAGCACGTGGACGACCTGGCGCAGGAGGTCTTTCTGCGGCTGCACCGTGCCCTGCCGGGCTTTCGTGGTGATGCCCTGCTGACCACGTATCTGCATCGCATTGTGGTGAACGTCGCGCAGGATGAATGGAAGCGCCGCAAGCGCGAGGATCAGCGCTCCACTTCCATCTCAGACGATGTCAGTGGATGGGAGAACAGGCTGCAGCATCCCGCTCCAAATGCGGAGCAGCAGATGGCCACGCGCGAGTTGCAGGCGCGTGTGGAGGAGGAACTGAACAAGCTGAGCGCGGTGGAGCGATCGGTGCTGGTGCTCTACCATCAGGAGGAGCGCAGCTACCAGCAGATTGCCGAGTCGCTGCAACTGCCCATCGGCACCGTGCGAACGCATCTGCACCGGGGGCGCAATAAACTGAAGGCAGCAGTAGAAGGCATGAAGGGAGGGGCACGATGAGCCACACAGAACCAGACAAGACGATGCAGAGCATTATTGAAGCGCTGGAGACGGCACCTCACGTGAACGTACCCGATGACTTTGCTGCTCGCGTGATGGCGCGGTTGCCGCAACAGTCCACGCGCAGACTCCGCATGCCTGCCCTGCCCGCTCGCAGTCACTACGGTCGAACTGCTGCTGTTACCTGCATGGTGATCTTGGTGGTGGCGATGGTGGTACTTGCTCCGCACACAATGCAGTCGCGGACGTTGGGTTATATGCAGGCACTTTTGTTTGCACAACTTGCCGCGCTGCTGCTGTGGATAGGCTTGAACCGCAGCCACTCACGTTAAGCGTTCGCTAGCGAAGCTGACCCAGCAGGCGCTTCCAGTTTTTGGTGTTGCGCTTGAAGATCTTCTTCAGGTCATCCAGGATCAGTTCGAAATCGCCGTTTCCATGCAGCCGCGACCACGCCGGATTGATGGCGAACCACGGGTAGTTTTCATTGCCCAGGTAGACCGCGCGGCGCAGCCAGTGCAACGCCTCGCCCGTCTCGCCATCCACGGCAAAGTACGTTGCCAGCCGATAAGCCATCTCGCTGTCTGCCTCTGCGGCGGAGAGGGTCTCGTCGACAATGAACGTCGAGGCTTTAGTGCGGTCACCCAGCTGCGCGTAGCACATGGCGATGGTGGGAAAGACGATGCGCAGCGTCTTGTCCTCTGCAATGACCTCTTCCAGCGCGACGATGGCCTGCTCCAGCTGGCCCAGCCGCATGAACTGGTAGCCGCGCGAGAT
>JAMFTB010000131.1 GCA_026225595.1 Terriglobus sp. | reverse complement strand
GCCTGAGCCAAAGCTTCACGCATGATCTGCGGCGTGATACCCATGATCTTGATGTCCATCTGGAGGGCGGTAATGCCATCGCGCGTGCCGGCCACCTTGAAGTCCATGTCGCCGTAGTGATCTTCTGCGCCTGCAATGTCGGTCAGGATGGCGTACTCGTCGCCTTCCTTCACCAGGCCCATTGCGATACCCGCAACCGCAGCCTTCAGCGGAATGCCGGCATGCATGAGCGCAAGCGACGCGCCGCAGACCGAAGCCATCGACGACGAACCGTTCGACTCGGTGATGTCAGACACGACGCGGAGCGTGTAGGGCGAGTCCTTCTCGTCGGGCAGAACAGCTTCGATGGCACGGTATGCAAGCGCGCCGTGGCCAATCTCGCGGCGTCCCGTGCCGCTCATACGTCCAACTTCACCAACGGAATACGGCGGAAAATTGTAGTGAAGCATGAAGCGCTTCTTCTGCTCACCCTCGTACGACTCCATGCGCTGCGCGTCGTCGTTGGTGCCCAGCGTTGCGGTCACAATAGCCTGGGTCTCACCACGCTGGAACAGTGCCGAACCGTGAGGACGGGGCAGGATGCCAACCTCAATCTCGATATCGCGAACCTTGTTGAATGCGCGGCGATCGGGACGGATGCGGTCCTTCAGAACCTGCTCGCGGAAGATCTCTTCACGCAGAGCGTCGTAGTACTTGCCCAGCTTCTTGGAAGCGGCAGCATCGCTGCCTTCCGGCAGAGACTTCTTCAGCTCGTCCTTCAGTTCCTTGATCTTGGCGTAGCTGGCAATCTTGTCGTACTTCTGGGTATCGACAGCATCGATCAGACGGTCGCCAACCTGAATCTTGATGCTCTCGGCATAGGCGGTGTCCACTTCAAGCGGCTTGGTGGCGCGCTTTTCCTTGCCGGCCTTGCCCACCAGCTCCATGATGGCCGCGCAGATCAGCTTGGCCTGTACGTGGCCGAACTCGATTGCGTTTACGACAGTCTCTTCGCTGACGCCCTTGGCACCAGACTCCACCATCACGATGCCGTCCTTAGTACCGGCAACCATGATGTTCAACGTGCTCTTTGCGCGCTCAGCATAGGTCGGGTTCACGATGAACTCGCCATCAATCTGGCCAACGCGCACAGCGCCGATGGGACCTTCAAACGGAACGTCAGAAAGTGCAATCGCGCAGGATGCTGCGTTGATTGCGACCACGTCCGGATCGTTTTCCTTGTCCGCCGAATACACGAACGCGACCACCTGGGTCTCGTTGCGGTAGGTCTCCGGGAACAGCGGACGGATGGGGCGGTCGATCTGGCGGCAGGTGAGAATTTCCTTCTCGCTGGGGCGGCCTTCACGCTTGATGAAGCCACCGGGAATGCGGCCACCGGCGTAGGTGGTTTCGCGGTACTCCACGGTCAGCGGAAAGAAGTCGATGCCTTCCTTGGGTTCTGGCGCGCCGACACATGTGGCCAGAATGACCGTGTCGCCGCAGCTCACAAAAGCGGCGCCGGACGCCTGCTTGGCGATGCGGCCCGTCTCAAAGGTAATGCGCTTGCCACCGGCAAGCTCAACGGAAATCTCCTGTTTCATAGGGACGTTTCTCTCTTTTTTGTATGTGGGAACTTGTGGTCGCGCGAGGCGGCTGCCTGCAAACGCGAGTGGGTACAGAACTGCCGCGGCGCAGCGCGATGGCTGCGTGCGGCGTGACGCTCTGCAGAGCAAAAAGCTGTGGGGATGCGGGATGGTTGAGCATCCGCGAGACGAACCGGGAGGGGCATGGCCAAAAGCACACTCACCCTTGCACGCTCCGTAGCTGGAGCGCGTCGCCGGAGCCCTGGAGCCCCGGCCAAGCGGAGAGGTGCGTGTGCTGCATCAGGATGCGGCCCTCGCGAAACGTGTGCGGAATGCGTCTTTGATCCGGAAAGAGAGACTACTTACGGATACCGAGCTTCGCGATGACATCGCGGTAGCGGTCCGAGTCGTTCTTCTTCAGGTAATCCAGCAGGCTGCGGCGCTTTGAGACGAGCATGAGCAGGCCGCGGCGCGAGCCGTGGTCCTTCTTGTGCGTCTTAAAGTGCTCGGTAAGCTGCCCAATGCGCTCGCTGAGGATCGCGATCTGCACTTCAGGGCTGCCGGTATCGGTATCGTGCACACGATACTTGGTAATGATGTCGTTCTTTTTCACTGTTGCCAACACTGTATTGCGGTACTCCTGATCTCAATAAAGCCGGTTTGGTCTACGGAATAGGTTACCATTCCCGCCCGCGACAGGGAAAGGCGTGAACCTATATTGATGACCAGAACGGCAGAAATCGTCTAAAGGCGGGGCAGCCGCTGCCCTGTTGCCGCCTGCGAAGCATGGTTGCGGCCAAAACGGGCGTCAAAAACGTCGCGAACCGCCGCAAATGCCGGTTTGGGCCGCAGATGCGAGTCAAACAGCAGTGAACGCTGCGGCTGGTGGTCGCGCCGCGCGTGCTCACCAAAATTCAGGGAGCTTTGGAAGTCGTCCACACCCCAGCCAATCACCGTGGTCACATTCGGAGCAGCCAGGGCGGTCAACAGATATTTGCGGTACTCGTCGGCGACGGCAGTATCCCGCGTCTCCGCATTCTCCGGCAGGTCTCGATCGCTCACGTCCATCTCTGACAGGAACACCTCAAAATCCATCGTCCGGCAGGCGTCGGTGAACTGCCGCAACCCTGCTCCATACCCAAACGGCGAACGCGCCCGCAGGTGCGACTGGATACCCACCGCATCAATCGGCACATTGCGTTGCTTTAAACGGCGCAGCAGCACCAGCACCGCGGCTCGCTTCTCCGCTGCCTCGCGGCTGTCGTCTTCCAGGCCGGATTCGTTGTAGGTCAGCAGAGCATTGGGGTCTGCATTGCGAGCGACGCGAAAGGCGGCCTCGACGTAGTCTGTGCCCACCAGCCGCAGCCAGGGCGAGTTACGCAGGCCATCCACGCGCCCATCGCGAATCTCAACCGCCTCGTTCACCACATCCCACGAATGCATGCGGCCTGCGTAACGACCCATCACCGTGCGGATGTGGTCCGCCAGCATCTGCCGCGCATTGGTGGGGTTGGCCACGCGATCAAACCACGCCGGCAACGCGTTGTGGCTGCACAGCGCATTGCCGCGCAGCTTGATGTGAGAAGTCTCTGAGAAGGTGATGAGGCGGTCCGCTTCGTCAAAGTTAAACTCAGCCGGCGCAGGGCGCAGGGTTGCCCACTGCATGGCCTTCTCTGGAACGATGATGCTGCACTGCTGCTGCACCGTGCGGCGGTAAGCCTCGTTGTTGGTTAGCTGCTTTTCGTCCACCGCAAACCCAAACAGCAACTTGGCATTGGCAGCGTGTTCGCGTAGTGATGCAATTCCAGAGATATCAATGGATGGAGCGAGGTTCCGCGAAAGTGCGTTGGCAGCCGCAGGATGAGCACAGCCCAATAGCGATAACCCTGCCGCAGCAGTGCCTGCAACAAATTTCCGACGGCTCAAATGCGGCGGGGGCAACACCTGCTCAGGCATGATTGCTCTTGCTGTCGTGGCGCATCTCGCCGGTCCAGCGCAGAAAGCGCAGAAACTGTCGCCGCTCCTGCCATAGGAAATGGATCATCTGCGATGCGCCAATCTCGTCGGCGTGCATGCCACTGTAGGTTTCCACACGCCAGCGCAGGTACGGGCTGCGCCACGGCCGCAGCCGCGAGCCACGCGTGCTGTTCCACAGAAACTGTAGGGCGCCAATCACAACTTCGAGTGTAACGAATGCTCCGAGCGTGCATGGAATGCCGTGGGTGCAGCTTTCGTGGGATCAAAGCCGTTGGATGAAGAGCACTACAGGTAGTCGAACAGACTACCCTTCTGCACAATGCCGATGGTGCTCACAACTTTGCACAGCGAACCGTGCCACTTCGGGAAGCCAGACATCGCAAGATCGAGATGTGAAAGGCCCAGATAGTGCCGAATTTGGTTCCGTCTCTTTTTCGCTTGCGGTTCGCCTTTTATTCGCTAGAATGAGCGCATGGCGATCACGCGTCGGCAAAAAGAAGTAATGGACTTTCTGACGGGCTTTACCCAGCGCAAGGGCTACTCCCCATCGTACGAGGAGATCGCAGCGGGCCTGGGTCTTAACTCGCTGGCGACTGTGCATAAGCACATCACCAACCTGCACAACAAAGGCATGCTGCAGCGCGCCCACAACCGCTCGCGATCGATCGATGTGCTATCGCCCCGCAGTACGCGCCGTGGCGGCGACCGCCTGCCGCTGATGGGCCGCATTGCCGCCGGTCAGCCGGTGGAAGCGATTGAAACCGCGGAGACCATCTCGCTCTCAGAGATCATCGGCAACCGCGAGGTTTTTGCCTTGGAAGTCCGCGGCGACAGCATGCGCGATGAGCACATCGTCAACGGCGATTACGTCCTGGTGGAGCGCACCAATACTGCGCGCGAGGGTGAGATCATCGTCGCGCTGGTCGACGGATCAGACGCTACGCTGAAGCGCTACTACAAGGAGGGCAACCTCATCCGTCTGCAGCCCTCCAACGCTGAAATGGCGCCCATCTTCGCTCCCGCCGACCGCGTCACCATCCAGGGAAAAGTGCTCGGCATGCTCCGCAAATATGCCTGAAGATGCATCGGCTGTGCGGCCGCTTCCCCCCGATCTACTTTCCTGCGACCTGCTCGTCTTTGATCTCGACGGTACCCTGATCGATTCGCAGCAGGATCTTGCGAACTCCGTCAACGCAACGCTGCGTTTCTTTGCACGGCCTGCGCTCCCTTTGCCGCAGATCTCCGGCTTCATTGGCGACGGTGTAGCTCTGCTGGTGCGCCGCGCGCTGGACGCGACCGGTGGGTCGGACGAGCCGCTGATGACGCAGGCGCTGCCCTTCTTCCTGGAGTACTACCGCGACCACAAGCTGGACTTTACTTACGTCTATCCCGGCGTCATCGCGGAGTTGAAGCGCATCCGCGCCGCAGCGCCACAGTTGCCCATGGCGGTGCTCACGAACAAACCTGTAAGGCCCTCGCGCGCCATCTGTGATGGTCTTGGCCTGTCGCAGTTCTTCTTTCAGAACTACGGCGGCGACAGCTTTCCCATGAAGAAGCCGCACCCCATGGCCATGCAGGCATTGCTTGCGGAAGCCTCAACGTTGATGGGGCGCGAAGCATCCATGGCGCGCACCGTCCTGGTGGGTGATTCGCACGTCGATGTGGAGACGGCGCGCAACGCGGGTGCTCTGTGCCTGGGTTGTGGCTACGGCCTTGCGCCGGAGAAGCTGCACGCCGCCGCGCCAGACATCACAGTACAGCAGCCGACGGAGTGGCTTGCCGCGCTGCACACGCTCCTCGCCTAATTAGCCTTCTGCTGGAGCAGCTGCACGTTCCTGCTGTAACGCGGCTCCGCTCACAGCAGCGCCAGCGTCCGGATGCATGCGCAGGAACGACGGCAATGACAGCGCGGACAGCGCAGCCATCACACAAAAAGCCACGCGAAAGTCAAAAGTGCTGATACCTCCGCGCATCGTCCCGCTGACGTGCAATGCCAGCGCGGCCACTGCGACGCCAAGGCTGGTGGTCATCTGGTTGATCGTGGTTGCCAGGGTGGTGCCACTACCCTTCAGCGGCTCCGGCAGATCGGCAAAGCCCATCGTCGTTAGCGCGGTCAGCTCCATCGATCGGCCAAGGCCTCCAAGGAAGAGCACAAGCAGCACAAGCCAGCGTGAAGTATCCGCACGCAACCAGCCGCAGACCGCCAGCAGCACCACCGTGGCCAAACCGTTCACGATGAGCACACGGCGGAAGCCATAGCTGCGCAGCAGCGGACCAGTCAGCGGCTTCATCGCCAGGTTGCCTGCAAAGACCGCCATCGTCAGCGAGCCGGATGCCAGCGGGTCCAGCCCGAAGGCCTCCTGAAACAGCAACGGCAGCAAAAACGGCACGGAATAGACGGCCATGCGGAAGAGCGAGCCGGCCCCATTGGAGACGCGGAAGGTTTCAATGCTCCATACCTCCAGCCGAAAGAGTGGATCACGCGCACGCCGCATCCGCACCACCGCTCCGCACCCCAGCGCCACTGCCGCTACGCCAAGCGACACCACTTTTACCAGCGGCGGATGCGAAGCCTGCAACGACTCCAGCAGATACATCAGGGAGAAGGACGCTCCACCCGCCAGCGCAAAGCCCGGCAGATCAAACGGCTCGCGCACGGTATCGCGGTCGCGCGGCACCACCTTCAGCGCCAGCACAAACAGCACCACGCCAATGGGCAGGTTCAGCAGAAACATCCACGGCCAGCTGGCGAATGACAGAATCCAGCCACCCACCGGCGGCCCAAGTATGGGAGCCACCAGCGCGGGCCAGATGGTGTACGCAATCGCCTTCATCAGCTGCGCCTTGGTAGACGCGCGCACCACCATCAGCCGCCCCACCGGCACCATCATCGATCCGCCAAGCCCCTGCAGCACGCGCGATGCAGTGAACAGCGGCAGCGTATGGCTCAAGCCGCACAGCGCAGATGCCGCGGTGAAGATGAGGATGGCCGTGGCAAAGACGCGACGCTCACCATAGCGCGCAGCAACCCATCCACTCAGCGGGATGAAGATGGCCAGCGTCAACAGGTACGCCGTAATACCCACGTTCACCGCAACGGCACTCGTGTGAAAGTCGCGCGCCATGGTGGGCAGGCCGGTGGCAATGATGGTGGCGTCCAGATTCTCCATGAACAGCGCGCCGGCAGCCACCAGCGCCACAGCCAGCGCATGGCCGCTCAGCGTGGACGGATCAACAGGCTTCGAATTGGTTTGCTTCGTGGAGCTCACAGGTCTCTATCGTAAACGCGCGAGATTGCGGCCTAGTGATCTGCCGAAGCAGCGAAGTAGAAGTGGTAGTGATTCCTGCATCCGGGGTTAAAGCCCGATCCGCAGCCTGGGCAGATGTTGCCACAATCCATGTATTCGGCAACCGTCAGCTCGCGCTTGCAGACGCCGCACAACACGACACGCTGATCCCACTCAGCATGAGGCCACACTTCAATCGCATGATCCGCCAGCTCAATGTGGCAATCTTTGCAGGCAAAGTACACGCCGCAGCAGCGCATGCGAATCGCAATGATGTCGAGCGCGGAGTGATAGTGCGCGCAACGTGTCTGCGCATCCAACCCCACACCCTGCACTTCAATCACACCGGCCAGAAGTAATCGTAACCGTGTCCTGCCAGACGGGCCCGCTACGCGCGGGGCGGTC
>JAMFTB010000130.1 GCA_026225595.1 Terriglobus sp. | reverse complement strand
TAGCCTGTGCCGAAGTCGTCAATGGAGATGCGCACGCCCACGCGTCGCAGTGCCCGCAGATTCTGCTTGACGGTTTCAAAATCTGTTGCCAGCGCGCCTTCGGTCAGCTCCAGTTCCAGGTGATGTGGATCGAGCCCGGTCTCGCGCAGTGTGCGTTCCACCGTGGACACAAAATCATTGCGCCACACCTGCTTCACACTCACGTTGACGGCCATGCGCTCCAGTGTGGTGCCCAGGTCAATCCATCGCACCATCTGTTCGCACGCTTCGCGCAGCACCCAGTTTGATAGGGGAACAATAAGCCCAGTCGCTTCTGCAACAGGCACAAACTCGGCTGGAGAGATGTTGCCTTCTTCGCTGTCACGCCAGCGCGCCAGCGCCTCCGCAGCCACCATGGTTTCGCTGCTGGTGAAGATGGGTTGATAGACCAACTGCAGTCCGCCCTCAAGCAGAGCGCGTTGCAGTCTGGTGCTCAGGCGTGTGTTGCGCTCGTCGTTGACCTGGGCCTGCCGCATGTCCGCTGCAAAACGATAGTTGTTGCGGCCATCGCACTTCACTGCGTGCATTGCGCGATCAGCAGCTGCCAGCATGGCTTCGCGGTCCGTTGCATCTGCAGGGAAGGTTGCAATGCCAATGCTCACGCTGTTGGTGATGCTGCGGCCCTCCAGCAGGTGCGGCTTCGCCGTGCTGTGGATGATGCTCTCTGCCAGCGCGGCCAGTTGCTGACGCGTATGCGGCTGGTCCACCAGGATGACGAAGCGGTCACCGCCGAAACGGCCTAGCAGATCGTCGTGCCGCACACAATCCTGCACGCGCGCCATGATGGACCGCATCAGTGCGTCGCCACCGCGATGCCCCAGTAACTCATTCGCTGCGCGGAAGCCATCAATGTCAATGACCATGCAGCTTATCTGCGCGCCCGCATCCAGTCGCTCGTCCATGTGCGACTCCACTGCAGCGCGATTGGGCAGGCCGGTAATCATGTCATGAAAGGCGCGGTGGAAGAGCTCCTGCTGTTGCTGCTGTTGTTCCACCATGCGCCGTGCTTCCATGCGGCGTTCTCTGCCGGTCCAAAGCGTCAGTGCGTTGCACAGCAGCAGCCAGCCCCACTCGCGCAGCAGGTGCTGCTTGTGCGGGCGCAGATGCCACAGGAAGAACGGACCTGAGGTGTGGCGTACCAGTTCACCAGCCACCACGCATGCAGACGCGATGGGCACCACGATGGGGTCCGCGTAGAACGCGAGCAGACCCAGAGATGCGTAGATGTGCAGATACATCTGCGAATTGCTGCCCACAAGGTGCGAGACGACAGCGGCCATCAGCACCTGCGACATGGCGATGACGATGCGTGCCTTCCGCTGGCCGGACCACAGCCGAACTGCAAGCACAGGCATGAGTGTTGCAACGCCGCCACAGAGGGATGCCCACGCAAGCAGCACGGCCATGGAGACGTGTTGGCCTGCGTCTGTGCGCGGTGTGTACCACGCAGACAGGCAGATGGCGATGATCCATTGCGCGTACATCAGCCGCACAAACAGGTGATCAAGCCGTTGATGCAGGTGGTCCAGCGGATCGCTGCCGCTCGGTATGTTCGTTAAAAGCAGCGAAGGCCACGCAAAGACGCTGCCAGGCGGAGAGGATGACACGGCAGGCAAGGCAGGAAAGCTGCGCGACTTCGTCAGGAATTTCATACCATCCGCTTATCGACTGCAGAGGAAGCGACTGAAGTGATCGAGGCTTACCTGTAGCAGCTTCGGACAACGAACTGAATCGACGCGTCTTCTTATTACAGTGCGCTAAGCTCGCGCGGTTTGCGCGGCGGCTTCTGCCGCCGGGGAACGCACCAGCAGAACCAGCGACTGCGCAGTGACGTTGTAAGCCTCGCCGGGCAGCATCTGCCGCTCTTCGGTGACGAAGCTGTCGGTGTCCAGCAGCAGATGCCACGCGCCTTCGCCGCTTACTTCCGGCAGGGTAAATTCCACACTCTCGTGATGGTCGTTCAGGATCAGCAGCAGCGACTCCGCGTGACCACGCAGGGCAATGCCGGTGAGCCGCGCGGCGCCATCCAGCAGCATGCCAAAGCACTGCGGTGGTGAGTTCTGCCATGTGTCACGATTGGCCGGTGTGCCGTCCGGTGAGACCCACGTCAGCTCAAGGATGCCCAGGTCCGGGTCCACAGCCTCATGCAGATACATGCTGTGCCGCAGCATGGGGTAGCGTTGCCGCAGCGCGCCTACCGTTTGCGTAAAGCGCAGCAGCTCCGCGTTCTTCTCACGCAGCGACCAGTCCACCCAGCTGATTTCGTTGTCCTGGCAGTAGGCGTTGTTGTTGCCGTTCTGCGTGCGCGCAAACTCGTCGCCAGCCAGCATCATGGGCGTGCCCTGTGACAGAAGCAGGGTCGCCATCAGGTTGCGCATCTGCCGGTCGCGCAGTGTGTTGATTGCGGAGTCGTCCGTGGGGCCTTCCGCACCGCAGTTCCATGACCGGTTGTCGCCGCTGCCGTCACGATTGTTCTCGCCATTGGCAAGGTTGTGCTTGTCGTTGTAGCTGACCAGGTCGCGCATGGTGAAGCCGTCGTGCGCGGTAACAAAATTCACGCTGGTCCATGGCCGGCGACCGTGGTGGTTAAACATCTCCGGCGATGCGGCCATCGCCATCGCCAGTTCAGACGAAGGCGTGCGGCCAATCCAATAGCCGCGCGAACGGTCGCGGAAGGTGTCATTCCACTCCGACCATCCCGGTGGAAATTCACCCATGCGATAGCCACCGGGGCCAATATCCCACGGCTCTGCAATCAGCTTCACGCGGCTCAACACGGGGTCCTGACTTACTACCTTCAGGAAGCCGCTGCCCTTGTCAAAGCCATCGGGCTCACGCGCAAGAATGGTTCCCAGATCAAAGCGGAAGCCATCGACATGTGTCTCTTCCACCCAGTAGCGAAGGCTGTCGCAGATCATCTGCAGCACGCGCGGATGCGTTACGTTGATGGTGTTGCCAGTGCCGGTGTCGTTGATGTAGTAGCGGCGATCCTCCGCGTGCAGGCGATAATAGCTGGCGTTATCAATGCCCTTGTACGACAGTGTTGGCCCGCGCTCATTGCCTTCTGCGGTGTGGTTGTACACCACGTCCAGAATCACCTCGATGCACGCGTCGTGATAGCGCGACACCATCGTCTTAAACTCCTGCAGCGCCTGCTTTGGCTCTGCCGCGTAGTGCGGATGCGGCGCAAAAAAACCAATGCTGTTGTAGCCCCAGTAATTTGTCAGGTGCATGTCATGCAGGTGCGCCTCATCCAGGTAAGTGTGGATGGGCAGCAGCTCAATCGACGTCACGCCCAGCGACTGGATGTAGTCCACCACCCGCCGCTGGCCCAGCCCCGCATAGGTGCCGCGCAGCTGCTCCGGCACATCCGGATGCAGCTTGGTGTAGCCCTTCGCGTGCAACTCATACAGAACGGTGCTGTCCCACGGCACACGGCACTGCCGCGGATTCGACGGCGCATCGTTCCATGGAAATTTCGGATCAGTCACCAGGCACTTCGGTATGAACGCGGCACTGTCGCGCATGTCCATGGTGGTGTCATCACCGCTCTCCATCACGTAGCCGAAGATCTCCGGCCCCCACTTCAACTCACCGAGATGCGCGGTGGCGTAGGGGTCCAGCAGCAGCTTGTTGGGATTAAAGCGATGACCTTCACCGGGCGCGTAAGGCCCATATACGCGATAGCCGTATGGCGTGCCGGGCTCAAGGCCCTCCACGTAGCCGTGCCAGATCTGGTCTGTGTATTCCGGCAGCGTGATGCGTTGCAGCTCGGTCTCGCCGGCATCGTCAAAGATGCACAGCTCTACCTTCGTTGCGTTCTCGCTGAACAGAGAGAAGTTGGTGCCATAGCCATCCCAGCTGGCGCCGCGTGGGTTGGGAGAGCCTTCGCGAATGCGATAACGTGAAGCGTTCGGCAAACAGATCTCCTGCAGCAAGTAAGAGGCGAGGAAGCCTCTGCCACACATTCTAGCGAACGCGCGTTGTTGCGTTATTGTTGCGGCGGTGCGGGCTGATTCTGTGGAGGGGTCGCATCGGCATTGACCTCGTCAATGACTGAGGCAGTTTCGCGAAGCGTCTCGAAGGTGCTGTGCAGCTCGTCCAGCTCCAGGTCGCTCAGCTTCTCAATGTCAATCATCTGGTTGCGCGCTTCGTTGTGTGAACGGATGAGTTCATCCAGCTTCAGGTTCATGGCGCGTGCATCGCGGTTCTGCGTGTTCTGGATAAGGAAGACCATAAGGAACGTGACGATGGTGGTGCCGGTGTTGATGACCAGCTGCCACCCCTGCGAATACTTGAAGGCCGGGCCCAGCGCGGCCCATACGATGATGGCCAGTACCGCGGCGCAGAAGGCCCACTTGGACCCCAGCCAGCCGGAGGACTTTGCGGCAAAGCGGCCAAACCAGTCGTTGCTGGTGCGGGCGCGGACTTCAATAGGATCGGGCACGGCTCTTGCTCCTGATTCGTTCTGCATGATTGGTGGCACAGAACTTGCCCGGGGTTGCATTCAAATGGCGCTGGAAGCGGAGTGCCTGCGCGAGTACACTGCAGGGGTGAACGCTGCGCGCCCTACATTTCGTGCGCCCGTCGTCTCTGCCGTGCTGCACGGCGCGGCGATCCTCGCGCTGGTGCTGCTGGCGGCGCGCGCCCCGCGTGTGAAGCCGGTGAATATGCCGGGCACGGCCAACGGCAAACATCTGCTGCTCACCTACAGCCTGGGCGGGCAGGCAAGCGCATCCAGCGCGCTGCCAAAGAAGGCCGCAAAGCCGGTTCAGAAGGCAGAGTCCGCGGCCAAATCCGCACCCCTGCAGCAGGCCACCTCCGCTCCCGCAACGGAGCAGGGCAGCGGCTCCTCCGGCCTAAGCGCGCTGGGCGGCGGCAACGTGACCTTTGCCGCCATGAAGGTCTTTCCCCGCCCGCAGCCAGACCTCAGCAGCATGCCGCGCGGCAAGGGCGGCAACGTAGTGCTCAACGCGGTCATCGACGCCCACGGCGCCATCACAGACCTCACCGTGCTGCAAAGCCTGGGCGAAGCCATTGACCAGCAGGTCATCGCCACAGTCCGCAACTGGACGTTCACGCCAGCCACCAAAGACGGCCAGCCCATCACCAGCGAACAGGAAATCGTCCTCCACTACGACCGCACGTAGCGCAGCGCAAACACTATTCGGGTTGGACTAAACTAAAAGGCAGAGGGGCATTCATGCGCCATGCTGGACCCAAATCGACGGTGCGCTGGTTTGTAGCCGCGGCGCTGTTGCTGTTTGGCCTCATGGTCGGCGGTGTCACCTGCCCTGCGTGCAATCCTGACCATCTGCCCGCGCGTGCTGAGGCTCGCGCAGGTTCGGTGCAGCAGTCGCTGCAGCGCGGCGTTGCCACCAGCCAAAGCGCCACCACACAAACCTCATCCGCACCTCCCGTGGCCCTGGCACTTGCGGCGCTGCTGCTCGCGTTCGTTCCTGCGCGCCGCAACTTCACTCCACATGCCGCGCTTGCCGTTGCCGCATCGCGCCACAGCAGTCTCTGGCTCACGCCTTATCTCTTCCGGCCACCTCCGGCTCTCCTCGTTCGCTAGCGATCAGCCTTCGCGCGCCCTGCATCATCCGGGCCGCGTAAGGGTCACATGATCCGCGGAGCATCCATGCTCCGCACGGCAAGCGGTACACCCGCCGAGGGAAAAGATCCATGCAAACCATCGCTTTTGAAACAGCAGACGCCGCCCGGCCGTCCGCAAACGACCACGCACCTCTGTACGACGCCATGCTCCAACACAAAAGCGCTCTGCTGCGCGTCGCCTACTCCATCCTCCATCAAACTGAGGATGCGGAGGATGCCGTGCAGGCCGCATACCTCTCCGCATGGACGGCCTTCGCATCGTTCCGCGGCCAGTCCTCGCTCAAAACATGGCTCACCAGCATCGTCATGAACAAGTCCTTGACGGAGCTGCAGACCCGCCGCAGACGCACATGGATGTCCATGGACGGCGACCCCGCGCTGCTTGCAGAGGCGGAGTGGCACATCTCCCGCGGGCAGCCCACACAGGAGCAGCAGGCCATCCGCCAGCAGACGATCCGCAGCGTCCGCCGGCAAATCGCCACGCTGCCCAGCGTCACCAAAGGCATCGTGCTGCTCCGCTACGTCGGCGACCAGTCCATAGCACAGATCGCAAGCAGCAACGGAACCACCCACGACGCAGTAAAAGGCCACATCCGCCGCGGCTGCCAAACCCTACGCAAAGCCACCCGCAAAACCCCAAACCACAAGCGGGAATAAAGGTGGCCAGCCCATCATCCGTCAGAGGGAAAAGAGTCCTCCGCTACGAACCCGGCTGATTTTCTATTTGGGCAGGAGAAGCGCTATCGGAATCTTGCTTGCTAGCGAAATCTCCAGTCTTTGGAATGAAATCGCTATAAGTCGCACTCAGGTAATCACGGCCCTGACTGAAACTCGGGCTGTAAGCCAGCTGTTTGCGGAAGAACTCCAATCTCTGAGCAGCCTGATCGAGCACCTCCCCCCACGTCTTACTGATGATGGTGTACTCGAATGCTCTCCCCGGTTTCAGAGCGCTTTGTTCAACTATTCCAGGAGCTCTATCTCGCTGGTTGGATTGCTCAGCAGCATGATCCGTCAACTCGTTTGAAAGAGCCCAGAACGTCCATCTAGCAGGTATTCCTGAGAATCGTTCATCCTTGGCTATCGCCAAGGCGTAGTCTCGGACCTCTTGCAACACCTTAGTGTTGATCTTTTGCGTTGGACGTTTAAGCTCGATCACGAGATTGTGCATTGGGCTTGCGTTTGTACGAGCTATAGTTTTCCCAATCACCGTCCCGGGGGTCATATCTTCGTCTTCGGGTAACGAACTTCCTACCGAAGTCAGCGCCAAATCCACGATGCCGGTGCCACCACCTTCGAACTTGACATCGCTTTTCAAGTCAACGGTTCCGTCTTCGACTTGGTATCCCTTCTTGAGCAAAACCGACCGCAGTACGTTCAGTAAGGATTCATCGTCGTTCATTAAGAAGTACTCTTCACCAAAGAGCCATGTGTTGGCGGCAACAAGCCGCTGAAGCTGCTTACGCTCTAGCAACTCATTCTTATATGGCTGATCGAAAAGCATTGATCGTAAGCCCTGTATGAAATCAAGCCTGTCGGAAACTATCTTTGAACCTGCGATCACGGCCGGTAATGATGTCTTTTCAAGAAGCAATGCAAGTTCATCCTGCGTGCGCTTGGGCAGACCGAGCACCTGCTCGAGAATCTTCCTCAATGATGACGGGCTGGTTTCAAGGGTTTCTTTAAGCAGGTTGAACGTCAGTTGCTTACTGCGCAGCTTTTCGTTCTTGAAGCCAGGAAGATATTTTGTGACGCTGACTGCTACGACATCGAAAACCTGGCGTTGGGCTTGCTCTACTGGATTATCGGTAGTTCCCTTGAATGGATAGATGTTTTCGTGCTTCCAAGCTGCAACCACCTCGGAAACCTGCTTCGCTTGCCAATGAAGGTTGTATTCTCGCAGCTTCTCCCGTGTTTGCGCCGTAAGCTTGCCAAGATCACCTAACTCAATGTCAAGCGAATTCTGGTCCTCCAAAGTTTCGATGAACTCAGAACGTAGATAAGCGGTGAACTGTAATCCCGGTGCGTGAATACCAGCCGGCAACTCGCGCAGGCTAAAGCCATTTCGACTGCATAAGAACAGGGCCCTGTCTACCTGAACTTTCCATTCGAGAATGGTTAATGCCTGCGGATGCTCCACACCGTTTTCAGCTACGTACGTGAAGGCAAGTTCTGTTTCGCCCTTAATCACTTCGCTTGGTGTGATGGTATGACCGTCGTATATCACCTCAACATTTGGATATTGGCGAAGATACAGCGCTAGGTGTTCCGTTACCTCAGGTCGCGCGCCTTCGATCGCGAGACTTTCATATCGGGCAGGAATGTTATGGATAAGCACACGGGTTCCGGGTGCCTCGTTTGTCTCTGTTGGTGTTGTGGTTGTGACTTTCCTCTTGTCGATTGGATCGAGTGAAATGGTGTACGCCCACGTTTTTCCGTCGGAGCGATAGCGGGTTTCCCAAGTCACACTATCGCCGAGTGAAAGCGCACGGTATCTGCCCACACCCCTTTTTCCGTGAAGAGCTCTACCCAGTGATTTAGTGGCCCTCGCCTGCTTTTTCCACGAATCACCGAGCTGGCCAAAGGCTGTTTCAACCTCTTGGGGATCAATGCCATCGCCGTTGTCCTCAACCTCGATGGTGTCCACTCCTCGGAGACCATTCGGAGTTACGGCAACGCTAACTCGGGTGGCGTCAGCATCGAGTGCGTTCCAAATGAGTTCAAGCATTCCTAGGATCGGCTTGCGGGCACGCGCCAACGCAGCGATATGGTCTGATCCGACGCTGACGCTGAACTGTTTCATGGAGTCCGATCATACGGGCTTCTCGCCGTAAACGCGAACAAAAAGCGAATTACTTAGCATCCCGCCAGTTGGGGCCTTTGCCTACTTCGGTGACTATGGGGATGGATAGGTCGAGGACGCCTTCCATCTCCGTCTTCACCAGCGCGGAGACCTCTTCTGCCTCTGCCTCGGGCGCGTCGAACAGCAGTTCATCGTGGACCTGCAGGGTCATGCGGGTGGCGAGCTTTCGTTCGCGCAGGGCCGCGTCAATGCGCAGCATGGCCACCTTGATCATGTCGGCAGCGGTGCCCTGCAGTGGCGTGTTCACAGCGGTGCGTTCGGCAAAGCCGCGCATGTTGGGGTTGCGCGACTGGATGTCTGGAATGGGGCGCGAGCGGCCGTACAGCGTGGTGACCTTGCCCGTCTCGCGCACGGTGTTCAGCGTGCTCTCAATAAATCCGCGGACGCCGGCATAGCGCTCAAAGTACGTCTCAATGTAGGTGCGTGCCTCCTTCTGGTCGATGCCGAGCTGCGCGCTCAAACCAAAGGGCGAGATGCCATAGACGATGCCGAAGTTGACGGCCTTGGCGCGGTTGCGCACCTCCTTCGACATGGTCGCGGGGTCCACGCCAAAGACCTCGCTGGCGGTGAGCGTGTGGATGTCAATGTCGTTGCGGTACGCATGCAGCAGCAGCGGGTCCTGCGAGAAGTGCGCCATCAGCCGCAGCTCAATCTGCGAGTAATCCGCACTCAGGATGACATTGCCCGGCGCAGCGATGAAGGCCGCACGAATCTCGCGGCCAAGCTCCGTACGCACAGGAATATTCTGCAGGTTTGGGTTCGTCGACGACAGGCGGCCCGTTGCGGTGCCGACTTGATTGAACGTGGTGTGCACGCGGCCGTCGGCATCAGCAAGCTGCGGCAACTGCTCCGTGTAGTTACTGCGCAGCTTGGCCAGCTGGCGATACTCCAGCACCAGCCGCGGAGCCTCATGATGCTCGGCCAGCTCTTCCAGCACATCTACCGCGGTGGACACGACCTTGCCCTTGCCATACTTCATGGGCTTGGGCAGCTCCATCTTGTTGAAGAGCACGTCACCAAGCTGCTTGGGCGAGTTGATGTTGAACTTATGCCCGGATAAGTCATAGATGCGCTCTGCTAAGTCATCCATGGCAACGGCAAGGCGCGAGTTCTGCTTGCGGAGTAAGTCGCTGTCAATACGAACGCCAGCCTGCTCCATGCGCAGCAGAACAGGCACAAGCGGCAAGTCAATTTCGTTGTAGGTCTTGTCTAACTCGCCTTCAGCGATCTGCTGCTTGAGGATGTTTTTGAGTTGGGAAACAGCGGACGCAGCCTCCGGCAGGATGTGATCCGGCGGTGTTTGTTTCTTCTCCACGATGGTGAGTGCGCGGTCGTTGAAGCGCGCGGCCAGGTCGCTGAGCTTGTGGCTGCCATGCGTTGGATTGACGAGGTAGCTGTAGAGCATGACGTCGTCGCGCACGTTTGCAATGGCGATGCTGGCCTGTTCGCAGGTGCGCATTACGGCTTTTAGATCGTGCACTGTTTTGGGGAGTGTTGGGTCTGCGAGCGCTTTGCGGATGGGCTCTGCTTCAGGGCTTCGCAGGTCGATGAGCAGGGCTGTCTCTGCGGTTGCGGCTATGCCAACCTTGAGTTGATCCCACGTCTCAGAAGCGAGACGTGGGGCGCCCGCTTCTTTCGCCGGTTCAGGTGTGCCGAAGAGGTCCATGTTGGTGGCGATGGGGTCTTCTGCTGCAGCTTCCGGATCGGTCTCTGCCTCGGCGCCTGCTTCTTCTGCCAGCGCCTGCTTGTCTTCCGGGAAGAAGATGACGAGGCCTGTTAGTTCGGTGGTTGCAGAAGCTGTTGAAGCAGGTTCCTCCACTTCGCTTCGCTCCGGTCGGGATGACAAATTTAAGGTGAGCTCAAAAGCAGATCCCTCCGCTTCGCGGCGGGATGACAGAGGTAAAGGTTTGCGCGCGGCTTGCAGCAGCGCGGCGATGTCTGCTGCGGTTGGCTTCAGCGTGTAGTTGACCTTGGCGGCTTCAGGGCTGGGTAGTTCCTTTAGCAGCGTGGTGAACTCCAGCTCTGTGTAGAGCGCGCGCAGTTCTGCGAGGTCCGGCTCGTCCGCGGTGCTCATGGCTTCGAGAGAGTAATCCACGGGCAGGCTGCAGTGGATAGTGACTAACTCCTTGGATAACATCACCGTGTCGCGATTATTTTCCAGTGACTCACGGTATGTCTTTTTCTTTACTTCCGCTGCGTGGTCCAGCGCATTTTCTACCGTGCCCCATTGCTGGATAAGTTCAATGGAACCTTTGTCTCCAATGCCTGGTGCGCCGGGGATGTTATCGATGGTGTCGCCACGCAAGGCCATCACATCAATGACGCGCTGCGGCGGCACGCCCAGCACTTCTTCCACCTTGGCGGGATCGAGAATTAAGTTATCCTTGGTCGGGTTCAGGATGGAGACGTTCTCATTCACCAGCTGCATCATGTCCTTGTCGGACGAGACGATGTAGACGTGGTGGCCCTGCTCGGCGAGGCGGCATGAGAGTGTGCCGATGACGTCGTCAGCCTCAAAACCTTCGTGCTGCAGGATGGGGATGCGGAAGGCCTCAAGCGCGCGGCGGATGTAGGGCTGCTGCTGCGTCAGGTCCGGCGGCGTCTCCGTGCGCGTTGCCTTGTAGCCTGCGTAGTCCACATCGTCAAACTGCTGCGTCTTGATGTTGAACTTCTTGATGGTCTTCATGGCCGCTGCAGCTTCGTTGCGGTGCACCGGCGCGCCGCCCTCGTAGATGGCTGCAAGGTAGTGCGGCGCAAAGTCCTGCTGCAGCTTGCGGATCATGTTGATGAAGACATACGTCGCCGCCGTGGGCACACCGGTGCGCGTGGACATGGGCCGCGAACGCTGCATGGCGTGGTAGGCGCGGAAGACAAAGGCCATGGTGTCGAGCAGGTAGACGGGCGGCTTGGTGGAGTTCGGCATCGGCTTTAGTATCGCGCGTTCGCAGTGCGGCGTGCTTTGCGCGCGAAGAAGCAGGTTTCTCCACTCCGCCGCGCTCCGGAATCTTTCGGAAGGGCATGGCTTCAGCCATGCCGCCATGCCCTGGCAGGTGAGCGGCTTTAGCCGGTGAGGTTTAGCTCTATGGTGCGCTATAAAAAAGCTGCCCTCAGGGGCTGAAGCCCGTTCGATGAAACGCATAAGCGGCACGGCTAAAGCCGTGCCCTTCCGATTCGCCGCCTGCGGAAAAGCCATCGCTAACGTCGACCCCGAAGGGCAATTTATTGGAGGAACATGCAGTCGCCGTAGGAGAAGAAGCGGTAGTGCTGCTGCACGGCGTGGATGTAGGCGGCCAGCACGTGCTCGCGGCCCTGTTCTGCACCGGCGAAGGCGCTTACCAGCATCAGCAGTGTGCTCTTGGGCAGGTGGAAGTTTGTCAGCAGCGCATCCACAAGCTGGAACTGGTGGCCCGGCTGGAGGAAGATGCTGGTGCTGCCGGTGTGCGGAGCTATGCGATTGATGGCGGCGATGTGTTCCAGCGTGCGGGTGGTGGTGGTACCCACGGAGACGATGCGGCGGCCTTCTGCTTTCGCTTTCAGCAGTGCTTCCGCTGTTGCTGCGCCCAGCGTGTAGTGCTCCTCATGCAGGCGGATGTCCGCAAGGTCCTCTGCGCGGACGGGCTGGAAGGTGCCCAGGCCCACGTGCAGCGTGATGTGCTGCACCTCGACGCCGCGGTCCTTGATTTGTTCGAGGATCTCAGGTGTGAAGTGCAGGCCTGCAGTGGGCGCTGCTGCGGAGCCGTGTGCGCTGGCCCCGGCGTAGACCGTCTGGTAGCGGTCGCGGTCTTCCTGCTCGTCTGTGTCTCCGGGGGAGTCACGATGGATGTAGGGCGGCAGCGGTATGTGGCCGATGCGGTCGAGCGCGGCAAAGAAGTCTGCGGTGGGTGCGAATTGCAGGGTGCGTTCGCCGAACTCTCCTGCGGAGAGGACTTCGGCTTCGAGTGTGGCTTCGTTGGTTGACGGATCCCACGTCTCAGAAGCGAGACGTGGGGCACCCGTTGGAAAAGCAGGTCCCTCCGCTTCGCTGTGCTCCGGTCGGGATGACAGGTTGTGTGTGTGTCCTTCGAAGATGAGGCGTTCGCCTGCGGGGACTTTGCGGCCCGGTTTTACGAGGGCTCGCCATTGGTTATTGCCAAGAGGTTGCGTGAGGAGAACTTCCACGTGGCCTGTGGGTGCGGGTGAGTTGCTCTGCGTGCGCAGGCCTGCGCGGCGCGCATATAGCCGTGCGGGAATGACGCGGCTGTCGTTCAGCACCAACAGGTCGCCGGGGCGCAGCAGTGTGGGGAAGTCGCGGAAGTGGCGATCTGCAATACTCCCCGTCGCG
>JAMFTB010000129.1 GCA_026225595.1 Terriglobus sp. | reverse complement strand
TGCTCCTTCGCGGCAAGGCCGTAGCCCACAACAGCGCTTTTGATGGACAGCGGAGCGTACTCGCTGACCGGCAGGCTGCAGCTGGCAGCGGCCAGCATGGCCACGCCGCGCACGTGCCCCAGCTTCAGCGCGCTTTTGGCATTGGCCGCGAAAAAGACATCCTCAATCGCCACTGCGTCCGGCTCATACTTCACCAGCAGCGCGGTCAGCTCTGCATAAACCTGCAGCAGCCGCTGCGGCGTGTGCTGTTTCTTATCCAGCTTGATGGCGCCAGCCGCCACGGGGATCAGGCGGCGCTCGCGTGCGGTCTCTTCCACCTGCACCACTCCCCAGCCCGTGTACTCCGTGCCGCAGTCAATCCCAAAGACGCGCATAGCAGGAGTGTAGCGGCAACCGCAAGGCACAGCTATATGGATTGGGGTGCACCCGCCGATACCCTTACCGTCATCCTGAGCGCCGCGAAGGATCCCAACAGGAGAGATTCGCGCCACAACCTTTGGCGTTTCCAGCCGAAAGACACATGCATACGCGGCCAAAAGCTACCCACTGTTGTGGTTAGTCCAACTCGCTGGGATTCTTCGCTCCGCTCAGAATGACAGCGGGCTATTGCCCTTACAGAAGTCTTACACACGGGTTCCGCAAACCCTTGTAGCGTGAAGGAAGTAAGGGCGAGCGACCTGACCACATGCAACGCCATCGCCCGGAAAGCAGAGATTCAAATGTCCCCAGTTGTTGTAGACCAGATTGCTGCAGACCATGCTAACTCGGCGACCGCCGACACCCTCCCCGCCACGCCTGTCCGCCTGGTTCCCGCAGCTGCTGCAGTGCGCGAAAAGGTGAAGCAGGACCTGCGCATGGGTCGCGAGCATCAGGAAGGTCGCGTCAACTGGATTACCGCCATCGCCATGGGCGCGTTTCACGTGCTTGGCATTGCAGCCCTCTTCTTCTGGTCCTGGCGGAACATCGCCGCATTCGTCATCATGTACTTCCTTGCGATCAACGTTGGCATTGGCATGACGTACCACCGCCTGCTGACGCACCGCGGCTACCGCGTGCCCCGCTGGCTTGAGATTGCCCTGACCGTCTGCGGCACCCTTGCCCTCGAAGGCGGACCGATCTTCTGGGTGGCCACGCACCGCGTTCACCACCAGCACAGCGACCAGGACGGTGATCCGCACACGCCGCAGGACGGCACCTTCTGGGCGCACGTTGGCTGGATCATCACGGGCCGCGCTTTGCATAGCGAGACTGCCCTGCTGGGCCGCTACGCCCCTGACCTTACCCGCGACCCTGCACAGCGCTGGTTGAGCAAGTACCACTGGCTGCCGCTGACCATCGCAGGCTTCCTCCAGATGGGCATTGGCTACTGGGCTGCCGGCATCAAGGGCGCTGTGGGCATGGTTCTGTGGGGCACCTTCCTGCGCGTCTGCATCGGCCTGCACGCAACCTGGCTGGTGAACAGCGCGACGCACTTGGTTGGTGGCCGCCGCTTTGAGACCAAGGACGACTCGCGCAACAGCTGGTGGGTTGCCCTGCTGACCGGTGGCGAGGGCTGGCACAACAACCACCACGCACATCCCGTCAGCGCACGTCACGGCCTGGTCTGGTACGAGTTCGACATCAACTACTACGGCATCTGGGTGATGGAAAAGCTGGGCCTGGCACAGAAGGTTCAGGTTGCCAAGTGGGATCCGACTGACCCCAAGCCCGCAGGCGCGTAAGAAACCTAAGAACACGAAACATACAAAAGGGCACAGAGTTCACTATGAACTTTGTGCCCTTTGCCTGTTGTATTCAGTTGATGGAGCCATCATGCAGGATGAACAGATTCTCGAACTCCTCCATGCGCACTGGCATGCGTCTGCCGCGGGTGATCTGAACGCGGAGCATGACATCTACGACGACGATGTCCTCTGCGAGTATCCGCAGTCCGGCGAGCGCATCGTGGGCAGAAGTAACCTGCAGGCGTTGCGCGGCCATCATCCCAGCAAGCCGTCGGGCTTCAACGTCCGGCGAATGGTTGGAGCGGGCGATCTGTGGGTGACGGAATACACCATCACCTACCAGGCGCGGCCTTCGTACACGGTCAGCATCATGGAATTCATCAACGGCAAGGTCGTGCACGAGACGCAGTACTTCGCCGATCCATTTCAAGCACCGGCATGGCGCAGCCAGTGGGTCCAGCCCATCGCCTGACGCCTGAGCAACGCATTCCCGCAGAGGCGCGTGCAACTTTAGCGAGCGCATCCCGTCGTAAGCTTGAGCAGTTCAAGCAAGCGAGGGATTTCCATTGACGTTTTCGGCACGCAATTCGCGGCGGCAGTTTCTGGCCAGTGCTGCACTGGCAGCGGGAGCAGCCACGCTTCGTTCCGCATGGGCTGCGGACACGGTCGACCCGCGCGTGGCTGGCATCGTCGCAAAGACCATTGGCATTGACACCCACAACCACGTGGACGTTCCGCTCACCGTTGGGGAGGCGCCGGGACCGGACATTGATCTGGCCGGCGACATGAAGCGGTCAGGCCTCTCCGCCATCTGCATGGCCTTTGTCACCGACTACCAGCCCGGCGACGCCTATGATCGCTTCCTGAAAGGCCTTGCCGCGATGGACCGGCAGCTGGAGCGCAACAAGATGAAGCGCGCGCTGACCCCGGCAGACATTTGCGCAGCGCACAAGAATGGCCAGCCCACCGTCATCCAATCCATTGAGGGCTGCCACTTCCTGCAGGGCAAAATTGAGCGCGTGGAAGAGGCCTATGGGCGCGGCCTTCGTCACCTTGGATTGCTGCATGACAGCGACGCCTCCGTGCCGCTGGGCGATGTGTACACCAACCCTCCGCGCTACGGCGGATTGACCGCGTTCGGCACAGCCGTCGTCAAAGAAGCCAACCGCCTGGGCATGGTCATTGACCTTACCCACTGCGACCTGCAAACCACGCAGATGGCGTTGAAGGTGTCGACGCGCCCTGTCGTCTATTCACACACGGGGCTGGATACGCAGCTAGGTAGCAACGCACGCATGGCGCAGATGATGCGTCCACGGCTGCTTGGCAAGGAGCAGGCCAGTCTTGTGGCGAAGGCTGGTGGACTGGTTGGCATATGGGTGCATCTCTCAGACACGCCGCTGGAGTATGCGCAGAACATCCGCGCGCTGGTGGATGTGATTGGCGTGGATCACGTGTGCATTGGCACCGACACCAAGCTGACCCAGCCCTATAACCCGCCGCGTGGACCGGGTGGACCTCCGCAGGGTGGTCAAGGTGGACCACGCGTTGGCGAACGCACCAACGCAGCGTGGGCTGACCAGACGACCGGTTTCTATTACGCAGTGGTAGATGCCATGTTGAAAACAGGCTTTTCTCCGGACGAGATCGGCAAGATTGGCGGCGAAAACTTTCTGCGCATCTTCGGTCATGCCGTCGCAAAGTAGCCGCATCCTTCACGCATAGCATTGTCCTGCTGAGCGGCTGCGTCCCCGGAAGTGACACAATAGCCACGATGAACATCACCCGCCGTCGCGGAGCCATTGCGTTCTTCATCACACTGGGCATCTGCCTGGTGGGGCTGGCGGTTGCGCTGAATGTTGGCTGGATCATTGTCAATGTGAATGAGCGGCGCATTGCCATGCTGGTGCTCGGCATTATCTTTTTTGCCGTCATCATTGCGGGCGTGGTGCTCAATACCATCTTCCTGGTGCGCGAAATCCGGCGGAATGAGCGGCAGGATAGCTTTCTGAACGCCGTGACGCATGAGCTGAAGACTCCCATCGCCTCCTTCCGCCTGTACCTGGACACGCTGCAGCGCCGCCCGCTGGAAGAGACGCAGCGGCAGGAGTTCTATGCACGCATGCGCGAGGACAATGACCGCCTGCTAAATACCGTCGAGCAGATTCTGCGCGCAGGCGAGGCCGGAGCCAAGGGTGTGCTGCGCAACCAGAAAGCGCGGCTGCCTGTGGACCTGCGCAGCTTGACACAGGCTTGTTTGAACGAGACGATTCGCCGCCATCATCTTGCGGCCGATGCAGTGCAGCTGGCGGACGAATCGCAGGGAGCGGAGATGATGGTGAATGGCGATGCAGACAGCCTGCGCTCGGCTTTGTTGAACGTGATGGACAACGCGGTGAAGTATTCCCCCGCAGGCGTACACATCACGGCAGAGATCAGCACCGTGCCACGCGGCATTGCCGTGCTGCGCATTTCAGATACCGGCATGGGCATTCCGCCAGCACAGTTGAAGCGCGTCTTTCACCGCTTTTACCGTGTGGGCGGCAACGCCGCTGCAAAGGTCAAAGGCACGGGGCTGGGCCTGTTTATTGTGCGTGCCATTGCGCGGCAGCATGGTGGCGACGCCACCGCGCAAAGCCACGGCGAGGGCCGCGGCACCACCATTACGCTGCAGCTGCCGCTGATGCTGCCCGGCACCTACAGCAAGGAGAACACCGCATGAGCAACGACAACGCTCCGCTCATTGCGCTGGTGGAAGACGAGGAACACCTGGCTGAGGCGCTGATCTTCAACCTGAAGGCCGAGGGCTTTCGCGTCCATCACGAAGCTGACGGCGAGGCCGCGCTGGCGTGGCTGCAGAACCCTCCGGAGCAGCCCAGCGCCGTGCTGCTGGACGTAATGCTGCCCGGCATGGACGGCTTTGCCATTGCGCGGGCTCTGCGCGATGCGGGTAACTTCGTGCCCATCCTGATGCTGACCGCCCGCGACCGTTCCGAAGACGTGGTTGAGGGCTTTGAAGCAGGTGCGGACGATTACCTGAACAAGCCGTTTGACCTGTCCATTTTGTTGGCGCGGCTGAACAGCCTGCTGCGCCGGATGCAGTGGCACGGCGAAGCCTCACCGCCGCCCGCAGCCGCTGAATCAGCCGCTCTGCCAGTCGAAGCAGCGCAGGTGCAGGATGTCTACGAGTTTGACGGCAAGACAATCCGCTTTGACACTCTCGAGATTCACGCCAACGGCAAGACCACACGGCTAACGCTGATGGAGGCCGACCTGCTGCGCTACCTGCTGGGCCGCCAGGGCCGCGTGGTGCCACGCAAAGAGATTCTGGAGGAGGTCTGGCGCGTCCGCGAAGATACGGACACACGCGCCATCGACAACTTCATCGTGCGGCTGCGTCGCTACCTGGAGGACGACCCCGTCCGGCCAAAACACCTGTTGACGGTACGCGGAGTGGGCTACCGCTTCGTCATCGGCGACGGCGTTTGATTCACCGAACACCTCTCGCGTTGTCATCCTGAGCGCAACGAAGGATCCCGACGATGCTGCAGCTGCCCCAACCGCTGAAGCTTTCCGCTGTGAGGATGTTCGTGGCTGAAAGGTGCCAGCGGCATCGGCGTGTCTAACGCGTCGGGATCCTTCGCTTCGCTCAGGATGACGGCAACAGAAGAGATCGAGGCGCTCTTCGTGCATTCGCGCGAACCTTCGTACGTGTAATCCGCGTCCAATCAATACACTAGGAAGCGGAGCTGGCTGATACCCTTGCGGATTCTGACACGTTACATTCTGCGCGAGGTGATCTCCCATGCGGTGCTGGGCGGCATTCTGTTCACGTTTGTGCTGTTCATGCGTGACCTCGGCCTGATTCTGGAGCTGCTGGTGCGCGGCTCTGCCTCGCTGGGCGACGTTGGCCAGATCTTCCTTTACACACTGCCGCAGACGCTGATTCTCACCATCCCCATGACGGTGCTGGTGGGCATTCTGCTGGGCCTGTCGCGCCTTTCTGCCGACAGTGAAGTAACGGCGATGCGCGCAGCCGGCGTCGGCGTGATGCACTTTGTGGGCGTGGTGTCGATTGCCGCCGTTGCGGCCATGCTGCTGGGCCTGTTCAATTCGCTGTATGTTGCTCCGCGGTCGGCGGCAGCGCTGCTGCGACTGGAAGCCAACCTGAAGACGCAGCAGGCCAGCTTTGAAGTGCAACCGCGCGTCTTCTACGAAGACTTCAAAAATTACGTTCTGTACGTGCAGGACACGCGGCCCGGCCAGGGCGCAACGCTGTGGCGACATGTGTTTCTGGCAGACCTGACGGACCCTGCCGCGCCGCTGATCACCACTGCGGAGCAGGCCGTGGTGTTGCCTGCTCCGGGCTCTACGCTGCGGCTGCACTTCCGCGACGGATCGAAGCATGAGATCTCTGCGAAGGATCCGAACCAGTACAACATCTCCACCTTCATTGAGACGGATACGCCCATTGAGACCGGCTCGCAGGAAAACTTCCGGCTAGGCCGGTCTGACACTCCGTTGGTAGCCATGCCTGCGTCGGAGCTGTGGCGTCAACGGAAGGACCCGCAGTTAGGGCGCGTCTACATGATTGAGCTGCACAAGCGGCTGTCGTATCCGCTGGCCTGCATGGTGCTGATGCTGGTGGGCGTGCCGCTGGGCTTGTCATCGCGGCGCGGCGGCAAAAGCACCGGCTTTGTGCTGACAGTGGGCCTCGTCTTCATCTACTACATCATCTCGCTCATTGGCATTGCCATGGCCAAGGGCGGCAAGATTCCGCCCAGCCTGGGTGTGTGGGCTGCGGACATTATCTTCACCGGCATTGGCGTGCTGCTGCTGCGCCAGGCCGCCAGTGGCGACGTCACACTGCGGGGAACAGCCCTTATGCGCGCCGTAAGCCGCGTTGGCGTTGCCATTGAAAAACGCCTGCCCAAGCGCATGCGCAGTGTTCCCGCTGAATCCACGGAAGAAGAACCCGCTACGCGCCCAGCCGCGCAGCGCACCGCACGCAGCAACCGCTTCCCGCTGATCTTTGATGACTACGTGATGCGCGAGTTTCTCACCACCTTTGCATTGGTGCTGGTCTCGTTCATAGCTCTATCCCTCATCTTCAACTTCTTTGAACTCATCGGCGACATCTTCCGCAATCGCACACCACTCATCACGGTAGGCGACTACCTGCTGAACCTGATTCCCTACATGCTCTACAACCTGACACCGCTGTGCGCGCTGCTGGCGGTGCTGGTCACACTCGGCTCCATGAGCCGGTCAAGTGAGCTGACGGCGATGAAGGCCAGCGGCGTGAGCCTGTACCGGTTGATCGCACCGCTGATGGCGCTTGCAGGCATCCTTGCCATCAGCCTCTTTGTCTTTGACCAGCTTTATCTGCCCGCCGCCAACCGCCGGCAGGAGTCGCTGCGATCCGTCATCAAGGGCAAGCCCGCGCAGACGTTTCTGCGGCCCGACCGCAAGTGGATCAGCGGCCAGCAGGACACGGTAGGCGAACCCGCGCGCATCTTCTACTACCAGTTCTTTGACCCGGACAAGGATGTCTTCGCCAACCTGACCGTCTTTGAGTTTCAGCCGGGCAGCTTCCACCTGAGTCGCCGCATCTTCGCGTCCACCGCGCGATGGGACCCCAAGGCAGGACAATGGATATTGGATAATGGCTGGCAGCGAACCTTCCAGGCTGCATCCGTGGGCCAGGGCGAGTCCGTGGGCGTTTATGAACCGTTCACCGTCAACAGCTTTCCCGAGATTCGCGAGCAGCCCGGCTACTTCAAAAAAGATAGCCGGCTGTCGCAAGAGATGAACTTTGGTGAACTGAATGCCACGATCCATCACCTGGCACAGAGCGGCTTTGACACTAACCGTCTGCAGGTGCAGCTGAACCGCAAACTTGCCTATCCGCTCATCACGCTGGTCATGGCGATCTTTGCAGTTCCCTTTGCGCTCAGCATGGGCAAACGCGGCGGCCTTGCAGGCGTTGCCACCGCCATTGGCATGGCCGTGGCGTACATGTTCGTCTCCAGCATCTTTGAGTCCATGGGCAACGTGAACGCGCTGCCACCCATGCTGGCCGCGTGGTCACCAGACCTGCTGTTTGGCATGGCAGGCGGCTACCTGCTACTGAAGGCGCAGACGTAAGTCGAAAGAGCTGTCATCCTGAGCAAAGCGAAGGATGACGGCGTGCAGATGCAGTGGCCCGGTGTGAAGAACGCGTCCGCATCCACCCCGGTAGAATCATCTTCAAGAGGAAACGAATTGATGCGACACATTGCCACATCAGCCCTGGTCGCCTTTGCGATCTCCGCATCCGGGCAGACATCCACCACGACGACGCCAGCGCCCAAGAAGCCTGCAGCCACAACGCCTGCTGCAACCATGCATCGTCCAATCGCCAGCACTCCGAGAGCACCCATGGTCGACCCAAAAGCTACTGAAGGCACTGCCGCCGTTGGCACCATGCCCGCCGCCACTGGCCCCTCCACACCGCTGTATGCGCTGCGCTACATTGACCTGAAGATTGGCGATGGCGAGCTTGCCAAGCCCTCGTCCCCCGCGGCGGTCATGTTCTACACCGTGCATTACACGGGCTGGCTGCTGGATGGCACCAAGTTTGACTCGTCGGTTGATCGCGGCGAGCCCATCACCTTCCCCATCGGCGTGCGCCGCGTCATCTCCGGCTGGGACACCGGCTTTGAGGGCATGCGCGTGGGCGGCCGCCGCCGCCTGATTGTGCCGTGGCAGCTGGCCTATGGAGCTACGGGTAACCCGCCCGTCATTCCCGAGAAGGCTGACCTGGTCTTTGACATTGAGTTGATTAGCCAGAGCGACAACGCAACGCCTCCGCCCGCAAAGCCGGCAACATCTGGCGAGCGGCCCGAGGAGCATCCGGAATAATCCATGTTTGAAAAGCTCAGGCCACTTGTTCCCTACCTGAAACGCTACCGCGCGCAACTGGCGCAGGGCGCAGTGGCCGTGCTGCTCTACAACTCGTCAAAAATAGTCGCGCCCCTGCTGATCGGCCGTGCCGTGGACACGGTGTCCCATCACGGCAGTGAGCATGTGGTGGTGCGCAGCGCGGCCATCCTGATTACCGTGGCTGCCTTCGCAGCGGTGTGCCTGTATGCCACGCGGTGGATCATCATCGGCGCCAGCCGCGAGATTGAGTTTGATCTGCGTAACGACCTGTTCCGCAACCTGGAGCGGCAGTCGCTCTCGTTCTTCCATGAGCACCGCACCGGCGACATCATGGCGCGTGCCACGAATGACCTGAACGCGGTTCGCCAGCTGCTGGGACCGGCCATCATGTACTCCGCCAACACCGTCGTGTTCACGGCGGCGGCGCTGCCTTTCATGCTCCGCATCTCAACGCGGCTTACGCTGTTTGCCTTTCTACCGCTGCCCATCGCGTCCATCGTGGTGCAGCTGATGGGCCGCCGCATCCACACGCGGTTTGAACGCATTCAGGCCATGTTCTCTGAGATCAGCGCGAAGGCGCAGGAGAACTTTAGCGGAGCGCGTCTGATCCGTGCCTTTGCGCAGGAAGAGGCAGAGGTTCGCAGCTTTGAAGCAGCCAATCAGGAGTACATCCGGCGGTCGCTCTTCCTGGTGCGCATCATGGCCATGCTGTGGCCCACGCTTGAGTTTGTGCTGGGCCTGTCGCTGATGTTGACACTGCTCGTCGGCGGCCGCGAGGTTGCCGCGGGCCGCATTACCGCGGGCCAGTTCACCAGCTACATGGTCTTCATGGTGCAGCTCACATTTCCCATGCTGGCGCTGGGTTACGTCATCAACCTGTTCCAGCGCGGCACTGCATCGGTGGTGCGCATTGACGAACTGATGCGCTGGGTGCCGTCCATCCGGGATGAGTCGCCCATCGGAGCTGACCTGAACGCTGTGCCGCGCGGCGACATCGAGTTCCGCAACCTGACCTTCCGCTACAGCGCCACCGGGCCTGAAGTTCTGCACGATGTAAATCTCACCATCCCCGCAGGCTCGAGCCTCGCGATCACCGGGCCTACCGGCTCCGGCAAAAGCACGCTGGTCAATCTGATTCCGCGGCTGCTGGACACTACGCCGGGGCAGGTGCTGATGGACGGCATTCCCATCCGCGAATGGCCGCTGGATGCGCTGCGACGCTCCATTGGTTTTGTGCCGCAGGAGACGTTCCTCTTTTCATCCACCATCCGCGAAAACATTGCCTTTGGCGTGGAGTCTGCGTCGGATGAGGAGATTGAACGCGCAGCCTCGCTGGCGCACATCGCCACGGAGATTCTTGAGTTCCCTCACGGCTTTGACACCATCGTGGGCGAACGCGGCATCACCCTCTCCGGCGGCCAGAAGCAGCGCGCCTCCATTGCCCGCGCTCTGCTGCGTGATCCGTGCATCCTCATCCTGGACGACGCGCTGGCCAGCGTGGATACCTACACCGAGGAGCAGATTCTGCAGGGCCTGCGCAATGTGATGCAGGACCGCACGACGATCTTCATTGCGCACCGCGTCTCCACCGCACGCAACGCAGACCGCATTGCCGTGCTGGTGGATGGCCGCATTACAGAGCTGGGCACGCATGATGAACTGCTGGCACAGGGCGGCTACTATGCCGATCTGTTTGAGAAGCAGCAGCTGGAAGAAGAGATTGTTGCCGGATGAAAATGTTCCTGATTGTGTTCCTTCCACCGCAGATTCACGCAATGTTTCATGGGCTTCTGTAGTCTCAAAGAGCTTCAATAGCCCGACACATGCCCTATTTTTCTCTCAGCATCCGTCAAAGCATCCTTCGCACGCTTGTGTGCGCGGGGTTATTCCCATTTGCCGCCGCAGCGCAGGACGCACCCGCAGCGAAGCCACAAGCCACCGCGGCCGTTGGTACGGACGCGCAGGATACGCCGGACGCTCCACAGCCCAGCACGCCGGTCACCATGTTTCCGCACACGGTGAAGAGCCGCTTCTTCGCCTCCGGGCAGGCCAACATCATCTTCCAGGCGAACCCACCGTTTCACTCACCGTATGAAGGCGTCAACTCGTTTGTGAGCCGTGGAGAGTACAAGACGTCGCTGGTGGGCACGCTGTTTCTGGGCATGCAGCTGCGGCGCAGTCCGCATACGCCCACAGACCTGATCGTTAACTTTGAGTCTGCCGGCGGCCGCGGCCTCTCGCAGGCGTTGGGTCTTGCCGGCTTCACCAATCTGGACGTGGTGCGCAACCCCAACCTGGGTTCCAAGCCCTACCTTGCCCGCCTCCAGATCCACCAGATCATCGGCCTCTCAAGCAAAACGGTGCAGCACACCCGCGACCAGTTCTCGCTTGCCACGGAAGTGCCGGAGAAGCGCATCGACATCCGCGTGGGCAAGATGAGCCTGCCCGATACCTTTGACCAGAACGCCGTCGGTTCAGACAGCCACATGCAGTTCACCAACTGGACCATCGACAACCAGGGTGCGTGGGACTACGCCGCGGACACGCGTGGTTACACGTGGGGCGCCATCGTTGGGCTTGAGACGCCGGGCTACACACTCCGCTATGGCATTGCCACCATGCCCACCGTGGCCAACGGCATTGATGTGGACTACGCGCTGCGTCGCGCCAGCGGCCAGAACATTGAGTTTGTGGCGCGTGAACCAGCAAAGCTGAAGGGCACCACCATTCGCCTGCTTAGCTTTGTGAACCACGCGGACATGGGCACCTATCGCGTGGCCAACCGCATTGCACTTGCGACCAACACCACGCCAGATGTAACCGCGACGCGAGTGCAGGGCACGGTGAAGTACGGATTCAACGTAAACCTGGAGCAGCAGCTGCCCGGCGGCTACCGCGTCTTCAGCCGATGGGGATGGAACGAAGGACAGCACGAGTCCTTTGCGTACACCGAAGTGGACCAGAGTTTCTCAGCAGGCGTAGACCGCTCTGGAGACTCATGGGGACGGCCAAACGACCGCCTTGGCATTGCGTTTGTGACCAATGCCATCAAGCGCGACCATCAGCGCTACCTGCAACTGGGCGGCCTGGGCTTTCTGCTGGGCGACGGCAATCTGAACTACGCACGCGAAGACACCACGGAGTTTTACTACAACGCGCACGCATGGCGAGGTCTGTTCCTTGCGCTGGGTGGCAGCGTCATCTTCCACCCCGGCTACAACCAGGATCGCGGGCCTGTAATTGTGCCCAGCGTGCGTTCGCACTTCGAGTTCTAAGCTTCCCACGCCGCATGTTCATTCGTGGCTCCTTCTATCTAAAAGCAGAACGCAGCGACCGCAACGGTCACGCCGCGATCGCCGCGAAAACGTGGCGCTCGCTGCGTTCTGCTTTTTGTTTGCGCTCGAGCTACAGCCTCAGGCAAAACCACGCCGCATCATGATCAGCGACACGATGCATAGAGCCATCCCCGTCCCTCCAATTTCGAAGGAACGCCTGTGGCTGTGCGAGTGTGTCCCCAGCTCCGCAAGCTGCGGACTTACCTGGTCGTAGACCACCGGCACATTCGTCCCCACCTTTAGCGGTCCCTGGTTGCCGATCTGCGTGTGGTGCGACACCACCGTGATCTGTTGGCCATTGGAAGTCGTAAAACGGAAGACGGGCCGATAGCGCATGCTCCCGTCCCCAGCCCACTGCTCCTGGCGCTCCTCCACAATGGTTCCAGTGGTATACAGCGCGGGACCGCGAAGCATGGTCACGCGAAACGCAGACACCAGCGCGATGATGAGAAGAATTGCGCCGAAGCACAAGAGCAGCGGAGCCAGACCTCGCGGTTTCTTCATGCGTGCCTGAAGTACTGGATGGCGGATTTGAGTTTGCGAATCATGCATGGTTTGGATGCTGCATGGTGTCAAGGCGGCCAACGATGGCGCATTGTGCCCTGCGGTTCCTTGATCAAAGAGCAGTACGAGGCGATCGCAACGGGCACGCCGCGGTCGCTGCGAAAACGTTGCGATCGCTGCATTCTGCTTTCGTTTTGCTTTTGATAAGCGGGGTGTGGCATCGTGCCCATAGCCAAGCGCCTGACTCTGCGTCCGGTGGAGAAGACGCAAAACTTACGCTGCTCCTATACTTTCAGTGTGCGGGCTGACTTTCTTATCCTAGGTGTTGCGTTCGTCTTCGGTCTGCTGATCGGCAGCTTTCTCAACGTCTGCATTGCGCGGCTGCCGTTGGGTGAATCGGTCGTTTCGCCACGGTCGAAGTGCACTGCTTGCGGCGCGCAGATTCGTTGGTATGACAACATTCCGCTGCTGAGTTACCTGCTCTTGCGCGCGCGTTGCCGCAGTTGCAGCGCGGCCATCTCGTGGCGCTATCCCGCGGTGGAACTCATCACTGGCCTGTGGTTTGCCGCATGCCTGCTTCCAGTCGCGCACGGACTAGGCCTTGCAGGCGATCCTCTGCTGCAACTCATCGTGCAGCAGGTCTCGTACTGCGCGCTTGGATCGCTGCTGATTGCGCTTGCCGTGACGGACTGGCAGCACCACCTGCTGCCCGATGCACTCACCTTTACCGGCATGGCCGCGGGCATCTTCTTCGCCTGCACGGCAGCCATCTTTCTGGGCGATAACCAGGGCAACGTCGTTCTGCAGCACGCGCCCGACATCAACAGCGCCAACGCAGGCCGCAGCCCCGGCAACATCTTTCTCACCGGGCCGGAACACCTGATCTTTGGCCGCCTGTTCGCCGCCGTGGCAGCGTTCCTGCTGCTCTACGGCATCCGCGTGGCCTACCGCGCCGTGCGCAAACGCGACGGCATGGGCCTGGGCGACGCCAAGCTGCTAGCGATGATCGCCGCCTTCCTCGGCTTCGCCCCGTCCGTGGTTGCTCTGTTTGCAGGAGTGCTGTTGGCCGCCGTGTACGCGGTTGTTCTGCTAGTCCGCGGCAAGGCAAACGCAACCACGCGGCTACCCTTCGGCAGCTTTCTGGCCGTGGGCGGCCTGATCGCCGCACTATGCGGCCAGACCATCGTAGACCGCTACCTGGCACTCTTCCGCTAACTCATGAGGAGTTTGGACATGCCCGCCTTGAAATTCTCCAGCGCCTTAGGCTCTTCGTGGTATTCCTGTGTCATTACTCATCCACCTCACAAAAGAGCGTAGTCCGCATGTCAGAAGCGAATGACGAGAATCAACCCGCTGATGCTGGCAACGATGAAACCGGCAATCAGGCCAACAGCGACAGTGAGTCCAGCCCACCCTTTTCTGTACCTGCCAAACCAACCCAGACCCTGAGTGCAGCAGATCAACCTTCCAAACAACCCGATAAATGGTGGCAAGACAGAAAGTATGTGCTTGAGCTTCTCGGCTTCATCGTTCTTTTCGCTTATACGACATTCGCTGGATTCCAGTGGTTGCACATACGTTGGGCAAACAAAATGACACGGGAAGCATTGAATGGCAGCAACTCTTCGCTCCAGCAGACTCTTGACCATATGACTTGGCAGATCAAGGAAACGCATTAAATCGCAAAGCAAACCTTGGCGCAAGCCCAGCAAACCAAAAATCTCGCTACTGATACGCACCTTCTTGCAATCGCAGCAGGAGAGCAGGCGGTAGCGGCCAAAACAAGCGCTGAAGCAGCTAAAACATTGTCCGATAGTGCCAAGAGTTCGCTTCAAGCCACGATCGACAACTTTCATCAAGAGCAGAGAGCTTGGGTCTCCATTTCGAAACCTAAAACCTGTG
This sequence comes from Terriglobus sp., assembly GCA_026225595.1. GTDB lineage: Bacteria > Acidobacteriota > Terriglobia > Terriglobales > Acidobacteriaceae > Terriglobus. Next base: position 6,162 of record JAMFTB010000129.1, on the reverse strand, counting down.
GTTTGGCAAGGCCCGATCAAAGCCAGTATGTCTCTGGAGATATCTATTTCACCGGTGTAGAGACCCAAATAGCAAACACCGGTAGGACTCCGGCTTTGAACATGATTCAACAGGTGCTGATTACTCAGAGAGGCTGGCTCGACCCGGTCCCGAACTACGACTCTGCTCTTTTGAAGCAACAGGAAGTGCAGGAAGCAATACTCAAAGGCGTGGTTCCCAAGATTCGGACGCTCGGCCCATTTTCCAATACTAGGAACAACGGCGGATTGCTTGCTCCCGGCGACGAGCATAACGACATCGTTTTCAATGACGAAGCGAGATTCACGCTTCTCGATGCAGCAAAAAGGAGGCCCGGAATCAATCCTCCCGATATTGTTTATGTGTTAGGTAAAATCACCTATTCTGACGTATTTACTAAGGTCACACATACAACAATGTTCTGTTTGTCTAGTACTGGGGGAGATTTTCAAATTTGCTCCGAAGGCAGCAGTATGAACTAGCTCCAGCAGTACGACGAACACGCCGCCGTCCCCGGCCAAAACCGGCAACAAAGCCGGAAGTAAAGAGGAATTTCCACACCGGAGCGGTCTGCGGCTAGAATCGTCTGAGACGCACAGGGGACCGCTTTGAACTCTTCGCATCCATACATCTGGAACTACCTGCCGCTGGCTTTGCAGCTGCTGGTGGTGGTTGCACTTGCCGGCGGCATGGTCGCGGCATCGTTCTTTATTGGCCAGCACAAGCGCAGCAAGGTGAAAGCCGGCGCGTACGAGTGCGGCATGGACCCGGTGGGCGACGCTCGCGGCCGCTTCAGCGTGCGCTTTTACATGGTGGCCATGCTCTTCATCCTGTTTGATGTGGAAGCCGTCTTCATGCTGCCGTGGGCTGTCATCTTCCGCAAGCTGCCCGGTATGGGCTACCCAAAATTCTTCGGCTTCTCAGAGATGATTGTGTACCTGGGCTTTGTTGCGGTGGGCCTGTTTTATGTGTGGAAGAAGGGCATCCTCGACTGGGGCGAAGACAAAGCTGATCTGTAAGACAGCAAAGGCGGACTTGGAATGGCTGAATATCTGACGCTGGAAACCGTGCGTGAAAACATGCCGGAGAACGCTGCGCTCATCGCGCTGGGCGACCTGCCGGTGAAGGCGAAGTTTGATCGTAACGAACTGACCGTTACCGTTGCGGCAGAAAAGATTGCCACCGCCGCCAAGGCCCTCCAGCTGGCCGGCTACAACTTCTTTGAAGACTGCACCGCCGTGGACTGGTACCCAAGCGAGCCGCGCTTTCAGGTGACGTACCACATCGTCAGCATGAAGTTTAAGGAGCGCATCCGCCTGGCCGTGCTGCTGGAGGGCGACGACCCTGCCCTGCCGTCGATCACCGAAGTGTGGCCCAGCGCAAACTTCTACGAACGCGAGGTCTTTGACCTCTTCGGCATCCGCTTTACTGGCCACCCAAACCTGACGCGCATCATGATGCCCACCGACTGGAAGGGTCATCCGCTGCGCAAGGACTACCCCGTCGAGGGTTATCGCTAGACAATGCTCGCGCCGCTCATCCTCGTCGCTGCCTACTTCGCTTCCGCCGCGAAGCCGACCGCGATACGCACGCTGAAGACGCAGAACTACAACATCACCATCACCGAATACTGCCCGAAGCCGTTCGACTGCAACCACGTTACGTACAAGGGTGTCAGCAAATCGGGCAAGACGATCATTCTGCACGGCAGCCACATCTGGCATGAATGCCCTGGCACTCATGATCCATGCCATCCCATTGGCTACCAGTTTAAAAACGCCGGCGTTGAGTACCTTGTAACGGAAGATGGCGGGTTGGTCGTGACGCAAGGCAACAAGACGCTTGTGGAAGAACCCGGCAAGTGGGACGACGAATAGGCCGGGACGAATAAACGAAGCGCAGCATCACCCTTTGAGGAATTCCATCATGGCACCACTTGCAGCGCCAGACATGATCACGCCGGACGTCATTGACGTCGTAGCCGACTCTGCCCGCCACCAGAACGACCCCGCGCAGGACCAGACGATGGTGCTGAACATGGGTCCGCAGCACCCCTCCACGCACGGCGTTCTGCGGCTGGTACTGGAGATTGATGGCGAGAGCGTCGTCTCGCTCGCCCCGGACATTGGCTACCTGCACACCGGCATTGAGAAGACCTGCGAGGCGAAGTTTTACCAGCAGGTGGTGCCGCTGACCGACCGCATTGACTACCTGTGCCCCATGACCAACAACCTGGCCTATGTGCTGGCGGTTGAGAAGCTGCTGGGCCTTGAAATTCCGGAGCGGGCAGAGACGATCCGCGTGCTGCTGAACGAGCTCACACGCATCCAGAGCCACCTGGTCTGGCTGGGCACGCACGCCATGGACATCGGCGCGCTCACCGTCTTCCTGTACTGCTTCCGCGAGCGCGAAGAGCTGCTGCGCCTGTTTGAGGCCGTCGCAGGACAGCGCATGATGACCAGCTACTTCCGCATCGGCGGCCTCAGCATGGAGCCGCCCATCGACTGGTTTGCCAAGGTGCAAAAGTTCCTGAAGATCATGCCCTCCAAGATTGAGGAGTATGAGGGCCTGCTGACGGGCAATCCCATCTGGATGGGCCGCCTGAAGGGCGTTGGCTACCTGTCGCCAGAGGATGCGGTTGCACTGGGCGTCACCGGACCAACGCTACGTGCATCGGGCGTGGACTGGGACCTGCGCCGCGACATGCCCTACTCCGGCTACGAAAAGTACACCTTCAAAGTGCCCACGCGCACCGAGGGCGATGTGTGGGCGCGCTACGTTGTGCGGCTTGAGGAGATGTACGAGTCCGTGAGCATCTGCCAGCAGGCGCTGGATCGCATGCCGGAAGGCCGCATCGTAGCCGACGCGCCCAAGATCATCCTGCCCGACCGCGAACAGATGAAGACGCAGATGGAATCCCTGATCCACCACTTCAAAATCGTCACCGAGGGATTTGCCGTGCCCGCAGGCGAGGTCTTCCAGGCGGTGGAATCGCCCCGCGGCGTGATGGGCTACTACGTTGTCAGCGACGGCACCGCCAAGCCGCTGCGCTGCCACATGCGCAACCCCAGCTACGCAACCCTGCAGGCGCTTGAGACCATGTGCAAGGGCAAGCTGCTGGGCGACGTGGTCGCCGTGATCGGCTCCATCGACATCGTGCTGGGTGAGATCGACCGGTAGCCTCCAAACAATCTACTAAAGAAGCGCCCTACGTCAGCAAAAGCTACGTAGGGCCGCTTCTTTTGCATCCAACAGATTGAGGTTTACCGCCATGTCCGCAGAGACCGCCACGACCGAAATCAACGCGAAGGAAATCCCGGGTGCGAAGGATAACCTGGCCCAGCAGCTGGCGAGCAATAGCAGCCACCTGCAGCAGCTAATGGAACAGCAGTACAACCTTGAACTTTCCCGGTCCGTGGCGCTGTTTTTCTCGTGCGAGGGGCAGGGCTGCGCGAACACGCTGACCCGGGCGCTGTTTGCCAAGGGCACCCGCGTACTGGACCACGAACCTGCTCACGATGAGGCCAGCGACCGCTACCGCATCCGTGTGGGTGTAAAGCGCAGCCTGCGCGACACTGTTGGCGAGGATTTCACAAGGGACCTGGTAGAGACCGCCAAAAGCATGAACGGCACCTACGACGGCTGGGAGTTGCTGAGCGAAGAAGCAGCCGAAGACACCCAGAAGCACGAAGACCCGCAGGCTGCCTAGGCCTTCCTGCGCTCATCGGCTAGTCTGGACTCGTGAACCAGCCGGGCATGACTGATCAGCTTCATCGCGAACTTTGGACCTCATGGGCTTCCCTGCTGCGCTCGTACGCGGCGGTTCATTCCCTGGGTCGGGAGCAGCATGCGGTTGTGGAAGTCTCAGACGATTCGATTACCGTACGCTACGGCCTGCGCTGGATGAACTTCACTTCCGCCCAATACCGCACCAGTTCCGGCACAGAAATGCCCTTTGCCCTTACCGAAAACGGCCGTGCGCAGGTTGGCGGTGAGGAAGATGAGATGGACTTGTTCGCAGAGCGGCTCGCTTCGGCGATAATTGCCGTGTGAGCACCGTTACGAACAGCATCTTCTCGTCGGCTACGGCCGCGCGCTTCGATCATCTCGTCACGCTGTACCCGGTGAAGCGCTCTGCGCTGATCCCCATGCTGCTGTATGCGCAGGATGAGGTGGGTTACGTTTCTGACGCGGTGGTGGCCGAGCTTGCCCAGCGGCTGGACCTGCTGGAGCTGGACGTACGTGGCGTGCTTAGCTACTACTCCATGCTGCGCACCAAGCCGGCCGGCAAGTACAACGTGCAGGTATGCACCAACATCAGCTGCATGCTGGTGGGCGGCTATGACATTCTGGACCACTGCAAGGCGAAGCTGGGCATTGGCCACAAAGAGGTCACAGCAGACGGCCAGTTCAGCCTGGAAGAGGTTGAGTGTATTGGCGCCTGCTGCTGGGCTCCGGCAATGCAGGTAAACTACGACTTCCACGACAATCTGACGACCGTTAAGGTCGACTCAATCCTGGCGGATTACGCCGCAGGACGTGGAAAGGACGTGAAGTAGATGCCAACACTCGTCTCGCACCCGGAAGAAGTCAAGGTCCTCTCCCGCCGCTTTGGTCAGGGCGCGGCTGAGATTGACAAGTACGTCGAGCTGGACGGCTATAAGGCCGTGCAGAAGGCCATTGAGAGCGGCCCGGAATGGGTCATCAACGAGATGAAGGCAAGCGGCCTGCGCGGCCGCGGTGGTGCTGGCTTTCCCACGGGCATGAAGTGGTCGTTTGTGCCCAAGGTCAGTGCGAAGCCCAAGTATGTTCTGGTCAACGGCGACGAGAGCGAGCCCGGCACCTGCAAAGATCACGTGATCTTCCTGCATGATCCGCACGCCGTGATTGAAGGCACCATGATCGCGGGCCTGGCCATTGGCGCAAAGATGGGCTTTATCTACCTGCGCGGCGAGTATCGCTACCTTCTGAAGATCGTGGAAAAGGCCGTTGCGGACGCCTATGCCAAGGGCTACCTGGGCAAGAACATCTTCGGCAAAGAAGGTGTGGACTTCGACATTGTGACGCAGACCGGAGCCGGTGCGTACGAGGTTGGTGAAGAGTCTGCACTGATGGAATCGCTTGAGGGCAAGCGCGGTGTTCCGCGCATCAAGCCTCCGTTCCCTGCCGTGGTCGGCCTTTATGGTGGACCTACAGTTATCAATAATGCTGAAACGATTGCCTCTGCTCCGCACATTCTGCTGATGGGCGGCGAGGCGTACGCGAAGATCGGCAGCGAACGCAATGGCGGCACGCGCCTCTTCGGCATTAGCGGCCACGTGGAGCGCCCCGGCGTCTACGAGCTGCCCATGGGCTACAGCCTGAGGAAGGCCATCTATGAAGTTGCCGGTGGCATCAAGGGTGGCCGCAAGCTGAAGGCTGTCGTTCCCGGCGGATCATCGTGCCCGGTGCTGCTGCCCGATGAGATTGACGTTGGACTGGACTTCGACCAGATGGGCAAAGCCGGCACCATGCTTGGCTCAGGCGGCATCGTGGTGTTGGACGAGACGGTATCCATCGTCGAGTTCGCTCTCAGGACGATCAAGTTCTACCAGCATGAATCCTGCGGCTGGTGCATCCCCTGCCGCGAAGGCACGGACTGGTTGAAGAAGACACTGACGCGCTTTTACAACGGCGGCGGCAACCTCAAGGACATCAACAACATTCAGTATCTGGCCGAAAATATGATGGGCCGTACCTTCTGCCCGCTTGGCGACGCAGCCGCCATGCCCACGCTGGGGTTCATCAAGAAGTTCCGCCCTGAGTTTGAGGAATACCTGAAGGGTGTTCGCACCGAGAAGAACTTCATCACCACCGACGAACTTGTCGGCGCATCGCACTAGCTAGACGAAACGGAGGAGAGATGACGATGAAGTGTTTTTTGCATGCCAGCGCCTCTCTCGCTGTCTTCGCTCTGCTATGTGTTCCGGCGCGTGCGCAGTTTGCCGGCACTCCTCCCAATAATGGAACGCTGCAGAATCTCACATTGCTGAAGCCGCCTGCGGGCAGCAAGGTTGCCATCGTCGTGTTTGAAGACCTTGGCTGCCCCGGCTGTGCGCATGCCCACCCCATTGAGAAGCAGGTTGCTGCTGCGGCGCACGTGCC
>JAMFTB010000013.1 GCA_026225595.1 Terriglobus sp. | reverse complement strand
TTCAAATCCGTTTACGCATTCAAGCTGACGCTCTCCTGCGCCTTCAACGCGTTCGCTTCCTTCTTCGCCCGCGACGCCTTATTCCTCTGCGAGCGCAGCTTCATGAACGCCTTGGCCTCAACATAAAGTCGCGGCACATCGCGATTCACAACAGCTTTCCACACCACGCGGAACGCAGCCTTTGGACGGAAGTAGTACTCGTCGTAAAACTTATGCACCATCTCCATCACGTACTCGGTCGGCAACCCCGGATACTCGATGTGCGCCATCTGGTGACCGCCGCCATCTTCCATCTTCTCGTTCGTGATGAAGTCGTTGCGCTTGGCGTAATCGTAGAACTCAGTTCCCGGATACGCATGCGCAACCGAAACCTGGACCGTTTCGCAATCCAACTGCTTCGCGAAGTTGATCGTGTTCCAGATCGACTCCTTCGTCTCACCCGGCAGGCCCAGGATGAAGTCGGCGTGGATGATCAGGCCCAGGTCATGGCAGTCCTTCACAAACTCACGTGCACGCTCAACTGTCGAGCCCTTCTTGATGTTCTTCAGAATCTGCGGATCGCCCGACTCAAAACCCACAATCAGCAGGCGGCATCCGGCATCCTTCATGGCCTTCAGCGTGTCGCGATGCGTGGTGGTACGCGATGTGCAGGACCACGTGATGTTGAGGGGCTTCAGCTTCTCGCACAGCTCAATGGTGCGTTCCTTCTGGATGTTGAAGGTGTCGTCATCAAAGAAGAACTCCTTCACGTCTGGGAAGTTTTCCTTCGCCCACTTCAGCTCTGCCGCAACGTCGTCCGTGGAGCGCTTGCGCCATGCGTGGCCGCTGAGCGTCTGGGGCCACAGGCAGAAGGTGCACTGCGCCGGGCAGCCGCGCGTGGAGTACAGCGCAATGTATGGGTGCAGCAGGAACGGCACGTTGTAGCGCGTCACGTCCATGTCGCGCTTGTAGATCTTGGTGGCCCAGGGCATCGCGTCCAGGTCTTCCACCTGCGGGCGATCCTCGTTGTGCTGGATGACGCCGTTGGCGTCCTTGTAGCTGATGCCGGTGATCTCTGCCAGGGGCTTGTGCTGCGCAAACTCCACGATGGAGTAGTCAAACTCGCGGCGGCAGATGAAGTCGATGGCATCGCACTCGTTCAGAGCGCGCTCAGGATCCGTGGTTACCGGCGGTCCAACGAACGCAATCTTGATGGTGGGATTCGCCTTCTTGATGGCCTGTGCCAGCGCGTGATCGCCAGCCCAGCCAACGGTCGAAGTGAACAGCACCAGGAACTCATAGCCCTTTGCAATCTCAATGGTCTGGTCCGCACTGATGTGGTGCGGCGGAGCGTCCAGCAGGCGCGAGCCTTCCAGCATGCCGGCGGGGTACGCCAGCCACACGGGATACCAGTAGGACTCGATCTCACGGGTCGCGGGCCAACGGGAGCTGGCGCCACCGTCAAAATTCTCAAAGGAGGGCGGGTTCAGGAGGAGCGTCTTCAATACCATGATTTGAGTCCAATTTTACCATTTGGTGACGGGTAACGCGGAGTTGTGGCAGACGTATCTGCGGGGGAACCCCGGCGGAGGATTTTGCTGAAATTCAGTGGGTTGGAGCGCCAGCGGGCGGGGCTTCCGGAAGGGTGGAGGGGGCAGCTACGGGAACCGAGGGAGTCACGACCGTAGGGGCTACCACCGCCGAACCCTGCGGACCGCCCAGAATCCAGCTGCCAAGCCCCTCCGTCTGCCGCAGCAGATTTACCTGTGTTTGTTGTAGTTGCAGGTCAGCGTTCAGCACATCCAGGTACTTTTGCCGTTCCTGCAGCTGCGCATTCAGCTGATCCTTGGGATTGGCAGGTGTGGCGCCGGTGCTTGCCGCGGCATCCAGCTGCACCTGCAGCGCCTCCAGCTGGTCGTGCGCAATTTCCTGGTCGTCGCGCGCCAGCTGCGACCGCAGCGCCAGCTCTGCAGTGGAGTTTTGCAGCTTGGCGCGGCCCTCGCGGAAGACGCCACGCTGCTGGTCGGCCACGGCAAAAGCCCTGGCGGCCTCTGCGGCTGACTGGCGTGCCTTGGACCGGTGCGCCAGATCCAGCAGAGGAATGCTGATCTGCACACCCACACCGAGGGAGTTATTACTGTTGGGAGCATCGGGCGTGCCGCCAAACCGCGGGTAATACGAGGCATATGAGGACAGGCTGGCGTCCACTCGGCTGTAGTTTGCGCCCAGCGAAATCTGCGGCCGCAGCAGGTAGCGGCTGTCTCCAAAGGCGATATACCGCTTCGCCTCTGCAGTGGCATAGGCCGCGCGGATACCCTCGCTGTCCGCCACAACGGTGTTGCCGTTGTCCGTGTGGGGCGTATCAAAAACAGGTACGGACGCCGGAATGGTCGCGAGAGCAGTGGCGGGTAAGCCCGTAAGCTGTGCAAGGTGCTCGCGGTCGCCCGCGATTTCGTCAGCCACCTGCAGCGCCTGCAGGCGAATCTGCGTGGCAGTGCGGCGCGATTTCGGCAGCTCCACCTTCGCATCCACGCCTGCGGTAATGCGCTCACCCGTGATGGTGACCAGCTTGTCTGCAAATCCAGATTCCTGCTGCAGCACGGCCTGCCGCTGCAGCGCGCTGTCCAGCCCAAGGTAGGTATTGGTCGTGTCTTCCGCGATCTCAATCTCGGTAGATTTCAGGGCGTGTTCGGCCGCCTCGACACCTTGCTGAGCCGAACGAATGTAGTCCCTCTGCGAGAACGAAAAGACCAGGCTCTGCGCATCAATCCTGAAGATCACGGGCACATTCAGTGGCGCTCCGGTGTACTGGCCATAGCCCGTCTGCGTGGAGATCTGCGGAACATAGGCGTCCTTCGCCTCTCCGCGGGCGGCCCGCGCCTTGTCCAGGTCAGCCTGTGCGGCGCGCACCTTGGGGCTGTTCTTCAACGCAAGATTGACAGCGGACTGCAGCGAAATCTGCGCATGAAGACTGCCGGTTGTTACGGCAGTCAGCGCCAGCGCGATGCATCGTGATGTTGTGCGCAGGGTCATGGCTTCAGCGCCTTGCGTGCGGGTTCATAGTCGTGCGCCAGCGCCAGCGCCGCGGTGTATTCGTGCTGCGCGCCGGTTGTATCGCCGGAGATGTCCAGCGCATGGCCCAGCAGGGTGTGCGCGCGCGCGTAGCTGGCAACATCGTCGCTCAGCGTGGCTCCCAGGTAGCCTCTCAGGCCGGTCTGTGCGGCGGGCACTTCGCGCTTCATCTCAATCAACATGGCCGCAGCATCTACCGTGTCCGCGCCGTGCAGCGTGTCTGCAACAATGGCCTGCTTGGCGTTCTGTGCTGCGCGGTCGTACTGCTTGCGGCTGCGGTAGAAGTTGGCAAGATCGTAGTACGACTCCGCAGAATGCGACACCGCAATCTCCGCGTTGAATTCGTTGATTGCCGCGGCATCGTCGTTTTTTTCCGCCGCAATCATGCCTGCCAGCCGATGCGCACGCGCCTGCGAGAGCGGCTTCAGGCGCTCAACCAGCGCCTGCGCCTTGTCGATGCCGCCACCCACAACTCCCGGCGCATCCACATAGAACTGGCCCAGGTCGCTCAAGGCCTCTATGTTGCGACCGTCCAGCTGCACGGCCTGCTGAAAGCTGTCACGAATCTTGCCCACCAGCTGCATGCCGGTAATCATTCCGGCGTGGTTGGCCTTGTCGCCATACACACGCGCCAGACGCAGCTTATAGGTGCTGTTCTGCGGAGCGGCCTTTGCCGCTGCCTCGCATTCGGAGATGGCCTGATCGCGGTGTTCGACTGAGGCGTAGAGCGAGCAGAGCAGGGCGTGTGTCTCCGCGTTTTTGGGAGCAGCATTCAATTCAGAAAGGGCAGCATCCACACGCCCAGTGCGCGCGTCAGCCACTGCAGCTACAGGTATCTGTCCATAGATATAGGTCACAGCAACCGTTAGCAGCGGCAGGCTGCACACTGCCTGAAGCTTGTGACGACAACCGCTGCTGGCGCGAGAACTCACTGTTTGACAACCGTGACCTGTAGACCGTCAACAAGGTCCACATCAGAGCCAATGGGATTCAGTGCAACCACGTCGCCGGCCTGCAGACCGCCGGTAATCTGCACGGTCGTCAGGTTCAGCGCGCCTACATTGATGGGGCGGCGTACCAGAACGTTACGCTGCACCAGGTAGACGAAGTTGCCGCCCTGCGTGTGCAGCGCCTCACGGGGCAGGCTCAGCGTGTGGTAAATCTGCTGGGTTGTCACGCTGACATTCACGTTGGTGTAGGGCAGCAGGTCACCCTTGGAGTCGTCCACGGTGATGAGGCACTCGCCCACATTGCGTGAGCCATAGGTCTTGACGGTGGTCGGCGTACGAACGATGTGGCCGTGCCATGAAGATGTCGGCTTCGCATCCCACTTGATGACGACGGCGTCGCCCACACGCAGCTTGCCGATCTCCGGCTCGTCAAAGTAGGCAAGCACCTGCACGCGCGACAGATCTGCAAGCTGAACCAGCTCCTCGCCTGCTCCCACAAAGTCATATTGCTTGACGGGCAGGGAATAGACCGTGCCCGCAAACGGCGCCCGAACCACTGCCTGTGCCAGCGTTTTTTCTGCCGATGCGAGACCGGCGCGGCTGTCGGCCATCTGGGCCGATACGCGTTCCTTATCGGTTGGTGCATAGCGTTGGGTAGAGCGCTGCTGCAACGATGCAAGCTGACTTTGCGCGGTGGCCAGTCGCTGTTGAGCGGAAGCAACTTCGTTGGCCGATGCAGCGCCCTTTGCCTGCAGAGCCTGCAGGGCCGTCAGGCTGCTTTGTGTCTGCTCCACCTGCAGCTTTGCCCGATCCAGATCGCCGGCAAGGCCGATGCGTTCATCGGTTGAGCCACCCTGGCGAATGTCAAACTGAGCCGCCTGCGCCTGTGCCACCGCAGATCGCGCCGTTTCCACGCGGGCATCGGCCGAAGCGGAGTTCAGCCGCAGCAGCAGAGTGCCTGCCTCAACATACTGGCCTGCGCGGACGTACACGGCCTCCACGCTGCCTGGCTCCTCAGCATGTGCCTGAAAGTTCTCAATCGGCTCAACTTTGCCGCTGGTGGGGAGAATGGTGATCAGATCGCCGTAACCCACGCTGGCCACGCGGATTGCCGTGACAGAACGGGTGTAATGACGGATCGCGACGCCCGCAATGACAGCGAGTGCCACCACGATCGCGATTCTGATGGCTACCTTGCTGCCGTTACCGCTGGGGGTTTCACTCATGCCAATTTGCCATTATATGAGACTCAAAACTAAGACAGAGGGTCCACTTAAGTTTCGACTTTTGTAGTGTCCACGGCGGTTGCAGGCCGAAGATCGCACAGTTCCATCTCCGCGCCGCCATACACGGGGTGGCGATTCTCGCGAACGCGAAAGACCGCGTCCACCACGCTACCCGCGCCAATGCCCATCTCACGTAGCCGCTCCGGCCATAGGACAGCGCGGCTCCAGCCCAGGCAGCTGACGGTAGTATCGCCAGCAGTCCTGAAGCGGAGCTTAAGATGGCGCTCCTTCAGCACCTGCGGCTCGTCTGCAATAGTGCAAGCCCGGGCCATGAAGATGGGTTCGCGGTTGGCCTGGCCGTAGGGTTCCAGCAGCCGCAGGCGGCGCAGCAGTTCCGGGCTGCGCTCTGCGCCCAGCTCGTCCAGTTCAATCTCCGCATCAATCTCCATGCGCTGCTGCAGCATCTCCGGCCGCAGCCTGCCAACGGAGTACGCCGACAAACGCTGCCGCAGCAAACCCACCAGGTCCGAAGGCATGGAGAATCCAAGGGCGTGTGCGTGGCCGCCAAAGCGGTCAAAGATCGGCGGCTGCGCCTCTGTGTGCGCAGCGGTGATCGCGTCCAGCAGGTGAAAGCCCGCAACGGAGCGGCCGGAGCCGTGGGCGTGGCCGTCTTCATGCGCAATGACCACGGCAGGCCGTCCCATCCGCTCCACCACGCGCGATGCCAGGATGCCGATCACGCCGCGATGCCAGCCCTCGCCATCCAGCACCAGGCAGCCCGCCGCATCCAGCGCGGCTTCATCCGCACGCAGAGCGACCATCTGCTCTTCCAGCGAGGCGAGCACCGTGGCTTCCACGTTGCGGCGGGCCTCATTCAGGTCATGCAGCTTCTGCGCCAGCGCGGTACCTTCCGCGGCATCGCGCGTCAGGAAGAGCCGTACGACGTCGCTGGCCACATCCATGCGTCCGGCGGCGTTGATGCGCGGCGCAATGCGGAAGGCGATTTCCGTCGCGCTGGGGCCGCGTTCTTCATCGGCCACTACGCCTGCCAGGTCCATCAAGGCGCGCAGGCCGTGCTGGCGCGGATCGCGCAACGCACGCAGACCCAGCGCGACCAGCACACGGTTCTCGCCGGTGAGCGGCACGGCGTCCGCAACGGTGGCAATCGCCACCAGCTTTAGCAGCGAGGGCAGCATCTTCTCCCACAGTGCGATGCCGTCCACGGTGCGCCATGCGGCGGGCTGAGGAGGTTCCGCAGCGGCGGCATGCAGCAACGCATGAGCCAGCTTGAACGCCACAGCCGCGCCGCACAAATGTTTGTATGGATAGTCGCAGCCAAGCTGATTGGGATTAATGACCGCAACCGCGTCCGGCACACCAGCACCATCGGGCAGGTGATGGTCGGTCACAATCAGGTCCAGCCCCAGCTCGCGGCACTCATCCGCCTGCTCAAAGGCGCGAATGCCTGTGTCCACGCTGACCACCAGCCGCACGCCTTGTGCGGCGGCATCGGCCAGCACGGCGTTCTGCATGCCATAACCTTCGCGGATGCGGTGCGGTATGTGAAAACGCACCAGCGACTGCGTACCCACAGGTGTAACGCGGTCAATCGCAGTCTTCAGCAGCACGGTTGCTGTGGTGCCGTCGACGTCATAGTCGCCGTAGATGAGGATGGATTCCCGCCGGGCCACGGCCTGCAGAATGCGCGCAACGCCTTCCTTCATGCCACACATCAGCATGGGGTCATGCAGCGCATCCATGCTTGGCACAAGAAAGCGGCGGGCGTCCGCAGGTGTCTCCACGCCACGCGAAACCAGCACGCCCGCAAACCACAGCGGCTGTTCCAAAGCCGCTGCAAGACCGTGGGCTTCCAAAGAAGGCTCTTCCGGGCCCACCCAACGGGCGTTTGCGGCGGTTGAAATTTTCGGTACGTCAGCAGTAGCGGCGGAGTCCACCGTCATCGCCTACTCGTCGTCCCCGTCGTCCAGCACAATGCTGCCCAGGTCGGCCACGGCTTCCATCCATTGCTGGTAGCGGTCGTACCACTCGGTGGCCGTCTCATATAGAAACATGACGCCACCGTGTGAAAAGCCCAGCTGCAGATAGCCCGTTTTACCCACAAACTTCAGCAGATACTGCGCGTCATCCAGTTCCTGCCCGGCTTCGTCAGGAAAGTGGTGAACGCGTGTGCGCTCAATCAGCGTCTCAATGTCCGCCTTCTCCAGCACCACTTCGCTCATCGTCACAAACGGAACGTTGGTGGCCTTGGCGTGTTCCACAAAATCTTTCCAGCCGTCGGCGTTCTCCTCCTCAAACATCACGGAGGGCACATCCTCCGGCACGTAGGCGCTCAACCGGCGCAGGCCATTGCCGGCGATGAACGCGATCATGTCGTCTTTCAGGCTGAGGAGATCGTCTGGCTGCATGAACACGATTGTCTCACCAACGGCACAGCCCACACAGCAGGAAAGCACTTCGTGCCGTTCTCGCGCTTCGCGTGGGCCCTCCCGCTGGTCGGGATCAAAATCAGCTGTGGATTAGTATTGCCGAATGCCGATTCCTGAGCGACAGATTCTGGTGTGCCTGAATGAACGCGACCCCAGCGCGGACAGGCCCTCATGCCGCAACGAGGGTTCAAAACAGCTGCGCGAGGCGCTGAAAGACGCGGTGAAGGATGCCGGGCTGAAGGGCCGCGTCCGCGTGTTGGAAGTCAGCTGCATGGACCAGTGCGAACACGCCGCCGTCTGCGCCGTTTACCCGGACAACGTCTGGTACAGCTTCGTTCACCAGCGCGACGCCAGCGAGATCGTGCAGGAACACCTGCTCGGCGGCCGCCCCGTGCAGCGGCTGCTGCATGATGATCCAAAGAACCTGGCCAAAGCCGCCAAACGCCAAGGGAAGTAACAGGGAAAAGCCTGTCCTGCCGGACGGGCCTCCTTCTCGGAGGGTGGGTGCTCACGCACCTTTTTACTGGCTTCGCCTCTCGCCAAAGATTTGTCATCCTGAGCGAAGCCGAAGGACCTGCATTTATCCGGCAGCAGCACAAATCTCGATCCCGACCAACGGAAGGGCCACCCGAAGGAGTAAAAGGCGTGCCAACGCCGCCCCGCGCGCAGCGGGACCGTCCGGCAGGACACATGCTATCCTCCTTCTTGCCCATGCTCTTTTCCAAAGATTACGTCGGATACCTGTCGCGCCAAGTGGTTCGCAGGCTTGTGGAAGCGAAGATGATTCGCACGGATAAGCCGCCCGTGGTGGCTGAGCGTGTCAACGCCGGCCTGCTGGATGAACTGTCGCTGGAAGACCGCATCAACGACGAGGCCCGGCAGATCCTTGAGAGCATCCAGGGCGACATGGTGAAGGCCGGTGCCAGCTACCCGGAGATGTTCAAAAAAGTGAAGCTGCGCCTGGTCAACCACTACAAGGCGGTGCTGTAGCCATGCGCATCTCTCGCGACAAGGTAAACAAGCTGGCCCACGTAATTGCCGACACGCTGGCAGAGGTGGACGAGGCGGAGTTTCTGGAAGACCGCAACACCATCCGCCAGGAAGCCCGCAAGATTCTGGAAATGCTCTTCGCCGACGAGGTGAAGATTGACGCCGCAGCCCGGCTGAAAATCTCATCGCAGCAGCGCATCATCCTCGAAGGCTCGCAGGAGTGGGACATTCTGTACCGCAAGTACTACAACGACGAAGTCAAACGCCTCGGCATCTAGGCGTTCACACGCCGTTTTACTGCTTCGCGTGGTCCTCCCGCTGGTCGGCATTGAAATCCCTCAGCTCGCCAACGAATTGTCATCTCGACCGAAGCGCAGCGAAGTGGAGAGACCTGCTTTCGCATCCGTCTTCAAGTCCCTCTGCCCCTAAAGCCTGTCATCCTGAGCAAAGCGAAGGATCCCAGCGGCATCTGACGGCACCACAGGGTCTGATCCATTCCAGCCACCGAGCTTTTTAAGACCGGCAAAGATTGCGGTATAATTACGAAGTCGCGCAGGGATGTTCATCCCTCCAGTGGCGTTATGGTGTAACTGGTTAACACGTCGCCCTCTCAAGGCGAAGAGTCCGGGTTCGAGCCCCGGTAACGCTACCAAATCCCTTCCAATCAATGTCATCCGGCACCTGACAACCGCACGCGCGGTCGCGTCTCGATGAACGCTATACTTAGCTCCTATGAGTACTGCAGCCAAGACCTTTTACATTGAGACCTTCGGGTGACAGATGAATGCCCATGACTCCGAAAAGGTCATTGGCACGCTGGAGCATGAGGGCTACGTCCGCGTGGAGGACGAAGAGGCGGCAGGGCTGATTCTGTACAACACCTGCTCCATCCGCGACAAGGCAGAGCAGAAGGTCTTCCACCGGCTGAACGAGTACAAGCGCATGCAGGGCGAGGGCAAGCAGTTTGCCGTGCTGGGCTGTGTGGCGCAGCAGGAGGGCGAGAAGATCTTCGAGCGCGCTCCATACGTCTCGCTGGTGTCGGGCTCCGCGTCGTACCGCAACCTGCCGGAGATGCTGGTGCGCCTGGAAGCGGGCGAAAAGCGCATCACCGGCCTGGACGACCATCGCACGCAGGAAGAGACTTTCGACACCGAATTTACCTCGCGCTCGAATCCGCATCGCGGTTACATCACCATCATTGAAGGTTGCGACAAGTTCTGCAGCTACTGCGTGGTTCCATACACGCGCGGCAAGGAGCGCTCGCGCTCGTCCGAATCCGTGATGGCTGAGGCGCAGCGCATGGCCGAGCAGGGCTATACGGACATCCAGCTGCTGGGCCAGAACGTGAACAGCTACCGCGATCCCGAGGGCAAGCGCAGCTTTGCCGAGGTGCTGGGCGCCATTGGCGAACTGCCCGGTGTGCGCCGCGTGCGTTTCACCACGTCGCATCCGCGTGACTTTACGCCGGACATTGTCGAAGTGATTGACCGCATGCCGACCGTTTGCGATCACGTGCATCTTCCCGTGCAGTCCGGCTCGTCTGCCGTGCTGAAGGCCATGCAGCGCGAGTACACACGCGAGTGGTACCTGGAACGCATCGCATGGATCAAGGCGGCGAAGCGCGACATCAGCATGACGACGGACATCATCGTCGGCTTTCCCGGTGAGACGGAAGATGATTTTGCCCAGACCATGACCATGCTCGATGAAGTGGGCTATGACGCTGTGTTTGCCTTCCAGTATTCGCAGCGGCCCAACACGCCTGCAGTGGGCATGCCAGACACAGTCCCCGATGAGGTGAAGGCAGAGCGTCTGCAGCGGCTGATGAATGCGCAGCGCGAGCGCCAGCGCATCAGCTATGAACGCCACATGGGCCAGGTGATGGATGTGATGGTGGAGGGCTACAACTCACAGCGCGGACAGATCACCGGCCGCTCATCGCAGAACAAGACCGTCAACTTCACCACGACGCAGCCCATCCTGCCGGCACTTGGCAGCTACCTGAACGTAAAGATCACCAAGACCTTCCCCAATAGCCTGGTGGGCGAAGTGGTGCAGGTTTAGCATGGCCCGCTCGCAATCGCACACACGGGGCAGCGCCGCGCTTGACGGCACGGCGGATGAGGTTGAGGTACGCATCCGCGGCCTGATGATGGACCCCGTCACCAACATGCCCATGATTGTGCTGAAGGATGTGAAGGGCGACGGTGTGCTGCCCATCTGGGTGGGAATTTTTGAGGCGAATGCCATCGCGCTTGAGATTGAAAAGTCTGCCACGCCACGGCCCATGACGCATGACCTGCTGCGCCATGCGCTGCGTGCCTTTGACGCGCATGTAACGCGCGTGGTGGTGAATGATCTGCGTGAGGACACCTTCTACGCTCTGATCTGGATGGAGCGAAATGGCGAGGCCATGAGCCTGGATGCTCGGCCTTCTGATGCGCTTGCGCTGGCGATGCGTGCGGATTGCCCCATTTACGTGGCCCGCTCCGTAATGGACGCGGCGCGCGTGGGCCAGAAGGGTGGCCGCGATATCAACACCGATGAGCTGCGCCACTGGCTGGAAGGCCTGGGCGATGACGACATGGGCCGCTACAAGATGTAGTTGGTTAGACCCAGCCGCTCAGCCTTAAACCCAACCACAGTAGCGCGCCACCTGCTCGGCCCACTCATCTTCCGTCTGCAACGCAGGCAATGGCTGTCCCAGTTGGCGGCCTTCAATGACTCCATCAATCGCCTGTGCCAGCGCCGGCACCATCGCCTCTTCGCCGCCATAGATAACTGTGGCCCAAGGCGTCTCACGCAGAATGTCGCTCACGCCCGACTCGCGATGCAGCAACACTGGCAGGCCGACCTGCAGCGACTCCACTGCCGGAATGCCGTAGCCCTGAACCGCAGGCATCAGGAAGAGATGTGCGCTTTGATACAGCCCGTGAAGTTCGTCGTCGCTGACAAATCCAAGGAAGTGAACTCGGTCCGCCAGGCCAAGCTCTGCAGCGCGTGTGCGCAACGGCTCAAGCAAAGAGCCTTTGCCTGCAAGACGAAGGTGCCAGTCCACGCGGCTTGAAAGCGGTGTGGCACTGCGCTCCAGCGCTGCAAGTCCATTCAGCATCCAGTCGATGCGTTTGTTGTGTTCAATGCGCGAGGCAGAGAGCAGGTTCAACGTGCCTTCCACGCGCCGTTCGTGAAATTGCTCCGCAGAGCCAAGGCCCCCCATGCGCGCAATCTTCGCGTCGATGCCGAAGTCTTTGCGGCATTCGCTCTTCAGGTACTCGCTGGTGACGACCGTTGCGCCACCCGACCGCAGTCCATAGCCGACGACTTTGTTGGAGAGGCCAATGCGCAGCGAACCCTTCCAGTTGCGCCTGCCCCCGTCGCTAAACAGCGATGGTGTGTCATGCATCAGAGTGTGGAAGGCCCGCGCACCGGCAATCGTGGCATGCATCGCAGGCTGATAGCCGGAGCAGAGCAACTGCGGTACGCGATGCTGGCCGTTTAGGTAGGTACGCAGTGCCTTTACCTTGGCGCGCCCACCGCCGGCGGGGTTCAGTGCAACCACAGGCAAAGGATGCTGCGCATATTTTGCTAGACCAATGTGGTCGTGATACGTCAGCAAATGATTTGCGATGCCGTGTTCATGCAACCAGCGCGAGAAGGCGAGCACACTGCGCTCCGCTCCGCCAAAGGCCTCAACCTCGGGTATGAACAACATCTTTGAGTTCGCGGCTACATCGGACATTGTGTGTACTCGCCGTGTGATTGAGATGGCATCATTCTAGCTTTGCACGGCGGCATTGCCGGTAAGTTGCAACAGTAGCTTTTCCCATGCTTCGCCATACTGCTGCCAGCCGCCAATGCGCTTCACACGTTCAAGTGCAGCGGCGCTCATCGCTTTTTGCAGAGCGGGGTCATCGGCAAGCTGCTGCATGCGTGCTGTCAGCGCATCCGCACTGCGAATGGAAACGATGAAGCCTTCCACACCGTCATCAAACAAATCCTCACCACCGCTGTTGCGCGATGCAATCACGGGGCAGCCGCACGCCATCGCCTGTGCCTGCACCAGCGCCAGCCCCTCTTCAATGCTGGGCAGAATGAGTACGTGGCTACTGCTCATCAGGTCGATCAGCTGTGACTGCGGGATGGCTCCGAGAAGCTCAACATCCGCGGTAGGGAAGCGCGACAGGATGCTTTGCATCTGCGGCTGCATTCCGCCGGCAACAACCAGCTTCTTCCGCGGATGGTTCACCTTTGCGAAAGCTTCCAGCAGGTAAGGGAAGCCCTTGCGTACGCTGACCGAGCCAGCAAACAGGCACTGAAAACTATCCGCAGGCGGCGTGCCCGTGGGTTTGAAGCGATCGAGGTTTACACCATACGGAATGCGGTGCATCTTCTCCTGCGGCACACCCATCGCCACGAAAGAGCGAACCGTTGCAGTGGAGGGGACGGTGATGGCATCTGCTGTGGCGTAGATCGTCTCTTCGCGCAGCATCAGTCGTTCGTCAAACTCCGGTGCAGGCAGGCCCCACAGCTTGTGCTCTTCCGCAACAATCTCATGCTGAAAGCGCTGATGCGTCGATCCGCGATCGCAGATGAAGACGCCACCATTCCGCTGCACCAGCTGTCCCGCCTTCAGGCTTGATCCGGAGATGCCAATGAGCGCGTCAACGTGCTTGCCGTTCTTCTGCATTGCCGCAATCTGCCGCGTCGTCCACTCATCAAACTGCGTGGTGTTTGCGTATGCCAGCGGCTTGCGCAGACCCCGCAGCTTGGGCGCGTAGCGGCTCAGCAGATACTCCGCCGTGTGAAACCACGGGAAGCTGCGGACCACGTCATGCGGCAGACCTTCACGCTGCAGGCGGCTCCACGGAAAGGTGGAGAAGATCGCCTCCAGGTGGCCACGTTTGCGTAGCTCGCGCGCCAGCTCAAAGTGGTGAAAGGTGCCGAAGACCGTTTGAACAACGCGCATGGCGGCTGAGCCTATCCCTGCGAAAGTTCGCGCAGCAGCGGGAAGAATTCCGGAAAGGAGATGGCCGCAGCCTCTGCGCCGTGGATGGTCGTCTCGCCTGTTGCACGCAGCCCAGCAATGGCAAACGCCATGGCTATGCGGTGGTCGTCGGCAGAGTCAACCACGCCGCCGGTGAGCGTCTGTCCGCCCGGAACGTGGAGGCCATCCTCAAACTCTTCCACCACCGCGCCCACCGCACGCAGGTTCTGCACCACGAGCGCGATGCGGTCACTCTCCTTCACGCGCAGCTCCTTCGCGTTGCGGATGAGTACGCCGTTGCGCGTAAACGGACCAATGGCAGCCAGCACGGGCAGCTCGTCAATGATGAGTGCGGGCAGGTCGCCGGTGATCTCCGCGCCGGTGATCTCAACTGGGCCGTTCACCTGCAGCGTGCCAACCATTTCGCCGTGCTTCTCTGCCAGGTCAAGCACCTTCACCTGCAGGCCCATGCCTGCCAGCACATCCAGCAGAGCACTGCGCGAAGGGTTCATGCCCACCTCGTCCAGCACCAGCTGCGAGTCGGGGAAGAGCAGTGCAGCGCACAGAAAGAACGCTGCGGACGAAAGATCACCGGGCACGGTTGCATCAATCGCGTGCAGCTGTTGACCACCGCGGATGGAGATGGCACCTTTGGTGCGTTCCAGCTCTACGCCAAAGGCGCGCAACGCGTGTTCCGAGTGGTCGCGTGTGCGCACAGCCTCCTGCAGCGTGGTGGTGCCGTCGGCTCCGAGGCCTGCGAAGAGCACGGCAGTCTTCACCTGCGCGCTGGCAATGGGCGTGCTGAACTCGATGGCCTTCAGCGGGCCGCCATGCACGGTCATGGGAGCGTGGCCTTCGGTCAGGTCAATGGGTGCGCCCATCTGTTCCAACGGTCCCTTGATGCGCTGCATCGGCCGCTTGGTCAGCGACGCGTCGCCCACGAAGGTGTACGTGCCGGGGTGCGATGCCACCAGGCCCGCGAGCATGCGCATGGTCGATCCGGAATTGCCGCAATCCAGGTCGCGTGTGGGCTGGTGGAATTTGCCGCCAACGCCGGTCACTTCAATCACGCCATCGTCGCGCTTGACCACGGTGGCGCCCAGCGCCTCCATGCAGGCAAGCGAGCTGTGCGGGTCCGCGCCAGTGGAGAAGTTGCTGAGGCGCGACGTGCCCTGAGCCAGACCGGCCAGCATGGCATAGCGGTGCGAGATGCTCTTATCGCCCGGCAGACGAACGCTACCGCGCACCGTGCGCGCAGGCTGCACGGTCTGAGTGGTGGAAGTGGTTATAGAAGACATACCCAGCCATTCTAACGGGCTGGCCATCGGGTTGTTCATCCAATGACGATAAGCCGGCTTATGAGGAGTGACACAGGCAGAGCATCGGTGCGATCTCCTGATTGGATTCGGCTTAGCGCTCCAACTGCCATTCCGAATAGCAAGCGCCAATCTGCTTCGCCGAGGCGAGGTATATTTTCGGCACCTCAATCGTCTCCAGCAACCTGGCGTAACGTCTCCGATTTTCGAGAGTCGTGGTCGTGATGTGCCGAAGCATATTCCATTTCACGCTATCCTTGCCCCCTTCAAGAGCTCCACTCCGTCCACGGCTAAGCAGACTGCGGCGGATGTAACGTAAGAGGCTTAGAGGAGCTGAGATATCGAGCAAAATGAATCCCGTGGCACGAGCCAGACGCTGTGGAAGTAGCTGTGAGTAATTGCCGTCTATGACCCAACGGGGAACGTCGATGGCTACATCATGCAGATTCTTGAATTCGGCGAAGGGGCGTGGTATCCAATTCGTTCCAGGCTGATGGTAGAGACGGTCAAGGTGAACAGCCCGCGAATGATTTTTGCGGGCGATGGCATCGGCTAGCGTCGATTTGCCACTGTTCGACGGCCCCATGATGCAGATGCGATCTCCGAGTTCGGTGAGTGTCACCACTGTTATTTGGAGTTTAGCTCCATCTGCGTCAGCACTCGCTCAAGCGGGGTGGTGAGTAATGAGAAACACTCTTGTCGTAGAAATAACTACCGGACGCGGATGACGACGAGGGTTTCGTCGTCGAAGTGGTCTTTGCCGCCCTGGAAGGCGGCTACCGCGTCCAGCACTGCGGTCACGGCAGACTCTGCGTCGGGCTTGGAGAGCGTCTCCAGCAAAGTGCCGATTTGCATTTCGGACGGCTCAAAAAATGCGTCGGCGGGTATCGGCCAGGGCAGGCTCAG
>JAMFTB010000128.1 GCA_026225595.1 Terriglobus sp. | reverse complement strand
GCCGGCGGCATTGCCTTCAGCGCGCTGCCCGTGGCATCACTGCCCCAGGTTGACCTTGCAACCATCACGGTTGCAAGCGCCCTGCCGGGCGCAAGCCCTGAGGTAATGGCATCGTCCATCGCAACGCCGCTTGAGCGGCAGTTTGGACACATCGCGGGCATCAGCCAGATGACGTCGACAAGCACGCTTGGCACCACGGGCATTACGCTGCAGTTTGATTACAGCCGTGATGTGGATGGAGCTGCGCGTGATGTGCAGGCGGCCATCAACGCTGCAAAGACATACTTGCCCGCAAACCTGCCCACGAATCCAACATACAGAAAGGTCAACACCGCGGCCTTCCCCGTGATGGTGCTGGCTATGACGTCAGACACGCACTCACTGGGTGAACTGTTTGACACGAGTGCGTCCGTGGTTCAGCAGAAGCTGTCACAAGTGGTTGGTGTAGGCCAGGTGCAGGTCGTGGGTGGTTCCCTGCCCGCTGTGCGCGTGCAGCTTGATCCGCAACAGCTTGCCAGCTACGGCCTGGGCCCGCAGGATGTTGCGAATGTGCTTGCAGGCCAGAACTCAAACCGGCCAAAGGGCCAGCTGAGCAATGCTTTCACCACCGCCGACATCACCGCGAACGACCAGATCTCACACGCGAAGGATTACCAGCCACTGGTGATCGGCAGCAACAACGGCGCAGTGGTGCGGCTGAGCGATGTGGCGCAGGTGACCGACTCCATCCAGACCACGCGCTCTGCGGGCTTCACCAACGGCAAGCCCAGCGTGGTGCTTCTGGTCTATCGACTGCCCAATGCCAACGTGATTGATGTTGCAGATCGCCTGCGCAAAGAACTGGTGACGCTGAACGCGATCATCCCTGCGGGCGACCATCTGCAGATAGCCATTGACACCACCACGACCATCCGCGCGTCTGTGTTCGATGTCGAACGCACCATGGTCATTGCTACGATCCTCGTCGTCGCGGTGGTCTTTGTCTTTCTGCGCAGTCCGCAGGCGACTTTGATTCCAGCGGTCGCTGTGACTACATCGCTCATCGGCACCTTTGCCGGCATGTACCTGATGGGTTTCAGCGTGAACAACCTTTCACTCATGGCGCTCACCGTGTCTACAGGTTTCGTTGTGGACGATGCCATCGTTGTAATGGAAAACATTACGCGGCTGATTGAAGAAGGCATGTCACCGTGGAAGGCCGCAATTGAAGGCGCACGCGAGGTGAGCTTTACCGTGCTCTCCATGAGCCTTTCGCTCATCGCTGTGTTCGTTCCGCTGCTGCTGATGGGTGGCCTTATCGGCCGGCTCTTCCACGAGTTTGCGATGACGTTGTGCCTGTCCATCGCCGTCTCAATGGTCATCTCGCTGACGGTCACGCCCATGATGTGCGTGTACCTGCTGAAGCCTGCATCGCGCGAGGAGCATGGCTACTTCTACAGGGTAAGTGAGCACGCCTTCACGTGGTTGCTGGAGAAGTACCGTACGTCGCTGGTGTGGACGCTGAGACATCCGCGGCTTGTGATTCTCAGCTTTTTTCTCACCATCATCGCCAATGGACCATTGCTGTATGTGGTGCCCAAGGGGCTGTTCCCCGCGCAGGATACCGGCCTGGTCTTTGGCGGATTGCAAGGCTCGCAGGACGCATCGTTCCACAACATGCGCGACTCCGTGCTGGACACGCAACACGCCATCATGAGCGACCCCGCCGTGCAGACGGTTGCAGGCTTTACCGGCGGCGGTGGTGGCGCCAGCAACAGCGCCTTCGTCTTCATGTCTCTGAAGCCGCTGAGCGAGCGCAATGTAACCGCACAGGGCATGCTTGATCGCCTGCGGCCCAAGTTGAATGCACTCACGGGTGCGTCTGCATTTCTGCAGGCAGCGCAGGACCTGGGCGTTGGCGGCCGCCAGAGCAATGCGCAGTACCAGTACCAGATCTCAGCAGACACCGTACAGGACCTGGGCCTGTGGGGACCGAAGCTGTACGAGCAGATGCGCAACATGCCGCAGCTGAAAGACGTGACCACGGACCAGCAAAACGGCGGCCTGCAGATGTTGATGAACTACGACCGCGCGACCGCAGCGCGATTCGGAGTGACGCCGCAGCTCATTGACCAGTCGCTGTACTACCAGTTCGGCGAGTCGCAGGTTTCCACCATCTACACGTCGCTGAACCAGTACTACGTTGTGATGGAGGCCGCGCCGCAGTTCTATCGCGATCCGGTCACGCTGAAGAGTTCGTATGTTCACGTGAGCGGCAAGAAGTCGATACCGCTGCAGACGTTCTCAACAGCAACAGCTGCAACGTCTCCTCTTGCGGTGAACCACTCATCGTTCTTCCCGTCGGTCACCATTTCATTCAACCTTGCAGCGGGAACATCGCTGGGCCAGGCGACGGGACTGATCAACGACATGCGCCAGAAGATTGGCGCACCCAGCAGCGTGCGTGGCCAGTTTGCAGGCACCGCGGAGGCTTTCCTCTCATCGCTCTCAACCGAGCCCATGTTGATTGCCGCAGCACTCATCTCCATCTACATTGTGCTGGGCGTGCTGTATGAAAGCTTCATTCATCCCATCACCATCCTCACCACGCTGCCGTCCGCGGGCGTTGGCGCAATCTTTGCACTGCTCATCTTTCACAGCGAGTTCGATGTCATCTCAGTCATCGGCGTCTTTCTGCTGATAGGCATCGTGAAGAAGAACGCCATCCTGATGATTGACTTTGCGCTCATCGCGGAGAGAGACCGCGGCATGACGACGGAGGAGTCCATCTTTGAGGCGGCGATCCTGCGCTTCCGTCCCATCCTGATGACGACGCTTGCAGCATTCTTCGGCGCAGTGCCATTGGCCATCGGCACCGGCACTGGATCGGAGCTGCGACGGCCGCTGGGCATTGCGATCTGCGGCGGCCTTATCTTCAGCCAAATTCTTACGCTGTATACGACGCCGGTGATCTATCTCTACTTTGACCGCATGAGCCAGCGCTTTAAAGCCCGCCACAAGACACTGCCCGTAACCCAGAGCCTTCCCGCAAGCTAAGGAACACCCCATGACAACGAATCGCTCGCACATCACAAAACGAATCTCGCTTACAGCAACTGCGCTGGCATGCGCCGCGCTGCTGCAGGGATGCACCGTTGGTCCGCGCTACGTTGCGCCCGCGCCACCGGCTCCGCCTGCATTCAAAGAAACGACGCAGCAGTCTGCCGATGGCACCAATTGGATTCCCGCGACGCCGCAGGACGCAACGCTGCGCGGCAACTGGTGGCAGCTGTACAACGAGCCGGAGCTGAATGCGCTTGAGGACAAGCTGAACACCTCAAACCAGAACATTGCGCAATCGTTCCAGACCTTTATGGCGGCGCGTGCGGTGGTGCGGCAGGCTCGCGCGCAGTACTACCCCACCTTGTCCGTTGGACCGTCGTACACGCGCGCGCGCAACTCTGCGAACGCTACAGCACAGTCAACACCTACGGCAGGCGCAGCCAATCCTGATACCAACAGCTTCAACCTGCCGTTTGATGTTTCGTGGGAGCCGGATGTATGGGGCCGCATCCGCAACACGGTGCGTGAATACGCAAACGCTGCACAGGTAAGCGCCGCAGATCTGGCCAACGAGAAGCTCAGTGAGCAGGCGAACCTGGCCGTGTATTTCTTTGAGCTGCGCGGACAGGATTCGCTGATCGATCTCTACGACCAGACCATCGTTGCGTACCAAAAGTATCTTGACCTCACGAAGGTACGCAGCCGCACCGGCATTGATACCGAACAGGCCGTGGCACAGGCCCCTGAACCTGAAGACGGCAATCTCCGAGCGCACGAACCTACGCATTGCACGCGCGCAATATGAGCATGCCATTGCTCTGCTTACAGGCCAGCCTGCTTCGTCGTTCTCAATGGCGCACCAGGCGCTGAACACAACCATCCCGGCTATTCCGATTGGCGTGCCATCGCAGATTCTGCAGCGCCGGCCGGACATTGCCGCTGCCGAACGGACCATGGCGGAGGCAAACGCACTCATTGGCGTGCAGACCGCTGCGTATTACCCCACGTTTACGCTTGGCGGTAGCCTGGGCCTGCAGAGCGATAAGATCGCCAGCCTGTTTGCATGGCCCAGCCGCTTCTTTTCACTTGGCCCATCCGCGTCAGAGACGATATTTGACGGTGGCCTGCGTCGCGGCCAGCTGGACCAGTACAAGGCGCAGTACGAGGCAGACTCTGCTGCGTACAAGCAGACCGTACTCACCGCATTTCAGCAGACGGAAGACAACCTGGCGGCCATCCGCCTGCTGGGCCAGCAGCGCAGCGAGCAGCAGGACGCTATCGTGGCTGCGCAAAGGTATTACGACCTGTCGAATGTGCGGTACAAGACCGGCATTGACACCTTCCTGAATGTGTTCACGGCAGAGACTTCGCTGCTCACCAATCAGCAGACGGCTGTGAATCTGCGCGTGCAGCAAATGACCAGCAGCGTGCAGCTGATTGAGGCGCTGGGCGGAGGCTGGGACACGACACAACTGCCCACGGAGAAGGAAGTCAGCCGCAGGTAGCTCTGATGAGGGTCATCGCGCCATCTGTTGACTCAATCGAAAGATAGCCGGGATGGGGAAGAAGCCGAACTTATCCTTACCTCACCTGAAGAACAGGCGTGCAAATTGGGCGGTCGCGGAGCAATCCGCGGCCCTCTTTTTTGCCGAAAGAGGAAACGCGACCGAATAACGCCGATGAGGTGCTTGACACGCGCATTGGCCAATGTATTCTTCTTTGTATCCAAAGATTGAGCCCGAACGCACTTCGATTTGGTGCGCCCGTTGCGTTAGCCGCAGACCCAGCCGTGCCAACCAGCTTCAGCACCGCATAATTCCACGCCGCAGCCCACGACAAGGAGCACAGCGATGATTTCGATTCTGACCAGCGCGCCAGCAAAGATGATCTATAGCTGCGCACTTCTGCTGGCGATGGCTGCCCCCTGCATGGCGGGCGCGCAGACTGCGAACATTGCCTATCCGGCTCCGCGTCCGTTCACCTATGACTAAACCACCGAGGCGAAGGCCGCGGCCGCGATGGACCTGGATCATCTGACCCCGGACCAGACCTACGCCATCTACATGGCGCGACGCAAGCGTGTGTTTGAGGCCATGCCGGATGGCGCGATGCTTGTCTTCAGTGTCGACGAGAACCAGCCGCGGCATATGGATTTCCAGGTGCCAAACAGCGAAAGCCATGACCTGCAGTTCCTCACCGGCCTGTATGGCGCTGAGGCGTTTGATACCGCGCTGCTGCTGATTCCGGACAAGGAAAACGGCAACCACGAAGTGCTGTACACAGGCAGCCCGATTCCACTGATCAAGTCGCTTACCGGCATTGCGGACATTCGGCCGTGGGACCAGATGGAGAAGGACCTCTCCGTTGCGACGACGACCTACCGCGACTGGCGCATCACAGAGATTCGCCGCTTCCCCATTCCTGTAGCGCTTGCGCGTGTGTGGAGCAATGGGCCGAAGGTGCTGTATGTGAACTACCCGCGCTTCCCGCGTCTGGATATGCCGGAGCCCACACGCCTCGACATCTTTGCGCGGATGCAGCGCTACTCGCCGCTGCTGCAGCTGCGCGATTCTGCAACGGTGCTGGATCCGGTGCGCGCTCTGCACGACGCCTATGATCTGGCCTGTCTGCGGCGCACGGTGCAGATCACCGCAGAAGGAATTCGCGAAGGCCTGCGGCTGATGACCAATCCCAGCGGCATGACGAAGCTGCAACTGATGCAGACCATCGATTACGTCTATCGCTACCATGGCGCGACGCTTGGCTTCCCCACTGCGGTGGAAGAGACGCCGGCTGTGCCCGTTCCAGGACGGCTTACGTCGCGCGTGCCTGAGGGTTACACCTCCATGGTGGTGCCCATGAACGACTCGGTGATTGTGCCCGGTGGCGTGGTTCACGTGGATACGGGCGCTTCTTACATGGACCACTCTGCCGATGTGCAGCGCGTGGTGCCTGTGGGTGGCCACTGGACGCCGGAGCAACGCAAACTGTATGAGCAGGCGCTGAACGTGCAAAAGACCGTGATTGACCACATTAAGCCGGGCGTAAAGTTCTGGGATCTGCACAACCTGGCCGTTAAGACGCTGCACGATGAAGGCGGTTACGACCAGTACTACAAGTACGGTATTGGCCACTTCATCGGCATGGAAGTGCATGACGAAGGCAATTACGAAGAGCCGCTGAAGCCCGGTATGGCCATGGCGATTGAACAAGGCATCGTACTGCCGAACGGGCTGCACATGCAGCTTGAGGATGACGTCATCGTGACAGAGACAGGGCATGAGTGGATCACGCACTTCATTCCGGTTGAACCGGATGAGGTGGAGAAGATGATGCAGACGCCAAGCACACTGGCTCCGTTTGTAACGCTGCCCCGGCCTGCGGTATCGGCAAAGTAGGGACGCCATCTGTGATTGTGTAGAGCAAAAGAGAATTGGGTAGAGCAGCAGAATGAGTATTGAACGGGTACGTGTAATTGATTCACACACTGGTGGCGAGCCGACGCGCGTCGTTATTGAGGGTGGGCCAGATCTTGGCAGCGGCACGGCGGCAGAACGGCTGCGACGCTTTCGCGAAGAGCATGACAGCTTCCGCAATGCGGTGGTCAATGAGCCGCGCGGATCGGACGTGATCGTGGGCGCGCTGCTGTTTGACTCAGCCGATCCCAGCTGCACGGCAGGCGTCATCTTCTTCAACAATGTTGGGTACCTGGGCATGTGCGGCCACGGCACCATTGGCCTTGCTGCGACGCTTGCGTACCTGGGGCGCATTGGTCCGGGCGTTCATCGCATTGAGACACCCGCAGGCATTGTTACGGCAGAGCTGCTGGCTGACGGCCGCGTAACCGTTGAGAACGTTCCAAGCTACAGGCTGGCTGCAGATGTTGCAGTGGATGTGCCCGGCTATGGCGCAGTGACGGGAGACATTGCGTGGGGTGGCAACTGGTTCTTCCTGGTAGAGAAGCACCCCTTCGCCATCACCGCGGCGGAGCGGCCGGAGCTGATGCGCTTTACCACGGCGGTGCGTCATGCGCTGGCGCAGCATCCCATCGTGATTCCCGACGGCGGCGAAGTCGATCACATTGAACTCTTCGTTCCGTCAAACGACCCCACCATCAACAGCAAAAATTACGTGCTGTGCCCCGGCTTTGCGTATGACCGCTCGCCCTGCGGCACGGGCACCAGCGCGAAGCTGGCATGCCTGCATGCGGTGGGCAAACTTGCAGAGGGTGAGACGTGGCGGCAGCAGGGTGTGATTGGCAGCCACTTTGACGGCTCGTATCGCATGGAGGGTGAGTGCGTGATTCCACGCATCACTGGTTCAGCATTTGTGAATGCAGACTCGATTCAAATCTTCAACAGCGACGACCCCTTCTGTATGGGAATCAAGCCTTGACCATGGACTTTGACAGCGTTGTAGTTGGCGCGGGCATTGTGGG
Organism: Terriglobus sp.; assembly: GCA_026225595.1. GTDB lineage: Bacteria > Acidobacteriota > Terriglobia > Terriglobales > Acidobacteriaceae > Terriglobus. The sequence goes on along the minus strand of JAMFTB010000128.1, from coordinate 16,717 downwards.
CAGCGCATGTGCCGCAGAGCTTGCGCGCGCCGGCATGAAGGTGGCGCTGGTCGACATTGCAGACCCCGGCCTGGGCGCGACCGCAGCGGGCATGGGACACATTGTGGTGATGGATGATTCGCCCGCACAGCTTGCTCTGACGCACTACTCCCGCCAGCTTTGGGACGCGCTGGAAACATCGCTGACACCGGCATGCGAGTATCGCCGCACCGGCACGCTATGGATTGCCGCAGACGAAGAGGAGATGCAGGAGGTGCTGCGCAAGCGCGCTCTCTACACTGACAACGGTGTCGCAGCTGAGGCGATCACGGCTGATCGACTGTACGAGCTGGAGCCGTCGCTACGGCGCGGCATGAGCGGTGGCCTGCTGGTGCCGGATGATGGTGTTGTCTACGCGCCTGCGGTGGCTCGCGTGCTGGCCATGCAGGCGTGCGATGCGGGCGCAGTGCCCATCACTGGCAAGGTCACCGCAGTAGGTGATGGACGCGTGCAGCTTGAGGGCGGCGCAGAGTTGCGCACACGCAGAATTGTGGTTGCCGCAGGCGAGTGGTCCACCAGGCTGTTGCCGGACCTGCCCATCCGCAGGCGCAAAGGACATCTCGCCATTACAGATCGCTACCCCGGCATGGTGCGTCATCAGCTGGTGGAGCTCGGCTACCTGAAGAGCGCGCACTCCATCAGCGGCGACTCTGTTGCATTCAACATTCAGCCGCGCAGTACGGGGCAGCTGTTGATCGGTTCCTCGCGTCAGTATGGAGCGGAGGACAGCGGCGTGGACTTTGCGCTGATGCAGCGGATGCTGGCACGCGCAACGGAGTACATGCCCGCGCTGGCAGACCTTTCCATCATCCGCATGTGGACTGGCTTTCGCGCAGCAACACCAAACAAGCTGCCGTTGATTGGACCATGGACTGCGGACGAGACAGTCTTCCTTGCGACAGGACACGAAGGCCTGGGCATCACCACATCGCTTGCAACTGCGGCACTGCTGTCGTCCTACTTTGCAGGTCGCGACTCCACAATTCCTATAGCTCCGTACCTGCCCGCGAACGCTGAGGCTGCGCATGCCTGATAGCGTGACCATTCGCATTGACGGCCAGACAGTGCGCGTGCCGCATGGCACCAGCGTGGCTGCCGCCATCATGATGAACGGCGGCTTCTGCCGCACGTCTGTGCAGGGTGAGCCGCGGTCCGCAGTGTGCGGCATGGGCATCTGTTTTGAATGCCGTGCTGCGGTGAACGGCGTTGCGCAACAACGCACATGCCAGATTACTTGCGTTGATGAGATGCAGGTGGTGACCCATGGCTGAGACGCGGCTTCACTGCGATGTGCTGGTTGCAGGTGCGGGCCCTGCGGGCATTGCCGCAGCGATTGCGGCGCGGCGTGCGGGCAAACAGGTTGTTGTGGTGGATGACAATCCACACCCCGGTGGACAGATCTGGCGCGGTTCGATGAGCGGTGCCCATTCAACTTCTGCAGCAGCTCGCAAGTGGTTGCAACGTTTTCGTGCAAGTGGCGCGGAGCTGCTTTCGAGCACTCGCATTGTTACTGCGCCAGGCGCGAACACTGTACTGGCAGAGCATGAGGGCAACGCGATCCACATTCATTACGACGCGCTTGTATTGGCGACCGGCGCGCGCGAGTTGCTGCTGCCTTTTCCCGGCTGGACGCTGCCCGGCGTAATGGGTGCAGGTGGGTTGCAGGCCATGGCCAAGGCAGGCTTGCCGTTGCGTGGCAAGCGCGTGGTGGTTGCGGGTACAGGGCCTTTGCTGCTGGCAGTGGCCGCAGCGTTTGTGCATGAAGGCGCAACCGTACCCGGTGTGTTTGATCAGGCTTCCCGCGAGAACATCACTGCGTTTGCTGCATCACTCCTAACGCGGCCTTCGCTGCTGATGCAGGGCGCGGGTTACCTTGCAACCATCAAGTCGTGGCGCTACCGGCAGGGTTGGTGGCCACTGTGTGTACATGGCGAAGCCACATTGCAATCTGTGGTGATGACGAACGGCAGCGACACAGTAGAAATTGCCTGCGACTACCTCGCATGTGGCTTTCACCTGGTGCCGAACATAGAACTAGGAGCGCTGCTGCACTGCCGCATACAGAACGGCGCCATCATTGCGAACGAGCATCAACAGACCTCCGTTGCAAACGTCTTCACCGCGGGTGAAGCAGCGGGCATTGCCGGGCTGCCGCAGGCGCTGGTTGAGGGTGAGATTGCCGGTGCATACGCAGCAGGCGCGGGCAATCAGGTGCGGCATCTGCTTCGTCGTCGCACTGCGTTGCGCAAGGTGGCCGCGCGCATGAATCATGCATACCGGCTTCGGCCTGAGCTGCGTGCGCTGCCGCAAGCTGACACATTAATCTGCCGCTGTGAGGATGTGAGCTGGCAGCAGCTGCAGGGCTTCAGCGGAATGCGCTCCGCAAAAATTCATACACGCTGCGGCATGGGTCCGTGCCAGGGCCGCATCTGCGGTGCGGCGATGCAGTTTCTTGCAGGGTGGGAGGCGGATACACATCGTCCGCCACTGTACCCGGTTCAACTTTCGACACTACTGCCGTTGGCAGCGCACGACACAACACATTTGGAGGAGAGCATATGAAGTGGCAAGGCGTGATGCCGGCGATGACGACGGCCTTTACTGAAACATTGGAAGTGGATTACGCGAAGGTTGGCGAGCGCGCGAAGTGGATGATCGACAGTGGTTGCAGTGGCGTGGTGCTGCTGGGTTCACTGGGCGAGGCCGCAACGCTTACGCGCGATGAGAAGGTTGCCATTGTGCGCACGGTGCGCGCTGCTGTGCCTCCGGGCACGCCTGTGGTCGCTGCCATCTCTGGCCTTGGCACTGCGGAGTGCGTTGACCTTGCAAAGGCAACCGCCGATGCCGGCTGCGATGGTTTCATGGTGTTGCCGCCCTACGTGTACAAGGGCGACTGGCGCGAGATGAAGGCACACATCTGCGCGGTCATCCGCGCAACGCCGCTGCCATGCATGCTCTACAACAACCCGGTAGCTTACGGCACAGACTTTACGCCGGAGCAGGTTCTTGAGCTGGCGAATGAGCTGCCCAATCTGAAGGCCGTGAAGGAGTCGAGCACCGATGTGCGCCGCGTGACGGCGATCCGCGCTCTGCACGACAAGCTTGCCATCTTCGTTGGCGTAGACGACGCCATCATTGAAGGCATTGCCGCTGGCGCAGTGGGTTGGGTTGCTGGGCTGGTCAATGCATTTCCGGTTGAGTCTGTGCGGTTGTTTGAGCTTGGCCTTGCAGGCAAGTGGGATGAGGCGTTCGCGCTGTATCGCTGGTTCCTGCCACTGCTTCGTCTGGATACCGTGCCCAAGTTCATTCAACTGATCAAGCTAGTGGAGGAGCGCGCAGGCGTGGGCAGCGAGCGTGTGCGGGCACCGCGGCTGATCATTGCAGGAGCAGAGCGCGACGAAGTACTGAAGCTGATTGACGAGGCCATCACAACACGGCCTGCTGTTTAGCTGCTGGCTCGGGCGCTCTGGAGTACTACTCCGGAGCGCCCGTGGTCAGGTCTGCCTTGCCGCGTAACAGCAGGTAAACCGGCAGTCCACATGCAACGATGACAAAGCCAGGCCACGTCGTTGCTGGTCGATAAATCACAAGAGACAGCAGCACGCAGGACGCTGCGGCGATGTAGGCAATCGGCGTGAAGGGATAGCCCCACGCGCGGTATGGCCGCTCCATTGTTGGGCGTTTGCGTCGCAGCACGATGACACCGGCAATCGTAAGGATGTAGAAGAACAGAGCGGCTGAGATGACGTAGTCCAGCAGGTCGCTGTACAGATTGCCGTAGCCGGTCAACGGCGAATACGTTGTGAGCACCACCAGCAGGATTGACCACACAGCCTGCATCCACAACGAACGGCCGGGCACACTTCGCTTGTTCAACTTTGCAGCGGAACGCAGGAACAAGCCATCACGCGCCATGGCAAAGTGCGCGCGAGCGCCTGCCAACACCAGGCTATTGATGCACCCAAAGGTTGAGATCATGATGGCTGCCGCCATGATGCCGCTGCCATAGCGCGGGAAGATGCGCTCCATCATCAGCGTTGCCACGCGGTCGTGCGGCGCTGTCTCAAGCTGCGCGAAGCTTAGGTTCGACAGATAGACAAGGTTGGTGACCAGGTAGATGAGCACCACCATGCCGCTGCCAAGGATGAGCGCGCGCGGCAGCACACGGCGCGGCTCGCGCACTTCTTCTGACGCAAAGGCGACGTTGTGCCAAGAGTCCGCGGAGAACAGCGAGCCGGATTGCGAGACGCAGATGGCGACCAGCGGTGCAAGAAACGCAACTGATGTCGTGATGCCGTCTGCCATGTGGAGGCCGTGGAATTGGAAGAGGTGCGAGAAGTTTTCGCGCAGCGCCGCTCCGTTAAAGCCAACCGTAAGCCCCAGCACGATGAGCACTGCAAGCGAACCCAGCTTCATGACGGTGAAGATGTTTTGCACCCACTTACCGTAGCGCAGGCCTAGCGTGTTGGTACCTGTAAGCAACACGATGATGACGATGGCGAGTGCCTGCACCGTTGAGAGCGAGACCGCGTAGTGCGCGGTGAAGCGGTACGGCCCCAGCAGATAGTGCGACTCAGAAAGCGATGGAAACAGGACGCCGGAAAAGCGCGAGAACGCAACCGCAACCGCGGCGATGCTGCCGGTCTGGATGACGGTGAAGAATGTCCAGCCGTAGAGGAAGCCCCACAGCGGCGAGAAGGCTTCGCGCAGGTAGCGATACATGCCGCCTGCTTCTGGCAGTGCGGAAGACAGTTCGCCATAAGAGATGGCCGCGCCGATGGTGAGCAGGCCGGTGAGCAGCCACGCTGCAAGGAACCAGCCGGTGCTTTGAATGTTGCGCGCCATGCCCGCGGGCACAATGAAGATGCCGGAGCCAATCATGGCGCCGATCACAATCATGGAGCAATCAAAGAAGCCCAGTTGGCGCACAGGCCGCGTGGGCTGTGCGTCGAGCGAAGGGGTTATCGGTTGCGGCAAGATGAAACTCCTTCGTTTGAGGCGTGCAGTGTTGACGAATCAGAAGGAGCGGATGGCTCGTACGCGGCGCGGAAAGTCTTTGTCGTCGTAGTGGCTGCGCAGGCCGTTGTCTGCAAAGTCAATGTGACGGGCCATGTCCGTCGTCACCTGTGTTGACGTCCAGTAGTCGTAATTGTCCGGCACATTCGGGGTAAAGCCGCCGAGCCCTGCAATGGCAAGCGCAGAGTACATCTGCCTCAGCTCATCGAACGACGGCAGATACCAGTCCTGAAATCCGTTGAGGCTGAAGCTGGTACACAGATCCGCCGCAATGCCGGGCGTGGTGCAGCCGCGCTTGATGTCCAGCGTGTTCTGCTTGCCGGTGCCGATGATGCTGCCCTTCGCGCCCTCCATCGGGATGCGGAAGCTGCCCCACTTTGCGCCTGCGCTCTGATCAAAGGGAGCGGCCTCAAGATATCGCCAGCCGTCTTTCTGATGGTTGGGGTTCACGTAGAAGATCAATCCTTCTGCGGGACCAACATCGCCGGGCGCGAAGTCTTTGTTCGGGAGCCATACAGCCATCTCACCTGCGCCGCGATTTGCCCACAGGTGATACGGGATGAGCCGCGCCGGAACCGCAGCCTGCGTGGGCGAACTAATGTTGCCGAGCTGCGCGTGCAGCACGGTTGCACCACCAAAGAAGCCTTCATCAAACGCCACTTCAAGCGGTGCACTTGTGTCCATTCGCGCGGTGAGCGCCTTACCACCTGCAACGTCTGGCCACTCCGCGCAGTACACAATGGGGCCGCGCTCTACTGCGACGCGCGGGCGGTTTTCGTGGACCTGTGCCGTCACCACTGTGCGCACATCCATTGGGAAGTTCACCCTCACCACGTCGCCTGTGTGCCATGTGCGATTGAGCGAGACGTAGCCGTGATCATCCGGCACTGCGGCTACGCTCTTGCCGTTCACCGTGATGGAAGCAGCATGCGTTGACTTCACTGCATACGCATACAGATCACTGGGCACGACCTGGTCGCGCAGCCAGCCGGGAATCCTGAGGCGAAGTGTTGCCTGCATAGGAGCCTTGGTGTGAATCGTGAAATCTGAAGCTCCATTCCACGGCATCTCGCTCTTTACCGAGAGCGCAAGGTCGCCTGCGCCAACCTTGAACAACGCTTCACTGGAGACATATAGGTTGACGAAGATTTCGCTGCCACGCTGCGCATAGATGTAGCCCGGCATGGATGCCATGAAGCGCACCAGGTTCGGTGGGCAGCACTCCAGCGATGCGCGCTGCCAGCGCGTGTTGCGCTCGTCTGTGGCAGAGGCCAGCCGGTTGACGTAGAAGAAGGTGTCGCCCTTTGCACCCACGCCGTCAATGGCGTTGTTGTACATCGTGCGTTCCATCACGTCGATGTAGCGGCTATCTCCTGTTGCAAGAAACAGCTTGTGATTGAAGGTGGTAAACATCAACGCGGCGCATGTCTCCGAATACGCGGAGAGATTGGGCAGCACGTACGCGGGGCCGAAGCCCTCACTGCCGCTGGAGCCTATGCCGCCCGTGATGTAGAGCTTGGTGTTGACCACATCGCTCCACAGGCGCTGCGCGGTTGCGGAGTATTCCGGCAGGCCGGTCAGCGTTCCCACGTCCAGCAGAGACACCATCAGCGATGCGCCATTCACGGCGTGGCCAACGGCCTCAGTCTGCTGCAGCACTGGCTTGTACGACTGGTTGTGGCGGCTGCGATCAACCGAGTTGCTGAGGCCGCGAATGTCGAGGTAGTGCTTCGCCAGATCGAGATAGCGCTTGTCCTGCGTGACGCCATAAAGCGCAATGCAATTGATGGCATCGCGCTCGCCACCTGAGAACGGCGGGTTCGTTGTCGCGTACAGGTGGTAGAGGCTGTCTGCACTGGCGATGGAGTGGTCCACAAGATCGCGCTTACCTGTTGCCTGAAAGTACGTTGCGGCAACTTCGAAGCTCTCATTGCGCGGCGTGTTGCCACGCGCAGGTGCAGAGAGCATTGCCTGCACCGCTGCGTCTACCTGCTGCTGCAGTTGTGCGTCAGGGTACGTCTGCAGCGAATAGATGGCTGCCTGCAGCACGTTGCCGCTGATGGGCCTGCCTCTTTCTGTGAGCTTCTGCACCTCAAACGGGATGGTGACCTGCGCATTGCGCTGCATCTTCGGCTGCCAGAAGTTGTCTGTGAGCCGCACCTGGCTGAACGGCTTTGCCTGGATGGGATACGCATGCGGCTGATATGTGGCGGAGGAGATGACGGGCGTTGCCTCTACTGCTGCAGGAGGGACAGACTCTGCACTGGCCGTGGTCCCCGCGCCATAGACAAGTGTGCCCGCCACGGCGGATGCGGTCTTGAGAAAGCCTCTGCGATTGATGGGGCTTGGCATGGTGGGGTTTGCCCTTGGGAAGCACGTTTAGAAATGCGGTATGCGCGATGAATACAATCTGGTATTTGCCCTGTCAAGCAATTCCATCAATAGCGGCCACGAAACACCGCCTCAAATGACCAGCTTTCAACCACCGCAAACAAAGAGCAGTACGCAGCGACCGCAACGGGTTCGCGGCGATCGCGGAGGAAAACGTTGCGATCGCGGCGTACTGCTTTTTCTGCCAAATGTGACGGGCAACAAGTGCCGCGTTCGAACTGCCAGGGTGCTGCGCCTGCTACCAGGTGCCGCGTTCGCCGTTTGCTTCCATCAGGCTCAGTAGGCGGTCGCAGCCGCGTACCCAGTTCTGGATGAGCGCCCGCTCCGCTGCGTCTGCATCGCCCACGGCAATGGCTTCGATGATCTCGCGGTGTTCCTCAATGATCACGTCCATACGGTCGCTGATGTTGCTGGCATACAGGCGCCAGTAGCGCTCCGTTTGCGGCTTAATGCTGTTGTGCATCTGCTTCAGGCGGTCGCCCGCGCCAGCCTCAACCACCAGCCGGTGCAGCTCCGCATCCAGGTCAAAGATGCTTCTGCCGCGCAGTTCGCGAGTCTTCGCAATATCTTCCAGCTCCGCATTGATGGCTTTCATCTTGGCCAGCAGAGGCTTTTTCTCTTCAAGGGGCAGCGCTGCAACCTGCCGCCCGGCAAGCCCATCCAGATGGCCCACGATGGAGTAGAGTTCCGCGGCGTCTTCCTTCGTCAGCGGAGAAACGATCATGCGTGACTTTGAGCGCGCCTTTTGCTCAATCACGTAGCCCTCCCGCTGCAGCATCTGCAGGGCTCCACGGACGGGTGTGCGGCTCATGCCCAGCTTCTCTGTCAGCTCTGCCTCGACGATCCACGTACCGGGCGAGAGCCGGCCGTGCACGATCATCTCGCGCACGCGCTGAAATGCGGTATGCACCGTTGTGCCATGGGCCGCGATGGAGCGCTTGCGGCCAGTCTTCGTATGTTCGCGGGCTGCTTTTCGAATCATGATAAGGGGTAGCCGCCGCAAATTACCCGGCGGGTTCAGACCAGTGTATACATTACCCCTTTTCGAAGTCGCCGTGCCGCAGTTCAGGGTGCCGCAACACCTCAATGATCTTGCCCTTGTACGTAACCCCTGCATAAACGCCCAATGCGATGGCAAGCAGCAGAAAAAGAAGCAGCAGAAACATGGTCAGCAGTTCCATCCGCGACAGGCGGATGTGCTGCAGACGCTCCCTGTCTCTCCTGCGCCGGGGCAAATCCGCCTCCTGGCTAACCTGCCGCCACAACGACCGCAGCTGCATACCCCAGGACGTAACCGGTTGAATGAATCGCACCGCTTTCATCACAAACGCCCCTCCTGTGTGGCTGCGCCGCCTGCCCAAACATGCACAAGCGGCGCTGCCACCGGATACCCGGACTGCCGTTAGAAGTGGAATGCGATTTCCCCGGTCACCGTTCTGGGCGTGAGGTAGTGGGTGCCCGAGAAGGTGGAGAGGAAGTTATAGAGCGCGTACTTGTTCGCGATGTTGATCGCGGTCAGCGTCGCTCCAATGCGGTAGCGCTCGTGGTTGCCAAAGTGGACGATGTTGTCATCGCCCAGCGCCATGTCAAAGACATTGCGCGGAGCGATGCGGGACGGGTTCTTGTCCGCATCTTCCGTGTTGGGTGCAGGGATGTGCAGCAGGTTCGACTTCAGGCCGTTGACATCGCACTGCTGAAAGCCGGAGTAAGGCGTTGCAGCAACGCCGTCGCAGGTAAGGCCAGCCTGGAACTGCTGATCTGCCGAGAGGCCGGACAGGTCAATGCCGGGCTGCCCGCTGGGCAGGGTGATGGCCGTTGCCGGATCGCAATCCGTGTTGGCTCCGTTGGGGTTGTAGCAGGGTGCAGCACCAGCCACCAGGCCAGAATCAAACCGCCAGTTGAAGCCGTACCAAAGGCTCTTGTGAAAGGGCAGGTGGTACTCAATGTGCGTGGTCTGGTTGAACCGCTGATCGTGATCGATGCGGAAGGGAGTGTAGCCGCTGGCATTGTTTGTACTGACCGGCGTTGCGCCCACACCGCCAAGCTGCGGGTTAAAGAAGCGCGCAGCTACCGACGATGCATTGAAGCGCACGCTTACGCCGTGCACGTCCGTAAGCGTTGCGGTGAGAGCGTAGCCCGGGATCTTTGAGTTATGCCATTCAATGGGGAAGGTGATGGGCGTGGTGCCCAGCACGCTGAAGTCATACGCGTTGTGCGTGTACTTCCACAGGTATTCGCCACTGAAGGCAAAATGCTTGCCAATGCCCTGGCCAAAGCCCGCATGAAACTCATTGCGGAAGCCGGGATTGAACGGCGTTGCCTGCGGCGTTGGAGTAGAGCACGCACCATCTGAGAGCGTGGCAAAGATGTTGTAGAGCACCAGGTCCGCGCATCCACGGGATGAGAGCACCAGGTTCTCGTTGAACGGCGTCTCCTGCGTACGCGCATAGGACACGCGCAGCACCGTGCCGGTCTGCTTCAGGTTGTAGGAGATGCCAACGCGCGGCTCCGCCTGGTTCTGCTTGGTAAGACCGTGGTAGAAGTCTCCGCGCAGGCCCAGGTTAAAGAGGAAGTTGCCCGCCTTGATCTGGTCCTCACCGTAGAGCGCCAGCTGCTTAATATCGGCGCGGCCCTGCCAGTTGTAATACTGCCCACCCTGCGTAAGGTCATATGGCAGCAGAACAGGATTGATGTTGGGATTCGGCGTGGAACCGGCAATATTGCAGGCAATTGGATTACCGTTGGCATCCACACAGCTGGGTGTAATGGTTGGATCGACGAGGCCGATGGAGTCGTTCTCACGCAGCAGCGTCTGCTGGTAGACAGCGCCCAGTTTGAAGCTGTTGATGCCATGCACATATGCCAGGTCCGCATGCAGACCCATGTTGGTGAGTGAGCGAGCCTGCTGCACACTCTCCTGCTGCTGGTCAGACGCAAAATCCGCCAGCGGATTGTTGCTGGGGTAATAGTTATACGCGTCGCGGCGCACGTAAGCGCCCACGTTGAATGCGCCGTTTTCATTGATGACGTGCGTAAATGTTGGTGCGAAGTTGATGGTGCCAATCTTCGAACGCTGATCGGTATTGCCCACCACGTTGCCATTTACGTCCGTAACGCCCAGGTTCTCGTAGTCATTCGGCGTTTGGAACCATGAGCGCGTGTACTGCGCGTTGAAGTGGATGGAATCCTTCTGTGTGAAGTTGTAATCCACACGGTCAAAGAAGTTTTCTTCGTTGCCTTTGTCATGGAAGACCGCAAACTCAGAACCATCAAGGAAGCGGCCGCTCTGTAGTCCGTCGACCGCAAGGAAGTTGCCCCATTTCTCACCACCTACGGCGGTGTCAAACGAGAGAAAGCTGCTGCCAAACGAACCGTAGGACACGCGCACATCACCTGTTGGTTCACGGACACCCTGGCCGGAACGTGTGGTGATCTTCACGACCAACGATGTCTTGTCACCAAACTCTGCCGGTGGCGCACCACCGATGACTTCCATCGACTGGATTGCTGCCACAGGCACCTGGTTGGAGAAGACTTTGCTCTGCTGGTCTGTGATGGGCTGGCCGTCAATGTTGAAGGAGTTTTCTGCGTGGTCGCCAAGGCCGTGCATCAGGCCGTTGGAGTCTGCAGCAACGCCCGGCGAAGCCAGCGTAATGATGGAGCTGAGCGCGCTGGACGGACTCTCAATCGGCAGGTGCTCGATCACGGAGCGATCGATATCCGCGTGAAAGGTGGGGTCGTTCTCCACCAGCTCCGGACCAGCCTCCACCGTGACGACTGTGTTGGTGCCAATGGTGAGGTTGAACTCCAACGACAGCGGAACGGTGTTCGACACGTCAATGTTTCTGCTGGCCGTGTTGAAACCGCCGTTGGTGACAATGACGCGATAAGGATTGAACGGCAGGTTGGCGAAGCGATACTCGCCCTGCCCGTTGGTGGTGGTGCTGCGCGAGTAACCGCTGACGATGTTCTGCACGCTGACAGCCGCGTTTGCAATGGGCGCGCCGGACGGGTCTTTGACCACACCGGCAACGGAGCCTGAGGTGCTTTGACCAAAGAGCGCGCCGGCGGCAAAGCATGCCAGCATGCCGACGAGCAAGAACGTAACAAAGAACCGGAATGGGTTCGGCCTCTTCATAAAGCGAATCTCCTGTTGTGTCTGTGCCCCACGAGATGCGGGGACGAGGAATGGGAGACCGTCATCCGTTTGCGGATGTGTCCGGTCTACGAGTCACACAGTGGAAGGGCTTAGATTTGCGGAGGAGGTCGACTGAAGAGCTTGTAACTCCATAAGCGGCGCGGCGCGGAGGCATGAAAGACGAAGGAGACAATCTCCGCGCAGAATTGCAGTCGCGCAATCCGGGCCGGAAAGGTAGGCAGCACCGTGTGCGAAGCGATACACAGCGGGCACGTCAGTTCGGAGAGTTCCGACTCATTCGCATGAAGACTGGGAGCTTTACCGGAGACATGGGTCTGCGCAACCTCGTTCCAGGAAACGTGGTGGTGCACGGCCTGCGCAAAGCTGATAAACAGCAGCAGCAGCGCGGCCAGATGCACGGATACGCGAAGACGACGTGTAGGCGGCAGCGACGCTGGCCCATGCCTCAACATGCGGGTTTCCTGTGTTGTTTTGAAGACAAACCACCGGAATGCAGATACGCCTGAGTGGCCACGCGAAGGCGCGCGGCAGGCAAATCTGCTCGTCAAGGAGAGTTAGACGAAGGGTGGTGGTCGAACCCGCAGGGCGGGCGATATCCATGTGGCCAGCGGTTCCTGCTCGCGCAGGAAGACCTGTTCCTGCTTGAGGAACGCCAGCAGGAAGGCAACTACGATTGCCGTACAAACCGCAACCATCTGTGCGCACGACATGCAGAGAGCGCACTGGCCCTCATGAACGTCCTGCTTCAGATGCATGTGCGAGGCAGCCACAACCGAGACGCACAGCAGCGCAGCAAGCAGCAGCAGGCACACAACAATGTGCGGGCGAACAACTCGGTTTTGCGCTGGGGTTGACATACCGGTCCTCTCAGGATGAGTCGGATTCTTACCGAATGTCAAGCACCGACTCACGCCACGTTCACTTTGAGATGATTGCCTTCACCCACGCCAGCGCCTGTTTGTTCAGTGTGGCGGAATCCAATCCGGCCGGATTGAACATGCTGTTGAGGCCCATGCCGTCGATCAGGGCGCTGAAGAGCGCAACCCGTGAGCGCTCCGCAGACTTGCCTTTTTTGCGGTACAGTTCCGGCAGCAGCAGTTCAAAATCTTTATCCTTGTCGCGCAGGCACATGTCTGTCTGCAGATCGGCCAGGCGCTGCTGCCCGTGAACACTGCGCAGCGCATACATCTTGAACTCCAGCCCCAGCAGCATGCGTTCTTTATCTGTAATGACGGATACGAGATGCGCCGCAAAGGCCTTCATCCTTGCCTCTTTTGAGGTCGCCCGCCTCAAACGCTTCAATGCGGATAACTGATCCCTCACCGAATCCTGTTCAAAAATTGCGAAAAAAACATCTTCCTTGTTCTGGAAGTGCGCATAGAAGGCTCCGCGGGTTTTGCCGGCCATGGCCGCGATATCATGCAGACGTGCACGGTCAAACCCATCCCGTGCAAACGTCTTGCGGGCTGCATCGATTAGCTGTTGACGTGTCCGCAGGGAGCGTTCCTGCTGGCTGGCAGTGGTTTCGGCGGCAACTGCATCGTTTTCTGCATCCCTTGTCACCGTTGCAGAATCTCATAAAAGATACATACATGTATGTAAGTTTTGAAAAGGCTTCCGGAGGAACTGGAATGATGTCGCAGCGCGACCCCAAAACATTTACTGAAAATTTCCGCGGACTGGGCAAACCGGCCGCCGGTTCTGTAGCCGCAGGCACATTGTTCGTTGCGATGTTCGGACTCTCCGGATGCAGCGAGAAGCCTGCCGCCCCGCCGGCTGGCGGGGCCATGCCCGTCTCCGTGGTGACCGTGCATGAGCAGGATGTGCCCATTGGCAACGAGTGGGTTGGCACGCTGGATGGCTTTGTGAATGCGCAGATTCAGCCACAGGTTAGCGGCTACCTGCTACGCCAGAACTACCGTGAAGGCTCCACCGTGAGCAAGGGGCAGGTGCTCTTCCAGATTGATCCCCGGCCCTTCCAGGCGTTGGTGGACCAGGCAGAGGGCCAGATTGGCCAGGCCAAGGGTCAGCTGGCACAGGCACAGGCGCAGATGGGCCTGGCGCAGATCAACGTAAACCGCGACACTCCCCTGGCAGAGCAGCGCGCCATTGCGCAGAGCCAGTTGGACAACGATAAGCAGCAGCTGGCCCAGACCGCAGCCGCTGTGGAATCTGCCAAGGCGCAGATTGCAACCGCACAGGCGAACATCAACACGGCAAAGCTGAACCTTGGCTTTACGGAAGTTCGTTCGCTGATTTCTGGCGTTGCCGGACAGGCGACCATCCAGGTGGGTAACCTGGTCAGCCCGCAGTCTGTTCTTACCGCCGTGTCACAGATGGATCCCATCAAGGTGTTCTTCTCGCTGAGCGACAGCGAATACCTGGCGCTGACCAAGCGCGCGGGCAGTGCAGATCTGTTGAAGAGCGCCAGCACCCTGCCCCTGACGCTGACACTTGCGGACGGCACCAAATACGGGCACACCGGCCACATCCAGTTTGTGGACCGCCAGATGAACCAGCAGACCGGCGCCATCCGCATTGCAGCAGTCTTCCCCAACCCCGGCAATCTGCTGCGTCCCGGCCAGTTTGGCCGCGTCTCTGCGGAGACGCATGTACAGCACAACGCAGTGCTGGTACCGCAGGCAGCCGTGCAGGAACTGCAGGGCATTCAGCAGGCGTTCGTCGTTGGTCCGGACAACAAGGTGAAGGTGGTCAACCTGAAACTTGGATCGCAGGTGGGCACGGACTGGGTTGTTGAAAGCGGTTTGCCTACAGGCTCGCAGGTGATTGTGGACAACCTTCAAAAGCTGCGCGAGGGCGTGCCCGTTGCTCCGCACGCTGCACCGCCGGCACCCGCTGCCGCGCCTGATGCGGCCGGGAGGTAAGCATGTCGAAATTCTTTATCCGCAGGCCCATTGTGGCCATCGTCATCGCGATTCTCACCACCATTATTGGTGTGGTTTCAATGTTGACGCTGCCCACTGCACAGTTTCCTGACATTGCACCGCCAGAGATCAACGTAACGGCAAACTATGCAGGCGCCGATGCGAAGACGCTGCTGCAGGCCGTGTCAACACCGCTGGAGCAGCAGATCACCGGCGTCGACAACATGATCTACATGTCGTCGGTGAACGCGAACAACGGCCAGTCGCAGATCTTTGTCGACTTTGATGTCAAGACGAACCCGGACACGGACCAGATTCTGACGCAGCTGCGCGTATCGCAGGCGCAGGCACAGTTGCCGCTGCAGGCAACGGTGGGCGGCATCACGGTGCAGAAGTCGCTGACTTCACCACTGATGATCGTCGCGCTGTCCTCTCCCAACAACGCATACGACGCACAGTTCCTTACGAACTACGCCATCATCAAAATGCAGGACGACATCACGCGCGTACCCGGCGTGGCGCGTGTGCAGGTATTCGGTGGACAGTACGCACTGCGCGTGTGGGTGCAGCCGGATAAGCTCGCAAAGCTGGGCGTAACCGCACCGGAAATCATCGCCGCGCTGCAGACGCAGAACAACGTGAACCCGGCCGGACAGGTGGGTGGCGATCCAGCTCCGCAGGGTCAGCAGTTCACCTACACGGTCCGCACGGAAGGCCGTCTTGTCACTCCGGAAGAGTTTGGCAAGATTGTTGTTCGCGCGAATCCTGACGGATCTGTACTGCACCTGAAGGATGTGGCCCGCATTGAAATGGGCCAGCAGTTCTATACGCTGAACGGCCGCTACAACAAGGCGCCGGCCGGCGTGTTTGGTGTGTACCAGCTGCCGGGCTCAAACGCAGTGCAGGTTGCAAAGGATGTGAATGCGCGGCTGGCAACGCTGGCGCAGAGCTTCCCCGCGGGTCTGAAGTACGACGTTCCGCTGGATACGACCAAGGCCGTTACGGCGGGTCTGCATGAGATTGTGCTGACGCTGTTTGAGGCGCTGGTTCTCGTCGTGATCGTCGTCTACATCTTCCTGCAGGGCTGGCGCGCAACACTCATTCCACTGCTCGCCGTGCCGGTTTCGTTGATCGGTACGTTCATCATCTTCCCGCTGCTTGGCTTCTCCATCAACACGCTGTCGCTGTTTGGACTGGTGCTGGCAATTGGTCTTGTGGTGGATGACGCCATCATCGTGGTGGAAGCGGTTGAGCACCACATTGACCAGGGCATGAGTCCGCAGGACGCGACCATCAAGGCAATGGAAGAAGTGGGTGGTCCGGTTGTGGCCATCGCACTCATCCTGGCTGCGGTGTTCATTCCAACGGCCGCCATCCCCGGCATTACTGGCCGTCTGTATCAGCAGTTTGCCATCACCATCGCCATCTCGGTTCTGATCTCGGCGTTCAACGCGCTGACGCTCAGCCCCGCGCTGGCCTCACTGCTGCTGAAGCCCAAGGACACGGAAAAGAAGAAGGGCCTGCTGGGCAAATTCTTTGCCTGGTTCAACACCTTCTTTGGCCGCGCTACAGACAACTATGTCTCCACATCGAGCGTGCTGCTGCACAAGGCAGGCTTCAGCATGTTGGCGCTGGTTGCGGTTGGTGTCGTCTCCGTGTTGCTGGGCGCGCACCTGCCCACGGGCTTTATTCCCACGGAAGATCAGGGCTACGCCTTTGTGGCACTGCAGCTGCCGGATGTATCTTCACTGCAGCGGACGGACCAGGCAGCACTCAAGGTGTCTGACGCGCTGTTGAAGACGCCCGGCGTTGGCGGCGTCATCCAGGTCAACGGCTTCAGCCTGTTGACCCAGACGCAGAGCACCAACACCGCGTTCTTCTTCGTTTCGTTGAAGGACTGGGATGTGCGCAAGTCGAAGGAAGAGCAGTTCGGTGCGATCCAGCAGAACCTTGCAAAGCTGCTGGGCATGAATCCCGACGGCATTGCGTTCAGCTTCCCACCGCCATCAATTCCCGGCGTGGGTACGTCCGGTGGTGTGACCTTCGTGCTTGAGGATCGATCCGGCAACGACGATCCAAACTACCTGACCAAAAACCTTGGCGCGTTCCTTGGCGGCTTGAAGGGCCGCAAGGAGATTCTGGCCTCGGTGCCCGCTTACCTGCCCGCCGTGCCGCAGATTTATGCGTCCGTGGATAAGGACAAGGTGGTGCAGCAGCAGGTGCAACT
>JAMFTB010000127.1 GCA_026225595.1 Terriglobus sp. | reverse complement strand
GCCTTCCACGTGGCCATGTCCACGTTCACCGGGCACTCTGTCTTGCAGGCCTTGCAGCTGAGGCACATGTCCAGCGCCTCGTGAATCTCCGCATTCTGAAAGCCATCGCGGATGGTGTTGCCCTGCATCATCTCCCACAGCAGGCGCGCGCGGCCGCGCGTGCTGTGCTTCTCCTCGCGCGTGGCCATGTAGCTGGGGCACATGGTGCCGTGGTCAACCTTGCGGCACGCGCCCACGCCCACGCACCGCTCCGTTGCTTCGCTGAAGAAGCCGCCGTCGTTGGGGTAGTTGAACCACGTATCAACGTGAGCAGGCTTGTAACCGGGTCCAACGCGCAGATTGTCCACCGCGTCATACACCGCAACCGGATCAATCAGCTTGCCGGGATTCATCCGATTGCGCGGATCCCACAGCGCCTTGAACTCTGCGAAGGCGGTCATCAGTTCAGGACCAAACATCTTTGGCAGCAGGCACGCGCGGCTTTGTCCATCACCATGCTCGCCAGAAAAGGAGCCACCATACTTCAGCACAATGTCTGCTGCCTGTTCAATAAAGCGTCGATAAGCCGCTGCGCCCTCCGTCGTCTTGAAGTCGAAGGTGATGCGGAGGTGCACGCAGCCCTGGCCAAAGTGGCCATACATGGGCGTGCGATAGCCATAGCTATCGATGAGGGTGTACAGCTCGCGCAGGTAAGCGCCCAGCTTCGCCGGCGGCACGGCAGAGTCTTCCCAACCCTCCCAACCGCTCTTTTCGCCCGGCACAAATACGCTGGCGCCAAGACCAGACTCACGCACCTTCCACACACGCGCTGCTTCTTCGTTGGAGTAGCGAACAACCGCGGGCTGCGCTGCGTAGCCCTGCGCGTCCTGCACGAAGGCATCCACTGTGCGATCAACCTCAGCATCGGAGTCCGCACCAAACTCGCACAGCAGAAAGCCGCGGCCCGGCGGCAGCAACTTCACGTCGTCCACGGCAAGATTCTTGCGCAGCATAAAGTCCACCAGCAGGCCATCGAAGCCCTCCAGACCGATGGGTTTGTGCTGCAGCACATCGGGCACATGGTCGGCTGCGATGAAGGCATCCTCAAAGCCGAGAACAACGAGACGCCGATGCTGCGGGCTGTGCTTCAGCTCACACGTCGCTTCCAGAATCGTGATGCACGTGCCTTCGGTGCCCACCAGCGCGCGCGCCACATTGAAGCCATTCTCCGGCAGCAGTTGGTCAAGGTTGTAGCCGGAGACGCGGCGCGGAATATCGGGGAAGCGTTCACGCACAAGCGTGGAGTAGGTGTCGCGCAGGCGCTTCAGGCCTGCATAAATTTCGCCCTTGCGGCCACCCGCTGCAATGATGCTCTGGAGTTCCGCTTCGCTCGTGCGGCCAACGCGCATCCGCGTGCCGTCGTACAGCAGCACCTCAAGCTCTTCAATGTTGTCGACGGTCTTGCCGCCCATTAGCGCGTGCACGCCGCAGGAGTTGTTGCCGATCATGCCGCCCAGCGTGCAGCGGCTGTGCGTTGCGGGGTCAGGCGCAAAGGTAAGGTCATGCTTTTCGGCCTCGTGGCGAAGCGCGTCCAGAACAATGCCGGGCTGCACACGCGCCACGCGGCTTTGTTCGTTAAGAGAGACGATGCCGTTGAGGTACTTGGAAAAATCCATCACCACGGCGACGTTGCAGCACTGGCCTGCAAGGCTGGTGCCGCCACCGCGCGAGAGCACAGGTGCGTCAAACTCGCGGCACGCTGCCACGGTTGCGACTACGTCTTCAATGGTGCGTGGGATCACAAGGCCGATGGGCACCTGCCTGTAGTTCGAAGCATCCGTCGCATACATAGCGCGCGACGCATCATCAAAGCGCACGTCGCCCCGCACCGTTGCGCGCAGTCGCGCCTCCAGCCGCTGCGCATCATTGAAGCCCTCATGCGGATGCAGCTGTAGGCGGTCAGTCTGGTCCAGAATAGGGAAGTGCGATGCAGCAGCCACTACATGCTCCATCCGCCATCGATGATCATGGCTTGGCCTGTCATGAACGATGACTCGTCCGACGCAAGGAACGCGGCAGCGTTGGCGATCTCATCCGGCGTGCCCAGCCGGCCCATGGGCTGGCGGGCGATGAACGCAGCGCGCGTAATGGCATAGTCGCCCTGGGCGGCAATGCGCTCGCCCAGCGACGGCGTCTCAACCGTGCCGGGGCAAATCGCGTTGCAGCGGATGCCCTTGGTCACGTAGTCCGCAGCAATGGACTTGGTCAGGCCGATCACTGCGGCTTTGGTCACGCCGTAGACAAAGCGATTGGGCGCGCCCTTCACGCTGGACGCGACCGACGACATGTTGATGATGCTGCCACCGCCCGCCGCCAACATGCCCGGCAGCACCGCACTGCAGGTGCGGTACATGGACTTGATATTCAGGTCGAAGGAGAAGTCCCAGTCCTTCTCCGCGCAATCCAGAATAGTGCCGTGATGCACGTAGCCCGCGCAGTTGAAGAGGATGTCGATACGACCGATGGCCTGCACGGCTGCGTTCACTGCTGCAGCGTCCAGCACATTCAGCAGCCGCGTTGTAATGCCGTCGTGCTCCGCTGCAAGCTTCGCCAGCGCGGCTTCGTTGATGTCGGTTGCATAGACGGTTGCGCCCTCCTGTGCGAAGCGCAGCGCGGTGGCGCGTCCAATGCCCTGTGCCGCTGCCGTTACCAGCGCTACCTTACCTGCCAGACTCTTCATGCTCTCTCCAACATTTCAGCGCGGCGTTACGTCCGCAGATATGCACCTTCGCAGACTAATTCACGGAACCTATTTCATGGGGTAGGGCCATGGCGCGTTGCTGAAGACGCCACCATCCACCCACAGGGTTTGTCCGGTAACGAACGCGGCAAGATCGCTGGCCAGGTAAGCCACCGCTCCGGCCACGTCAGCCGGCACACCGGCACGGCCCAGCGGCGTTACGCCGCCCCATGTGGCGTCAAAGTTTGGATCGTCGTGAAGCGTCCGCTCCGTAACAATGGCGCCGGGCGCAACGCAGTTCACGCGGATGCCGTAGCGGCCTAGGTCTGCGGCAGCTGCTTTGGTCAACATTTCGATGCCGCCCTTGCTGGCCACGTACGAGGCTAAACGCGGGAAAGCGAGCTTGCTGCAGCCGGAACCGATGTTCACGATGGCTCCGCCGCTGCCTGCATCGCGCATGTGCCGCGCGGCTGCTTGCGTACACAGGAAGCAGCCCTTCAGGTTGGTGTCGATGACGGAGTCCCAATCGTCCTCGGTCAAATCAAGTAGCGGCTTTTCTACCTGGATGCCGGAGTTGTTCACCATCAGGTCAAGTTTCGGGAAGCGGCTGGTCACCTCGGCAATCATCATGGCTACAGCGTTGGCGTCGCGTACGTCTGCCTGAACTGTGAATGCCTCAACGCCCAGCGCTTGCAAATCCGTCACGGCGCGCTCTGCCTCTGCGCGTGCAGCTTCATGCGGATAGTTGACCGCGACGTTGCAGCCCTGCCGCGCCAGCCCCAGCGCGATGCCCAGGCCCACACCGCGGCCACCGCCCGTCACCAGCGCGTGGCGTCCGCGCAGCAATCCGTAAGCGTTATCCGGCATTCGTCGTCTCCTTTGCTAGAGCGGCTGTGCCTGCAGCCAGTGTTCGCACAATCGCATCAGCGTCATACACGCTGCCGCCCCATGGTCCTCCGCTTACCTGCTGTAGCGCGGCCCACAGCCGCGTCTCCGGCGGCAGCGCAGGATCAGCCTGCAGGTCTGGCCGCGGCGAGCGCGCGGCCAGCAGCTTCGTTGCTTCGTCAGGAGTCATCGCAGCACCTGCTTCGCCCACAAAGTTCACTGTTCCATGCAGAGTCTGCCGGTTGATGATGACTTCAATCAAGTCGCCATCGCGCAGCTTGCCAATGGGACCACCCGCAAGCGCCTCCGGTGAGATGTGGCCGATGCATGCGCCGGTGGAAACGCCGCTGAAGCGTGCATCCGTCAGCAGGGTGACGTGTCTGCCAAAGGGCAGGTAACGCAGCGCGGACGTGACCTGGTAGGTCTCCTCCATGCCTGCGCCCATGGGCCCGCGGCAGATCAGCACCAGCACATCACCCGCAACAATGCCGCCGCTCTTGATGGCCGCAACGGCCTCAGGCTCCGTGGTGAAGATGCGCGCGGGGCCTGTGCGGCGAAAGACTCCGTCCGCATCCAGCACAGTCGGATCAATCGAGGTGGCCTTGATCACTGAGCCATCAGGCGCAAGGTTGCCGGAAGGGAAGCAGACGGTGGAGGTAAGGCCGCGGCTGCGCGCTGCATCGGGCGACAGGATCACATCATCCGGGTCCACGCCGTCGCGCTCGCGCAACACGGCACGCAGCTTCTGCCTGCGTTCAGAGCTTTCCCACGCATCCAGCTGCTCGCCCAGCGTGGTGCCTGCAACGGTCTGGACGGTGAGATCAAGCAGGCCAAGCCGCCGCAGATGCAGCATCACCTCCGGCACTCCACCTGCAAGGAAGACCTGCACCGTGGGATGGTTGCGCGGGCCGTTGGGCAGCGCGTCCACAATGCGCGGGACCTGCCGATTCACGTGCGCCCAGTCATCGGCTGTTGGTCTGCGCAGACCCGCTGCGTGCGCAATGGCAGGCACGTGCAGGATGAGGTTGGTCGATCCGCCAAAGGCAGCGTGCACCAGCATGGCGTTGTTCACACTGGCGTCTGTAAGTATGTCGCGCATGCGTGTGCCGCGTGCCTCCATCGCCATCAATGCCTGTGCAGAGCGGCGAGCCATGTCCAGCCAGATGGCGTGGCCTGAAGGAGCGAGCGCGGAGTGCGCCAGCGACATACCCAGTGCCTCGCCCACGACTTGTGACGTAGCGGCGGTGCCCAGAAACTGGCAGCCGCCACCGGGCGATCCGCAGGTGCGGCAGCCTGCGTCTGCGGCCTGCTCCAGTGTGATGAGTCCGTGGGAGAAGCGCGCGCCAATGCTCTGCACACGTCCTGCGTCTTCGCCTTCTTCCGGCATCAGCGTCACGCCGCCCGGCACCAGGATCGCCGGACCCTCGCCGCTGGCTGCAAGCGCCATCATCATTGCGGGCAGGCCCTTGTCACAGGTGGCAACACCCATCACACCGCGGCGCGTGGGCAGCGACCGGATCAGCCGGCGGAAGACCGTTGCTGCATCGTTGCGGTAGGGCAGGCTGTCAAACATGGCTGTCGTTCCCTGCGACCGTCCATCGCATGGGTCCGTGCAGAAGGCTGCAAAGGGAATCGCTCCCGCAGCCTTCATCTCGGTCGCGGCCGCTTCCATTAGCAGGCCCACCTCCCAGTGGCCGGTGTGGTATCCCAGCGCAACGGGTGTTCCATCTGCAGCGCGAATGCCGCCGTGTGTCGACAGGATGAGGAACTCGCGGCCGGTGAGCGCCGCGGGCGTCCAGCCCATGCCTGCGTTTTGGCTCATGCCAAACAGGTCGCCGGAAGGCCGATGCAGCAGCATCTCTGCCGTAATGGGCAGCTGCCCCGCAGGACCTGCGCCGCGTGTCCGAATGTCGTACAGATCCGCGGCGTTGGTTGAATTTACAGGCTCCGGAGAGGCATCCTTCCCGGACATATCGTTGATTCCTTCGGCCATGGCTCTCATCCAATCTACTGTTGCCCACGTACTTCTACTGTTGCCAGGCCGCGCAGCCGTCGCGCCGGCAGCCTTACCCAGCTCTCTTTTGGAAGTCCCATCGCGTCGCGGGACAGCTTTCTTAGCCCTGTGCATAAAGAGAGAGCAAAAAACAGTGCTGAGGCGCTTTTGGGACTAATAACACCAAAGTGGTACAGGGTAGAGCCATCGTTGCAGTGACGTGAACGGCCTGCCCACGGAGAATCCTATCTGTCACAGGAAAGACATAGACGTACATCCGAAGATTACCGTTTGTGTCGAGGTTGCAAAAAGACGTGATACTGAGGGAAGAACTAAAAAAGCTTCCCGTGGTAACAGATGACTCAGGACTCCCGATTCGGGCCACTCTGAGCATCTCCGTACGTGGAGAAACAGTCATGAATACTGGTATTGCTGTAGTTCCTTTGTCTGCTGAGCGTGGTGAAATTTTAGTTGGAACCCTGTCACAGGATCGTATGGCCCTGAATGCCGGTTCCCCCGTCTTTGGCCTGCATATGTGCACGTTGGACCACGACGGTGTCGCGGACATGGTGCTGAACACTCACCGCTCCGCTGCAGATGGCGCGGGCATTGTAGCGACTGCCAACATCCAACACATTGCCATCATGCGGTACAACGACGAGTTCCGTACGGCCATGCAGCAGGCTGATCTGGTTACCTGCGATGGCTTCCCGGTCTTCCGTTATGCGCAGCACCGCGGATGCGACATTCATACCCGCACCACGGGGCGTGACATTGTGTATGACATTATGTGCGAGCGCACCATCGCCGCGCATCACCGCCTGTTCTTTGTGGTGGATACCGAAGAGACCGCGATGGCGCTGGAGCAGTGGGCGCAGCGGCTTGGCATCCACGACCAGGTCATCATTGATGCGGCGCCTGAGGCATTCATCCGCAACCCGGGCTACTGCTCCAAGCTGGCGCAGAAGATTACCGCAGCAGGCACCACGGTTCTGATGATGTGCGTTGGCGCTCCGCAGAGTGAGATCTTTGCGCACCGCTTCCGCGATCAGCTGCCGCCGTGCTGGGTGCTGTGTGTGGGCCAGTCTGCCAAGATCGTTCTGGGCCTTGCTCCCATCCCGCCGCGCATCGTTGAGAAACTGAGCATTGAGTGGCTGTGGCGCATTGTTCTGGAGCCGCGCCGTCTCTTCTCGCGCTATGCGACCAGCTCCGTTGGCTTTATTGCAGCCATGCTGGAAGATACCCGGGCACGCCACAAGATGGCGTAAAGCCCGTACAAAGCCCCCAGGGTAAAAGCGAAGAGGCACAGCGCAAGCTGTGCCTCTTTTGTGTTTTTTGGGCGAATGCCCATGTCTTCTGAGAAAACTAGCTCTTGGCGCGCTTGCGGATTTCCTTCATGGAGCGGCGCACACCGGCAGAGTACAACTCCGCAATCTTCAGCCGGACGCTCTGACTGCGGTCGTACTTCTGGATGGTGATGGGCATGAACGGGCTCAGCTTCTTTACCACTTCGTCAATGCTGTAACCGGTGTTGCTCTGGATAACGGCGAAGATGCCCTTGGCTTCCGGTGCAAAGTGCTTCGCAGCATCCCAGCGATCCAGGTTCTTACCCTCGCTGCCCACAAACCAGATGCTCTCATCGGTGTGCAGCGCGGTCTCGCCTGGCTTTGGAATTTTATGGAACGTATCGATCAGGCCCAGCCGTTCCGCATTCAGCCAGTACAGCGTGTATTCCGTCCAGTCGATGGTGTAGCGCGCCAGTAGCACACGCATCCAGCTCTCACTGTACAGCTCTTCCAGCCGCGCCTGCACGCTCTTGAGCAGAGTCTTCGACAGGACTGCAGGGGTCATCCAGATGCCGTCGCTGTTCAGGTCCTGCTGTTGCCGCAGCACCTCACCGGAACTCTCCCAGTAGCGCTGCTCCAGCGGACGCGGCTGCATGAAGGTGAGCGCGCGGCCGCCGGGCAGCAGCGTCTCCAGCGTGAAGGGACGCGTGGCAAAACAGTCCGGATCAAAGACCAGGATGTATTCGGTATCCACCAGCTCCGATGCATAGAGCTTGATGATCTGCTGCCGGTGCCAGTTGCGGATCTGGTGGCGTGCGGAAAACTCCTTGAAGACGCCAAAGTGTTCTGCCTCGTCAATGATCTCAACGGGAAAGTCGCTCCACGCCTTGGCGTACCGGCGCGCGGCCTCCACCTCGTCGTGCGGCACCACAATCAAAAAACGGTCGAAGATATCAGGCGTAGTAAAGGCACGCAGCGATGAGAAAAGAATGTCGCAGCGTGCAATGTTGTCCGCGTAGTGACGGCCGCTGGTCTTGAGCGGCAATATGGCGCTGAGCTTCATTAGGTAGCGTTTCTGTTCAGCAGAAGTCTGTAAATCCAGGCAGGGATGTAGTATCGCCGACCTGTCAGGGCAAGGCCAGAGATTTCTCCGCCAATGTACCCTGCCTGCGCAATCACGTTGGACGCAACGAGCAGACGCGTCTCCTCTGCCTGCACCACAAGCAACGAAAGATCGGCGACTGTGGTGAGTTCAAGGCTCTCAAACCACGTAGATGCTGGCGGCGCGGTGATCACAACGTAGTCATAGCTGGAACGGAAGTCGTGGAATAGATTGGTCAGTCGCGTCCGCGTCATGTTCATGCCAATCGTCATCACGTGCTGAGCCGCGCGAGACCGCAGCGACAATGGCACGCCCTCTGCGGGCACCTCGCCATCTTCTTCCATGCGGATGAGGGCAATGCGGCCGGGCGCGCGCGGTTCAAGCGCCGCCATCAGCCCCTGCGCCACCAGGTTTAGCTTGCCCTCCGTGTTGGTGGACAGGAGCAACACCGTCTTGCCCAGGCCACCTGTGGGGATGGAGTCAAGTGCGGCGATCAGTCGCCCATAGTCGCGGCGCGCCGGGGCGTTGACCGTATCGCGGCGAGCCAGGTCGCACAGCACGGGCAGGTGCAGCGAACGCTCAGCCTCCTCAGGAGACAGGAAGGTGTCGCGCATGCTGGTGAGCACCACCAGCGCCACGACCGCAATGGCAAGGGCTGCTGCAAGGCTGGCAGCGATGATCATGATGGGCGGGTTGACCCGTTTGCGCGGCGCCACCGGCGCTTCAATCACGCGGACGTTCGTTGTGCCCACGGAGGTGTTCTGGTTCTGCTGGATGCGTGCCTGCTCCAGCTGGTCGCTGTAGTCCTTGAACGTGCCTGCCAGCAGATCGCGCTCCTGTGTCAGACGGCTCAGCGTGTCTGAGATGGAGATCAAATTCTTCAGCCGGGTCTTGGATTCATCCACCTGGTTGCCCAGTACCTGGTGCCGCGCGGTGGCGCCGGCCAGCAGTGCCTGCGCCTGCGACAGCCTGTCCGTCACGGTGTCCTTGTAGTTGTTGTAGCCGGTGCGCTTGGCTACGGTAACGTCTGTCTTCTGCTGTGCAATGGAGGTCTGCAGCTGTGCAATCTGGTCGTCCGTCTGTTTCACAAAGGGCGATGTAGCCATGTAACGGGATGCCAGGTCAGCCCGCTTGGCCTCCAGCTGGAAGAGCTGCGACTCCATGGCGCCCACCGTGCGCGCCGCCTCCGCATTGTCGGAGTAAAGCTCCACCTCGCGTGGCACGTTGTCCGCATTGGCCTTCAGCACGTCCACACTGCGTTTGCTGTCTGCAAGCGTGGCCTCGGCTTCTGCCTCCTGCTGGCGCAGTGTGCCATCCAGTGCAACGGCGCTGTTGATCTGCTGCTGCACATCCACCACGCCGTTCTGTTTCTGGTACGCCTCAATCTGCGCGTTGGCTTCGTCCAGCTGCTGCTTCACCTTGTCGCGCTGCGATTGCAGGAAGTCCACGCGACCCGAGGTGAGTACTTCAGCGCGCTCTCCAAAATAAGCCGTCAGCAGAGCCTGCAGCTGTGCGGCCGCGTGCTGTGGATTGCGATCACGATAGGTCAGCTCAATCACGCTGCCGGTTTCAAGCTTTGAGATGTGCAGGTGATCTTCAAAGTCTGTAAGTGCTATGTCCACCGCCTCGGCAGAGGCGTGGGGAGGCAACTGCTTTCGTACGATTGCGCGGTGCAGCTCCGGGCTGGAGATCAGCTGCATCTCCACGTCCACGGCAATGGTGGCGTTGTTGCCGCTGCGTGCAGCGATCACCTGCTGCATGTCATATACAGAGCTGCTGAGGGTAAGCAGGCGCGCGCGTGCAGTGAAGCTGGGCGGCGTCAGCAGGGCAATAAGAGTGCCAATCAACACCACGGCAAGCGCGATCAGAGTGGCCGCGCGGCGGTAGAAAAACAGATTATTGAGCAGGTCGCGCAGAGATGCGGAAGACGGCGCCGGCTGGCGATCCGGCCCTCGTGAGGCAGTCGGCGGATTGATGATGGTGGTCACGCAGTCATGCTCGATGCCCGGGGGTATCTAGACCGGTACAGTCCGCGCGTCTCTCCATGGCAGAATGCCTCAAACTTTAGGCAATAATAGCAAACGTACATAGGCGAAATTGGCCCTGCGGAGGCGATGTTGGTACCTGTTTATCCACATATTTTCCGTAAAAAGACACGTACATTTCAGCCGGTTACACGCGCTGTTGCTGCAGCACTCATTGTTGCATTCGCCGTGCCGTTTGGTGCGGCCCACGGGCAGATGACGGGAGTGGTGCAGAACCAGACGCAGGGGCCTGTGCAGTCCACCGCCGGTGTCGCCAGTGGTTACGCCGCTCCCATGCAGGAGTATCGCATTGGCCCGGGCGATGAACTTTCCGTTACTTTCCCTTACAACGCAGAGCTGAACCACGATGGCCAGGTTGGCCCCGATGGCCGCTTCAGTCTGCCGCTGCTGGGTAGTCTGCCGCTGGCGGGCGACACGCTGACACAGGCTACGTCGCTGATCACCAACGCCCTGCGCGACGGCGGCATTGTTGAGAATGCGTATCCCTCCGTGACCGTGCAGCGTTACGGCACCGCGGTATACGTGGGTGGCGAGGTGAAGACGCCGGGCATGGTGCAACTCTCTGCCGGCATGGACGCTCTACAAGCGGTGATGGTGGCCGGTGGCCTGCTGGATACCGCGAAGACTGGTCACGTCGCAATCATCCGCCACACGGCCGATCTGCAGCCGAAGATTACCTACTTTGATCTTCACGGATACACTCGTGGCAGCGCCTCCGCAAAGGTGGCCATGCTGGAGCCGCGTGACGTGATCTTCGTTCCCAAATCCAAAATTGCTGAAGTGGATCTCTGGATCGACGAGTACCTCAATAAGACGGTGCCGTTCAGCAAGGGCATAAATTACACCTTTGGAAACTACCCGGCGGCTGTGGTGGCCAAATGATCGCGACCGGCCGCGCGCCGTGGCTGGGTACCTTCCAACCTCGCACGCAGCCGGAATCCATGGTCTCGCCAGCGTCGGAGCCAATCCGCTGGCGTAACTTCATCATCCTGTTTCTGCTGCTGCCGCTGTTTGGCGAAGTCTTCCACTACATGAAGGCCGTGCCTCCCATGTGGGCGCTGTCTAAAGCGTTTCCCATCCTGTCGCTGCCGTTGTGCTTCTTCGTGCTGAAGGGCGACCGGCCTGTGGGCACACGACAGCTGCTGCTCACGCTGCTGTACATGTTCCTGGTGCCCAGCTTCACGGCCATCTATTCGTTCCAGCAGAATTTTTTCCTTGGCCTTACCTCGCAGGTCAAGCTGCTGCCCATCATTTACTTCTTCTCGTTTACGGGATTGATGCGGTTGATGAAGCCGTCTGCCACCGAGATCAGCAAGAGCTTTCTGTGGCTGTCGTTTACCAACTTCGCCATCCTGCTGCTGCTGTGGGCTATTACGCCGCAGTCCGCGTATGAGAGCCACTACGACGTGGGCGACTCGCCCATCTTCAGCTTTGACAGCCGCGGCAACCGCATCCGTATGCCGCTGTACTTCGGCATCATCGGCATCTTTTACTGCTACCGCCGCTTCTTTGCCAACGGCAAATGGTACTGGCTGCTGGGCACGTTCAGCGGCTTTGGGCTGGTGCTGTGGCTGGTGCGCGCGCGGTCTGAGGTGCTGGGGCTGGCTTGCCTCATCGGCATCAACGCTGTGCGCATGTCCAAGCCTGCGGTGCGTGTGGCCATGGTGGCGCTGCTGCCGTTTGCGTTTGCAGGTCTGCTCTCTGTTCCTTATGTCGCATCCGTATTCAGTACGGACGCTTCCACCGGCTTTGATGTGCGCCGCATCACCATTCAAAAAACCATTGAGTTTCTGGGCAACAGCCCGGTGCGGTGGGCCATTGGCGTGGGGTCCCTCAGCCCGCTTGATCCCGGCGGCATGATCGACTACTTCAACCACTTCTTCTTCCTGGCAGACATTACATGGCTGGGCGTGGTGTTTGAGTTTGGCATCATCGGCGCGGTGTTGCTCTTCTTCATCCCGGCGCGCGGCGTATGGGAGTCGCGCATGGTGAAGCAGAACGCCGAAGGAGCATTCCTGGGCGCTCTGCAGGATTACCTGATCTACGCGATCCTGATTTCTCCGCTGTATCCGCTGACGCTGTCGCCGGGCGAGTTTGCCATGATTCTTGCCGTGCTTGTGTATGAGAAGCAGCGCATTGGCGTGGGCGATCCGCGGTTTAACTTTGCGCCGCAGTTGCCGTTTGTTTCAAGGGTTACCTCTGCGCAGAAGCTCTCCTCAGGAGCTTCCGTTTAAATGAGCACGCCTGCGCGATGGTATCGACGTGCGCAGCTGTTTATGGCGCTGATGTTTGCAGGGCCAGCATTTGCTCAGAATGCAGTGCCGCCCGCCCCCAAGGCACCGGGCGTTCTCCATATCGCCATTGATGCTGCGGCAGAGCGCCACCCCATCAGCCCGCTGATTTATGGCGTTGGCTTCGGCACAACTCAGCAGCTGCAGGCTCTGAATACGCCCGTAAACCGTTCCGGCGGCGATAGCGCATCCACCTACAGCTGGCAGATGGAGGCGCGCTCCTCAGGTCGGGACTGGTTCTTTGAGAGCACGCCCACTTCCAAGGACATCATGGATCAGTTTGGCGATAACTTTGTCGCGCTGACGAATCGAGGCGGTGCGCGCGCCATGATGACGGTGCCCATGCTGGGCTGGATCGCACGTCTGGGGCCTGATCGCAGCAAGCTGGCCGCCTACTCCATTACCAAGTACGGGCTGCAGCAGAAGACGGACGCGCAAGGCTTTGCGGAAGCGGGCAACGGCATTCTGCTGAACGGCACGAATGTGAAGAACAACCCCAATGACGCAGCCATGCCGGACACTGCGGACAATGAAGCAGCGCGGCTGCGCCACATCGTTCAGCAGTGGAAACCGGCATCCGCTGGTGGTGTGCAGTTCTGGCTGCTGGATAACGAACCCGCGCGCTGGCACG
>JAMFTB010000126.1 GCA_026225595.1 Terriglobus sp. | reverse complement strand
GGAGGCCTCGCCCGATACGGTACTTACGTTAGTGACAGGGGAAAAGCTGGTGGTCGAGCAGACTCCGGAGCAGGTCTCGGAGGCGATCCTCCGCTACCGCGCGCAGGTGTTGCGCGCAGCGTGGCCCGATGCCGCGACCGGCCTTAGCGTATCGAGCGTGCGCGAGGCGCTGGCGCAGAAGAACGGCTTCAGCAAGGATGCGGGTGGACATGAGATGCGGCGTGCGCCGAGTGACGATCTGAGGAGGTGAAGCGGTGGATATCGCCAGTGTCTGTGGCATCTTGCTCGCGCTGTGTGGCATCTCTGCCGGGATGTTGATGGAGGGCGGCAAGCTGAGCCAGATTGCGCAGCCGACCGCCGCGTTGATCGTGCTGGGCGGGACAATTGGCGCGGTGATGCTGCACTTCCCGATGTCCATCTGCATCGCCGCATTGAAGGATATTGCCACGGTCTTTCATAAGAGCCGCCGTGCAGGCGAGCTGGTGCTGGCGCAGATGCTGGCCTGCTCGGCCAAGGCGCGCAAGGGCGGCATCCTTTCGCTCGACGGCGATCTCGATACGATTGAAGATCCCTTCATGCGGCGCGCGCTGATGCTTGCGGTCGATGGCATCGAGCCCGCCGAGGTGCGACAGATCATGCAGCTTGAGATGGAGAGCGGCCTCGAGATTGGCGAGAAGGTGACGGCAGTCTTTGAAGCCGCAGGCGGATACGCGCCAACGGTGGGGATCATCGGTGCAGTGCTGGGGCTGATTCAGGTGATGCAACATCTCGATAACATCAGCGAGGTAGGGCGCGGGATCGCGGTGGCGTTCGTGGCGACGATCTACGGTGTGGGCCTCGCGAACCTCGTCTGCCTGCCCATCGCAGGCAAGCTGAAGATACGGCATCGCGAGGAGCATGTGGTGCGGGAGATGATCCTCGAAGGCGTCATCTCGGTGCTCGAAGGGATGAACCCGAGGATGCTCGAGATGAAGCTGCGCACGTTCGTCAGCGAGGCCGAGGCGATGCCCGAGATCGAACAGGTGGCCTAATGCGGCCGAAGAAGGCAGAGCACGTCAATCACGAACGCTGGCTGATCTCCTACGCGGACTTCATCACGCTGCTCTTCGCGTTCTTCGTGGTGATGTTCGCGACCAGTCAGGCGGATAAAAAGAAGCAGGCCGAGGCGGCGGTGGCAATGAAGACCGCGTTCACCGATATGGGCATCTTCGATGCGCATTCGAAGACGCCGACGATCACCGCCAAGGGAGCGCCCGATCCGCCGAAGCTGACCATGAGCGCGGAGGCGCTGGCGAAGCAGATGAAGGAGCACATCGACCGCGTGCTCGCTGGGCAGGTGGCGCTGGGGCATCTCGGCAAAGACGCGGTGAGCACGCATATCGGCAACGATGGGCTGGTGATCTCGCTGCATGATGCGGGGTTCTTCGCGTCGGGCTCGGCGGAGATGAACAAGCAGTCGATTCCGACGCTGCAGGTGCTGCTGGATGCGCTGCCCGATCTGCCGGTACGCGTGGAAGGCCACACCGATAATGTGCCTATCAAGACGGAGCAGTATGCGACCAACTGGGAGCTGTCGACGGCGCGGGCCTCGGTCATCGCGCGCTTCATGATCGAGCATGGGAAGATCGATCCGAGCATGTTATCGGCAGCGGGCTATGCCGAGTACCATCCCGTCGCCAGCAACGACACGCCCGAAGGCCGCAGCCAGAACCGGCGCGTCGACATTATTCTTTTGACAGGCCGAGTACTTTCACGATGACGCGCTTCTTGCGCTGACCATCGAACTCCGCATAGAAGATGCGTTGCCAGGTGCCGAGATCGAGGTGGCCTCTGGTGACAGGCAGCGTGCTCTCATGGTGGAGCAGCAGCGCCTTCAGGTGCGCATCGCCGTTGTCCTCGCCGGTCTGGTGATGCTTGTAGCCCGGCAGTGCAGGCGCGAGTTTCTCTAGCCATGTACTGATGTCTTCGATGAGGCCACTCTCGTTGTCGTTGACGTAGATGGCCGCAGTGATGTGCATGGGCGAGACGAAGCACAGGCCATCGTCAATGCCGCTGTTGCGGACAATGCGCTCCACCTCGTTGGTGATGTGCACCATCTCATACTGTTTGCGCGTATTGAAGGTGAGGTATTCGGTGTGCGCCTTCATGCTCGGCATGGTTATGCCTCAGCGGTTGCGTCGCCGCGATTCTTCAGATGCGTCCACACAAACCACACGATGCCCGCCAGCACGACGACGATGATAGCAGCGTCTGCCTTGTGCAGCACCTTCTTCAGCATGCTGTTGGGATCGTTCCAGCTGGTGCCTGCCTTCATGCCCGCGTAGGCGAGCGCAAAGCACCACGGCCAAGATCCAATAAAGGTATAGATGTGGAAGCGCAGCTGCGGCATGCGCGCAATGCCTGCAGGCAGCGCAATGAATGTCCGCACAACCGGCAGCAGGCGGCCCAGCAGCACGGTGATATCGCCATACTTCTGGAAGTAGTGGTCCACGCGATCCAGGTCTTTGTGGCTCATCAGCACGTAGCGGCCAAACTTCTCCACCAGCGGACGTCCACCGTGCGCGCCAATCCAATACGCCACAAGCGAACCCAGGTTGCACCCGATGGCGCCAGCCGTTGCCGCCAGAATCAGGTTCATCTTGCCCTGGTAGACCACGTAACCCGCAAACGGCATGATGATCTCGCTGGGCAGCGGGATGCAGGCGGATTCTATGGCCATCAGGAGCGCGACGCCGGGGTAGCCGATCGCGGAGATCAGGTGCGTAATGTAGGGCAGCAGGAAGTTGATGATTTTTTCTGTCATGGTTTTCGCGGGGCGCGTCGCCTGAGTATACCCGCCGCTTGTTATCCCGCCGCCGCTTGCTATCCTAGACGTATGGCAGACACCGCAACGCCGTCCGTTCCCGCTACCTCCGCCCACACCGTCACGCCCGCGCCCGCCGCCGGTGGCCGCCCCGCCAGCAGCTATGGGGCCACGCCATCAGCGCATGGTGGACCGCCCGTGAAGCGGCAGATCGTCGCCTTTTCGTTCTACAAGATTCTGCCGGAGTGGAAGCGCCTGCCTGCCGCCGAACGCGCCGCAATGAAGGCTGCGTTCGTTGAGGTGATTGAGCGCTGGAACAAGCCCGGCGAATTCCTCACGCTGACCTACTCCACCATAGGCACTCGCGGCGATGTGGACATCCTTGTGTGGAGCATCTGCTACTCCGTTGAAGAGATGAATCTGATGCGCAGCGAACTGCTGGCAACTCCGCTTGGCGGCTACCTTGAGACGCCGCACAACTTCCTCTCCATGACCAAGCGTTCGCAGTACCAGATTGATCGCGAGGATGAGAGCGAGAGCGAAGGCCGTGGGGCCATCCGTCCGGGCGGCCACAAGTACATCTTTGTCTATCCCTTCTGGAAGACGCGGCCCTGGTACCTGCTGAGCATGGAAGATCGCCGGCGCCTGATGGATGAGCACATCCGTGTGGGCCTTGCTTATCCGCGCGTGAAGCTGAACACCACCTACTCCTTCGGCATTGATGATCAGGAGTTTGTGGTGGCGTTTGAGACCAACTTCCCCGACGACTTTGTGGATCTGGTGCAGCAGCTGCGAGAGACAGAGGCCAGCATGTACACGCTGAAGGATTACCCCATCTTCAGCTGCGTCCGCGTCACACCAGCTGAGATGCTGGATCGCCTGGGCTAAGCATGAGCAAAGCAATCAAGGCCGCGAAGAAGCTCCCCCCGCAGCAAGCGATTACGCCTGCTGCGGCAAAGGGCGTTCGTGCGCGGAAGATTGCCTCGTCTGAGCCCGTTGCGCCGAAGAAAGCGCCGGGCAAGACGAAGGACCCGCTGGCTCCGCAGCGTGTTACTGCCATCATCGATGCGCTGGCAAAGACGTATCCCAACGCGGTGTGCGCACTGAACCACACCAACGCGTGGGAGCTTACGGTCGCCACCATCCTCTCAGCGCAATGCACGGATGTTCGCGTGAACATGGTCACCCCCGCGCTCTTCCACACCTACCCCACACCCGCGGCAATGGCCCACGCCACGCCGGAGGAGCTGCAGCCCATTCTGTCGTCGCTGTCGTTCTTTCGCATGAAGGCGAAGTCTCTGGTTGGCGCGGCGAAGGTGGTGACGGAAGAGTTCGGCGGCGAAGTTCCGCAGACGATGGAGCAGATGTTGCGCATTCCCGGCGCTGCACGCAAGACGAGCAACGTGGTACTTGGCTCCTGGTACGGCATCCCCAGCGGCGTTGTGGTGGATACGCATGTGCTGCGGCTCTCACGAAGGCTGGAGCTGACAACGCATGACGATGCCGTAAAGGTAGAGCGCGACCTGATGCAGATCATCCCGCAGACGGAGTGGATCAACTTCTCGCATCGGCTGATCTATCACGGCCGCCAGGTCTGCGAGGCACGCAAGCCCAAGTGCGTAGATTGCTCACTGGAGACGCTCTGCAACTCCGGCGACAAGACGTGGTCTTCGCATTAAGTCTTAGCGACGATCTCGCAGCGCGTTAGCAACCGCGCTTGCAAGCGAGAGCACGCTGGCGTCCTTCGCCTCTATCGTCGGGACACGCCCAAGTTCCTTTAATGAAGCCGTTGTAACCGGGCCGATGGACGCCAGCACCACATGCGGCTCCAGCGTTAGGCCTGCGGCATCCAGCAGTGCAAACAGATTGTGCACGGCGGACGAGCTGGTCAGCGTGATGGCGTCTACCGTGGGCAGCTCACGGCGCAGGCGATCGGTTGACTCCGTTGGAATGACCGTACGGTAAGCAGGTGCAAGCGTCACCTCCGCACCGGCTTCCGTCAGCGTTTCCATCAGCACATCCCGTCCCTGCTCTGCGCGGATAAACAACATGCGGGCACCGCGCGCGTGCGGCAGCAACGACTTCGCCAGCGACTCCGCAACCGCTGTCTGCGCCTGCAGCCTAACGGGAAATCCTGCATCGCGCAGAGCCTTGCTAGTAGCAGCGCCAATGCTCGCGATGCCGCACGACAGCGGCACAGCCTGATCCTCAAGCCGCTCCACGAAGACGGCGACTGCATTGGCCGACGTGAACAGTAGCCAGTCATATTCGTCCAGCACGGTGATCTCGCGATCCAGCACAATGTAGTTGTCGTCCGGCGGTACAAGCGAAATGGTTGGGACTGAGACGACGCGCAGACCGTGCGCATGCAGAGCATCCACCAGTGGCGACGCCTGGTGAGGCGCGCGCGTCACCAACACACGCGGCGGGCGCGGGGCTGTGGCGTGTGCGTTCGCCTGTGCCAATGCGATTACTCCACAGCCGCCTGGGCGAAGTCTTCCGCCAGCAGCTCACGCGCACCCTGCTCCACCAGTACCGCAGCGCCACGCGCACCCAACGCCGCGGCGCTTTCATTTGCATGCGCAAACAGCGTTGCAGTGGCCATGGTGTCGCCGTCGGGTGAGGTCACCACAGCGTGCAGCTTCGCTCCATCCGATGTGTGCACGCACAGCGCGCCAACAGGCAACGAACAGCCACCTCCCAGCTCGTGCAGCAGCGCACGCTCCGCCTCCACTGCGTAGCGAGTGGCCGCGTGATCCAGCGCGGCTACTGCGGCAATGGTTGCTGCATCGTCTGCGCGAGTCTCAATGGCAAGCGCACCCTGCCCCGGCGCGGGGCACAGCGTCTCCGGATCAAAGCGCTCGCGAATCCAGTCGGACTGCCCGGGAATCTCATCCGCATGCTCATGATCCGCCAGGTGGTCATGATCGGGATGCGTCACGCACTCAATGTGCGCGGGGCGATTGTTTTCCGGGTGTTCCGGATGCAGATCAACCGGACGCAGCAGCCGCGCGCCCAGGCGATCGAGCCCGGCAGCAGCAAGAATCAGCGCATCGCATTCGCCCGCAGCCAGCTTGCGCAGACGCGTGTCAATGTTGCCGCGGATGGCCACAAAGCGGAAGTGCGGATTGTGCGATCGCAGCTGTGCAATGCGGCGCGGTGACGTGGTACCGATGCGCGCGTTTGCAGGCAGCGTATGCATCTGCAGCCATTCCGGGCACAACAGCACGTCACGCGCGTCAGCCCGCTCCGGAATGGCAGCCAGCGTAAAGCGCGCGTCCAGCTGTGTGGGCAGGTCCTTCAGTGAATGCACTGCAAGGTCAATGCTGCCGGCCAGCAGCGCCTCTTCAATCTCTTTGGTGAAGATGCCTTTGCCGTCGACGTCCGCTGGCACGGGTGCATTTGTGCCCTGCAAGTGGTCGCCCATGGTGCGGATGATGGTGATCTCCGCGGTGTGACCCAGGTCGCGCAGGTGCGCTGCAATGTGGTTGCTCTGCCAAAGAGCCAGTCGCGATCCGCGCGATCCAATACGGAGGTGCATGGGGCCATAATACTGCGCCACGCGCGGATGTGCACCGCGGCTTTGTGAATGCTTCCCAGTCACTTCCAGACCATTTATGGGGAACCCAGGGGCATGGATGTGCATCTGAATAAAACAAGCGGTGAATAGTTGCCACGCCGCGAACAGCTGCACTTGATCTGCGGCGCTAAATCAGGCAACCCCAGAGGGAACCCGCCGTTGCAGACAGAAGTAGAGACCAAGCAAAAAACATCTCCACTGAAGAGCCGCCGCTTGTGGAAGTGGGTGGGTATTGTTACGCTCAGCGCTCTGGTAACTCTTGGCATCATCGGCGAGATTGTTCTGCGGCACGCAGGCCCCATCATCAAGGGCCGCGTCGTGGAAACACTCAGCGCCCACTTCAACAGCCGTGTTGAGCTGGACTCGCTCGACGTCTCGCTCTTGAAGGGCCTTGAGGTCTCCGGCACGGGCCTTCGCATCTACGCACCAGACGATGTGGTGGCTGCAGGCGCAACCGATCCCATCATCACCATGGGCAGCTTCCAGTTCCACACAGGCGTTCGTGGACTGTTTCTGAAACCGATGCACGTTGGCACCGTTCGCGTCAGCGATCTGCAGATTCGCATCCCACCGCGCGCCCAGCGTGCCGCAGCTCCGCCCACACAGCACCATAAAGACAAGATCAAAATCCTGGTGGAAGAGATTCTCGTCGAGAACTCGCAGCTAATCATTGGCACGGACAAGCCGAACAGAGAGCCCAAGCACTTTGACCTGCAGCGCATTCGCATGCGCAACGTGGGGCCGGACCAGCCCTGGCAGTATGAAGCAACGTTGGTCAACGCCATCCCCCGCGGCGACATTCACGCCCACGGCACCTTTGGCCCGTGGGTTACGGAAGACCCCGGTAGCTCCAGCGTGACCGGCGATTACACCTTCGACCATGCAGACCTCAACACCATCAAGGGCATTGGCGGCACGCTGTCGTCGGTGGGCAAATTTGGTGGTCAGCTGAACCGTATTGTGGCGGACGGCACCACCACCACGCCGGACTTCTCGCTGGACACTGCGAACCGCCCCATGCCGCTGGAGACGACCTTCCACGCCATCATTGACGGCACCACGGGCGATACGTATCTGCAGCCGGTGCATGCAAAGCTGGGCAACAGCGAATTCACCTGCTCCGGCGCGGTCGTCAACATCAAGGGCCAGGGCCACATCACAGACCTTGACGTTGATATTCCCGCGGGCCATCTGCGTGATTTTCTACTGCTGGCCGTAAAGACCAAGCCGCCCGTGATGGACAGCACCATCGGCATGAAGATGCACCTGCGCATCCCTCCGGGTAAAGAGAGCGTGACAAAGAAGCTGCAGATGAAGGGATCGTTCAC
Source organism: Terriglobus sp. (assembly GCA_026225595.1). GTDB lineage: Bacteria > Acidobacteriota > Terriglobia > Terriglobales > Acidobacteriaceae > Terriglobus. Next base: position 15,423 of record JAMFTB010000126.1, on the reverse strand, counting down.
GCTGCGGCAGATTCATTTCACCAATCCTGAAACGCAGGACAAGGTAGACATGCTGAGCCTGCGCGCGCAGGGCGACCCCAAGGCGGCCAAGCCCGGTGCGGTGGACGTGAAGTCGCAGATGACGGGCACGTTGATCGCTGCCAACGGCAAGCTCGATTTTCCGAAGCTGGAATATAAGTTGCCCGGCGCGGAAGTTGCGTTGAACGGCAGCTACACCATGGATGGAAAGTCCTTTGAGTTCCTGGGCACGGTGCGTACCGAGGCAAAGCTCTCGCAGATGATCGCCTCGCCGTGGAAGAGCTTCCTGCTGAAGGCGGTTGATCCCTTCTTCCACAAGAACGGCGCGGGCGCGGAGATTCCCATCAAAATCTCAGGCACAGAGAGCGCACCCAAGTTTGGCCTGGACCTGCACCAGAAAAAGAGCGAGGCTGACATGCAGAAAAATGACCTGAAGAATCGTCAGGATGAGCTGACACCGGATGGCCGCATCGCACACCGAAAACCGCCCGGACTGGAACCCTCAAAGTAAAAAGAAGGCGGCCTATTTGGCCGCCTTCTTTGTTGGTGATTCATGACCTTAGCGGTTGTGATTTTTCCCGGTGAGTTTTGGGTCCTGCGGTGGCTGGTTGATGGATCCGGGTTCGCGGCCCTGCTTGCCAATTCCTTCCGCGGCCAGGCGGGTGTTGCCTGTATCGTGCAGATGGGCAGCGTGCGAGTGTGCATGAGCCGAGTCGCTGCCGGGGACGGCGTCTGTGTGGTCGGCCTGGACGGCTTCGCTCAGCTCTTTACCGTGCTTCAGGCGCTGTTCTTCAACTGGAATTGCCATGGTTGTACCTCACACCTGTGAGATGAGAGGTAGCCTGATGGCGTCGCCTTCAACGGATAGAGTGACGTGACTCTACGGATTGCGAGTTCCGCTTTATCCGAAGTAATTATCGAATGTCCTCGCGTTCCTGTGGTTTAGTCGCACATGAATGATGACATGAGCATCATCAGAACGGATTCGACGCTCATTGGGCAGCATTAGCAGTTGATCAGTTGCCACCTTCACTTCGGATATCAGCCCATCGTCCTGCAATAGAACGAATAGTGGATCATCGTCAGCATCTGGTACTGCATTGCCTGTCTCGGCTGCGCTCTCTGGCATTCGCAGGGCGTCGAACAGGGTCTTCAATTTGTTATCTATATCGCCATTTTTTAATATTCCCCTGTCGTCCTCGGGGCGTAGAAAAACTATATCCACACTGCACCGGAGAGCCATATCGGGTGTCACTAAAGGGACCAAATTGTAGCCTGCACGGTTCCACTTCTTGCCAATCGCCGCAAGCCCCAACTCCAGCCTCTCGTCTGCGGTAGGCAGTGATGGCAAATCTACTCCATTGAGCTGCGGCAATGGTGTCCAAGAGTTAGTTGCTAGTTGGCGCAGGTTGTTATTTACGTGCCAGAGGCGGCGAAGTTGGGGATGAAAGCTCTTGCGGATTGTGTGCTTCTCTACGGCATTACCGCCCGAAGGCAACCTGCCCTCGAATAACAGTCGAAACTCCACCTGATTACTCCTCGATTGCTTTCCCGGTTTCAATCACTCGGAACTCATTTAGAAAGTCACTGTAACTCTACTGCCCCCCTTCAGCGAAAAAGCATGAAACTTCGACGTCAAACTAATCATCAAATGGCTTTATGAAGAAGATTGGGTTTCTCTCGTTTGGACATTGGACGCCTTCACGCGACTCGCAGACGCGGTCAGCCGCAGACGTTCTGTTGCAATCAATCGACCTGGCTGTTGAGGCCGAGCGCTTAGGCGCCGACGGAGCATACTTTCGCGTGCATCATTTTGCGCGGCAGCTCTCGTCGCCCTTCCCTCTGCTTGCGGCTATCGGCACGCGCACCAAGACGATTGAGATTGGCACCGGCGTGATCGATATGCGGTATGAAAATCCGCACTACATGGTGGAAGATGCGAGCTCGGCTGATCTCATCTCCGGCGGCAGGCTGCAGCTGGGCATCAGCCGTGGATCGCCGGAACAGGTGATCGATGGATGGCGGCACTTCGGCTACAGCCCTGCGGAAGGCGACGACGATGCGGCCATAGGACGGCGGCATGCGGAGACGTTTCTTGAGTTGCTGCGCGGCAAGGGATTCGCGCAGCCCAATCCCCGCCCCATGTTCGCGAATCCTCCGGGACTGTTGCGGCTTGAGCCCACATCGGAAGGCTTGCGCGACCGCATCTGGTGGGGTGCAGCCTCAAACGCCACTGCAGTCTGGGCCGCGAAGATGGGCATGAACCTGCAAAGCTCAACCCTGAAGTGGGACGAGACAGGCGAGCCGTTCCACGTGCAGCAGGCAAAGCAGATTCGTTTGTATCGCGACGCATTCAAAGAAGCAGGACATACGCGCATGCCGCGCGTGTCGGTGAGCCGCAGCATCTTTGCGCTCACGAATGATCTGGATCAGGCTTACTTTGGCCGCAGCCGAAACGAGCGCGACTCGGTTGGAGTGCTGGATAACATCCGCGCAGTATTTGGACGCACCTACGCCGCAGAACCGGACCTGCTGGTGAAGCAGCTAAATGAAGACGAAGCAATTGCAGAGGCCGATACCCTTCTGCTTACTGTGCCAAACCAGCTGGGTGTCGAATACAACGCACACGTGATCGAAGCGATCCTGACGCAGGTAGCACCGGCACTAGGTTGGCGTTAAGAGTGTCCTTCTTAAGGCTGTCCTCATACGCTTTGTAAGTGGGCGATTATTGGATTTGCGAGATCATCTCGGACAAGATCGGTCGTGGCCTTAGCTGCTATGCTCCTCGCACCATGATCGATCGGCGAGCATTCCTGATGAGGGCGGGAATTGCGGCGCTTGGGGGCACGCTGCCAGCGTGGCCTCAGCGCTCTGTTGTGCCTTCATCTGAACCCGACTACAAGCTGGACATTGGCGCCTGCACGTTCGAAGTCGCACGCAACAAATTCCTGAAGACGATTGCTTATAACCAACAGGTGCCCGGGCCGCTGCTGCGCATGAAGCGTGGTCAGCGCGTGACGGTGGATGTGACCAATCGAACGTCGCACCCAGAGGTTGTGCACTGGCACGGCCTTGGCCTCTCCCCTGCGCTGGATGGTGCAATGGAAGAGGGCACGCCGATGATTGCGCCAACCGCGACGACGCGGCTGCAATTTACTCCGGATATGCCGGGACTGCGGTGGTATCACACGCACACCATGGCGGGGTCGGATTTCCATCTGGGTCAGTACTCTGGCCTGCACGGCATGTTGATCGTGGAGCAAAGCGGCTCGGTCCATGACCGCGAGATCACGCTGGTGCTGCATGACTGGGATGGTCAGATGGAGGGCGGCGACGATGGATCGATGCAGCCGACCTACAAGTACTCCACCATCAATGGGCACGTGGAAGGCTTCGGCGAACCGCTGCGAGTAAAGCAGGGCGAACGCGTACTGTTTCAGATTTTGAATGCGAGTGCAACGGAGGTCCATTGGATCAGCCTTACTGACCATCGTTTCCAGGTGGTGGCCATGGATGGAAATGTGCTTGCCACACCGCGTGAAACGTCGATGCTGCGACTGGCTCCTGCGGAACGCATTACTGCAATTGTGACGATGGAAAACAAAGGCAGATGGGTGTTGGCGGAACCGCGCAAACATGTGCGCGCGGCGGGTATGGGCATCGTGCTGGAGTATGAGTCTGCTGCTGGAGCTGCCAAGTGGGATCAACCGGATGAGTTGCATTGGAACTACGCGGACTTTGCCCAGGCATCGGATATGGACGCGGAGGATGCCTCGCCAGAGGTGATTCCGATTGTGATCGAATCAAAATTTCACGGGCATGGAGGCGCTGAGCAGTGGCTGCTGAATGGATACTCCTACCCGCAGCCGAACACACCGGTGCTGCAGCAGGGCAAGCAATATCGGCTGCGATTTGAAAACCGCAGCATGGATGATCACCCGCTTCATCTTCATCGGCATGTGTTCCGCATTACCAGCGTAGATGGCAAAGCGTTTCGAGGACCATGGAAAGATACCGTGCTGGTTGCATCGAAGACGGTCGTTGAAGTGGACTTCACGGCCAACAATCCCGGCCTTAGCCTGCTGCATTGCCACCAGCAGGACCATATGGACCGCGGCTTCATGATGGTGCTCCGCTATGCATAAAACTTCGACGCTGTTCGCATGTGTAGTTGCGGCGCTGATGAGCTGCGGTGTTGCGCGTGCGCAGGGCAATTACGAGATACAAGTGTATGGCGCGGAGACTGTTGCGCCCAAGACCACCATGGTGGAGCTGCACTCCAACTACACGATTGATGGACAGCACAACGTAATCGACGGTGTTTATCCAACAAACCACCAGCTGCATGAAACGATTGAAATCACGCAGGGTTTGAATGACTGGTCAGAGGTTGGGTTTTACGTCTTCACCAGCATTCAGGATGGACACGGCGTGCAGTGGGTTGGCGATCACATCCGACCGCGCGTGCGTGTACCACCCAGCTGGCACTGGCCGGTTGGGGTGAGCCTGTCGACTGAGATCGGGTATCAGAGGCCCGAGTACTCGCCGGATACGTGGACGTGGGAGATACGGCCCATCATTGATAAGAGCTTTGGGCGGTGGTACGTGGCGTTTAACCCTGCTCTGGAGCGCACGTGGCGTGGTCCGGATGTGAAGGACGGAGTTGGCTTTGCGCCGGGCGCAAAGGTGGGGTATGACTTCACCCGCAAGATCAATGCGGGCTTTGAGTACTACGCGTCGTATGGGCCCATCCGCGGTTTTGATACCCTGCATAATCAGCAGCAGCAGATTTTTGCAGTGACAGATTTGAATGTGTCGCCAGACTGGGAGATCAACTTTGGTGTTGGTATTGGGCCCACGGCTGCTACCGATCACCTGATTGTGAAAGGGATCATCGGCAGGCGATTCTCATGGCATAAAGCCAAGGGGACGGATTAGCGTTAGTGTTCGTGTAGGACGCTAACAGCCTGCGTCAATGGTGCACAAAATCGATTGCTATCGCACTGATCCAGACAACACCAGCCAACAGCCATAACCACGTACTTCGCCAATGTTTGCGTCTTACAACAAAGGTCGCCCAGCCAATATTCAACAGTAGAAATATGCCGATAATCGGGAACACCCCCGACAGCCCAGACGAAGGGTTCTCCCGTCACGGAATAGATGCCCGCTGCGCGCTCAGCTGGGATCGCCCAACTCGGTCTAGCGGCTATCACGTAAGCAATTGCCCCGACCACATTAAGAATGAACATCGCAATACCAACGAGGAGTGTTTGCGGCCGCTGCATGGCTTAGCTACGGTCGCCGTTGAAGAGCTTTTGAAGAGCTGCCAGCGTGATGACGTCGCCTTCATGCGCGCTCTTGCGCAGACCCGTCATGGGCGCGTGCAGAAACTTGTTCATCATGGACTTGGTCAGCGCATCCACGGCGGCCTGCTGCTCCGGCGTAAGGTCGGCAAGCTTTGCGCGCGCGCGATCCAGTTCGCTTAGCCGCAACTGCTCTGCATGCTGTTGCAGAGCGAGAATGCCGGGTACTGCATCCAGCGTTTGCAGACGCGCGGCAAAGCGGTTTACCTCGTCCGTGACAATGCGCTCCGCTGCCTCAGCCTCTTCACTGCGTGCGGTCAGATTACTGACCGCCACCTGCTGCAAATCGTCCACGGAGTAAACGAACGCGCCTTCGACGCTGTTGACGGCAGGTTCGACATCGCGCGGCACAGCGATGTCGATAAAGAACACTGGGCGGCCGCGACGCTTGTGCAAGATAGCCTGCGCATCCGCAACGGTAAACTGATGCTCCCGCGCGCCGGTGCTTGTAACGATAATGTCTGCCTTGGGCGCGTGCTGCTGCAGGTCTGCAAATGGAACGGCCAGGCCGTGGAACTGCTCCGCCAGCCGCTGTGCGCGCTCCGGTGTGCGGTTGGCCACCAGGATCGACGTCGCTCCCTGCGCCATCAGGTGCCGCGCGGCCAGCTCGCTCATCTTGCCCGCGCCCACCAGCAGCACCTGCTTGCCCTTCAGCGAGCCGAAGATTTGCTTCGCAAGGTCTGCCGCGACAGACGCAATCGACACCGAAGACGAGCCAATCTCCGTCTCCGTGCGCACCTTCTTCGCCACGGTAAAGGCACTCTGCAGCAGCCGCTCCAGCGTGGTGGAGACAGCGCCAACCTCGCGCGCAACGGTGTAGCTCTCCTTCACCTGACCCAGAATCTGCGGCTCGCCCACCACCATGCTGTCCAGCGATGAAGCCACGCGGAAGAGATGCCGCACCGCCTCCTGCTCGCGAAACTCGTACAGGTGCGGTGCCAGCACAGACGACGGCACGGCGAAATAATCCGAAAGAAACAGGCGAAGATCGCTGGCGCTCTCATGCTCCGTCAGCAGCTCCACGCGGTTGCATGTGGAGAGAATAAGCCCCTCGCGCACGCCGGGATGATGCACCAGCGAACGCGTCGCTTCAGCCAGGCGGCCTGGCGCAATGGCGAGCCGCTCACGCACGTCAATGGGCGCGGAGTTGTGGTTGATGCCAAGCAGTGACAGGCTCACGGGCGCCCCGCAAACTGGTGCACGCTACTCACCTGGTCAGCCGACCACACCGCCAGCATGATGAAGAACACGAACGATGACAGCCACACCGCGCGGCGTCCGCGCAAACCACTGGAGCGGCGAATGGCGATCATGCCAACGTAGGCAATCCACATGGCAAACGACAGCAGCACCTTGGGATCGCGGAAGTAAGCCGCACCATACAGTGACTGCGCCAGCGCGGAGCCGATGAGCAGACCCGCTGTCATACAGGGCAGCCCAACAAGCAACGACCGCAGCGCAATCTGGTCCGTGGTTTCAAGCGGCGGCAGCTTGCTCATCAGGCCGGTATGCGTGCGCGCCTTCAGCCGCTTTTCCTGGATGAGGTACAGCACACTCGCCAACACGGAGACGCACAGCGCCGCATACGCCGTAAGCAGCAGGCCAATGTGCAGCCACAGCCATGCGGAGTGCAGCTGTGGCACATCAATCTGCCTGCGGCCCGGCGCAAAAGCCGGCATAAGCCCCAGCAGAAACACCGCGGGCAGCAGCACCACACCCACCGTGAGTGACCGGTAGCGCGCATACACCAGCAAAAATGCCGCAGCCAGCAGCAAGCCAAGCACCGCCTGCACCTCGCTGGCGTTCACCGGAACCAAGTGGTGTACTGCGTTCAGCATCTCTGCAACGGAAACGAAATGAAAGAACAGCGCGGCAACCGTGGCGGGCACAGCCAGCAGCCGCCAGCGCGGCCGGTCATACAGCACCGCCGGCAGCACCGCCAGCGACGCTACGCCGTACAAAATAACCGCGACTTTGAGCCAGAAAATCGACATTGCCGAGTGGACTGGGACGGTGACCTGTTCCACCTACCAGTATACCGATGAGGTTAGCGTCCCCTTGCAGACGGCAGTCCAGGGCGCTTTCGGCAAGTACATGTGCCCCAGCAGAATCTCGCTCGCATTCCTGCTATGGAGTGAAAGCCACGGCAGATGGTATGCGGTATGAAATTGCACGGCTGCATCCCATTGCAGGAACGGGAAGGAAATCCCGCAGAGGAGAAAGTATGTCATTTGAAATTTCTGGCGACAAACGTGTACACGCAGGGGACGCAACAGAGGGAAAGACCACGGCCTACATCGAAAGCTATACCTCGCAGGTGCAGAGTGGAGTTTTTCTAGTGGCAGCCATCGCGTCCATTACCGGATCGCTGGTCTTCAAGGCCATCCGCAAGGATCACGCGGCGTTGTTCGTGGGGCAGTGGGTTGCGCCGTTCCTAATTCTTGGCCTGTACAACAAAATGGTGAAACAGCACGGCTCAGACGCAGAGACCCGCGCCTAAGTTTTAGCCGTTAAGTACGGAATGCACGCTGGGGAGTGAGCACATCTCGCTCCCCAGCGTGCATTTGTGCGTGTTGTGTACCGCCTTTTCCATAAGTCGGCGGCCGGGCAGAGGTCGGGCGAACCCGGTATTCTGGCCTTTCCATGCCTGTGCAGACGCCCAAGCCGGAAGAAGCAAAAAGAACCGCGCCTGCGGTGACGGACGCCAACCTGTCGCCAATGATGCAGCAGTTTGCAGCGGCCAAGGCAGCCCACCCGGATACGCTGCTCTTCTTCCGAATGGGCGACTTTTACGAACTGTTTTATGACGACGCCATCCTGGCCTCGCGTGAGTTGCAGCTGACGCTGACCGCGCGCGACCGCGAGCGGCAGCAGCCCATGTGCGGCGTTCCCTACCACGCTGCGGAGGGCTACATGCAGCGGCTGCTGCGCAAGGGCTACCGCATTGCCGTCTGCGACCAGATGGAAGATCCCAAGCAGGCCAAGGGCATCGTAAAGCGCGAGGTAACCCGCGTGCTAACGCCCGGCACCGCTCTGGACCCAACCACTGCCGCGGGTGACAACACCTTCCTAGCAGCGCTTGCCGTAAGCGCAGACCGCAAATGCAGCGGTGTGGCTCTGCTTGATCTTTCCACCGGAGAATTCCGCACCACGGAGTTTCGTGGTGCAACCAGTGTCCGCGATGCTGCAGATGAGATTGCACGTAATCGCCCACGCGAAGTGCTACTGCCCGCAGGCCTGCATCTTGGCGCAACGCAGCCGGAGCTTGATGGAACAGAGTCTGCGGATAATGATGATCCGCTCGCTTCTGTCAGCACACGCACTCCTGTTGAGGATTGGGCCTTCACGCCGGACTATGCTCTGCCGCTGCTGCAGAATCACTATCGCGCGCATTCGTTGGAGGGCTTTGGACTTGCAGGCCGCACAATGGCCGCAACTGCTGCGGGCGCTCTGCTGCACTACCTGCGCACCACCAAGCACACCGAGTTGGAACACCTGGACGTACCGCGCTTCTATGAGCGATCCACATGCCTGGAGCTGGATGCAGTCACTGTGCGCAACCTTGAGCTGATCGAGCCGCTGTTCACCGGCGAAACGCAGCAGACCACGCTTTGCTACGCAGTGGACGCGTGCCGCACGCCCATGGGCAAGCGCCTGCTGCGCGCGGTGCTGCTGCGGCCTTCGATTGACGTGGCAGAGATAGCAGCGCGGCACGATGCTGTTGCAGAAGCCACAAAGTCGCTGGCAGAACGCGAGCGCCTGCGCCGTGCGCTGGAAGGGGTGCTTGACCTGGAGCGGCTGCTGGCGCGGCTGGCACTGGACTCCGCCGGCCCCCGTGAGGTGGTTGCGTTGGGACGCACGCTTGCCGCTCTGCCTCCGGTGGAGACGGCTCTGAACGATCTGCATGCAGGCCGGTGGGCTGCGTTGCGTAAAGACTTCGACCCACTCGTAGATGTCTCCACCACCATTGCACGTGTGCTGGTTGAGGAACCGCCGTTAAGGCTGGGCGATGGCGATGCCATCAACACAGGCGTTGACGCGGAATTGGACGAACTGCGTGGCCTGAGCCGCAGTGGCCGCGAAGCCATTGCGGCAATTGAAGAGCGCGAGCGAACACGCACCGGCATTGGCAGCCTGAAGGTGCGCTTCAACAACGTCTTCGGCTACTACCTTGAGATCACCAGGGCCAACCTCGCCAACGTACCCGCAGACTACGAACGCAAGCAAACGCTGGTGAATGCAGAACGGTTCACCACGCCGGAGCTGAAGGACTACGAACGCAAAATTCTCACCGCGCAAGAGCGTGTAGGCGAGATTGAGCGGCGCATCTTTATCCAGCTGCGGCTGGACGTGCTGGCACATGCAAGCCGTATGCGCGACGCAGCGCGAAGACTTGCAGAGATTGATCTACTCGCCAACTTTGCGCACATTGCAGCACTGCGCGGCTGGGTGCGGCCGGAGATCGTTGCAGATACAACTATTCTTGAATTTGCAGACGCTCGTCATCCGGTCGTCGAGTTGCGGCTTGAGGAGAGTGGCGCAGGCCGCTTCGTACCCAACTCCGGCTTTCTGGATGCAACCGGCGGGCCTTCACTGGCGTTGATCACCGGCCCCAACATGGGCGGTAAATCCACCTACCTGCGCATGGCTGCGCTGCTGGTCATCCTGGCGCAGAGCGGATCGTTTGTACCCGCTGCATCTATGCGACTGGGTCTTGCGGACCGCATTTTCACCCGCATTGGCGCTAGCGACAACGTTGCGCGAGGCCGCTCCACCTTCATGGTGGAGATGACCGAGACCGCCGCCATCCTCAACTCCGCCACTGCAAAGAGCCTGGTGCTGCTGGACGAGATGGGCCGCGGCACTGCGACGTACGATGGCTTGTCGCTGGCGTGGGCCGCAGTGGAGCACCTGCACGACCGCATTGGCGCGCGCACGCTGTTTGCCACGCACTACCATGAACTCACGTTGCTGGAAGACAAGTTAAGCAGGTTAACCAACCTGCGCGTGGCCTGCCGCGAAACTCCGCAGGGCATTGTCTTTCTGCATCACGTTGAAAGCGGTGCAGCAGACCGCAGCTACGGCATTGAAGTGGCGAAGCTGGCGGGGCTTCCACGTGAGGTGATTGCACGCGCACGCACGGTGCTGAAGCTGCATGAGCGCGCAGAGAGCACCTCTGCTGCAGCATCGGCACAAGCGGCGCAGGCACAACCGGCGCCGCTGCAGATGGCCATCTTTACGCCGCTGTCGCAGCGCGTGGTTGACCGCGTCCGTGAGCTGGATGTGGATCGCATGACGCCAATGGAAGCGCTGCAGCTGCTGGCGGAGCTGAAGCGGGAGATTGCAGAATGAAGACCGCAAGCCAACTGCAAAAGACGATGACGGTCGCCGGGGTGATGAGCGGCACCTCTGCGGATGGCGTGGATGTTGCACTGGTCCGCATCTCGGCCGGCAAAGACACAGCGACGCCAAAGCTGAAGCTGCTGGGCCATGCGGCATTTCCCTATCCGAAGAAGCTGCGTGAAGCGGTGCTTGCAGCGATGGATGCAAAATCCATTAGTACCGCCGACCTTGCTCGACTGCACTGGCGTCTGGGCGAGTTCTATGGCTATGCGGTGACGCGCGCGCAGCTGCAGGTTGGCGTGCAGGCCGCATTGGTGGGCGTGCATGGACAGACGATCTATCACCAGGGCGTGGCGACTAAGTTTTTAGGAGGTCCGCTGCGCTGCACATGGCAGATTGGCGAGGCCAGCGAAGTATCCTCGCGCACAGGCCTGCCTGTGGTCAGCGATTTTCGTCCAGCAGACATGGTTGCGGGCGGCCAGGCGGCTCCACTGGTACCCCTATTTGACCGCGTCTTCTTTGCGCATGCGCGACGCAACCGCGTGTTGCAGAACCTGGGTGGCATTGCAAATATGTCCGCCATTCCCGCCGGATCAAGCGATCTACTCGCCTTTGACTCCGGCCCTGCTTCTGTTGTGATCGATGGCTGCATGCAGACGCTCTACGGCCGCGGTTATGACCGCAATGGCGCAGTGGCAAAGCGCGGCCTAGTAGTGCAGCCAGTGATCGATGCAGCGATGAAGCTGCCCTACTTTGCTGCGCAGCCGCCCAAGAGCTGCGGTCGCGAAGAGTTTGGCGGCTTATTCGTCACACGCTTTATTGCCGATTGCAGAAAGCACAAAGCCGAGGATGCCGATGTAATAGCAACTGCCACTGCGCTTACAGCGGAGAGCATCCTCCATGCCTATCGCACCTTTGTGTGGCCGTTTCTAGGCACACGTGCGCCCCTCGCCATGGCCACCGACTACATCGTGGCAGGTGGTGGAGCGAAGAACGCAACGCTGATGCAATCGTTGCGCGCAGGCCTTGAACCGCTCGGAGTAAAAGTAAGCACCACCGATGACTTTAACGTGCCCACAGAGGCGAAAGAGGCGATGGCCTTTGCGCTGCTGGCATGGCTGCGTTGGCATGGTCTGCCCGGCAATGTTCCCTCTGCTACCGGCGCTTCACGACCTGCGGTGCTTGGCCGGGTCACACTGCCGTGATAGCCCGGCGAATGTTCGTGGCATCAGCGGATAAAAGCAGTACGCAGCGCTCGCTGCGGTTTCGCAGCGAGCGCTGCGTACTGCTTTTATCGTTTGTACTGCCGCTAACCGCATGCCATGACCGGCCTGATCCAAACACCGTCGTTATTGACATTGAGAGCTCGCCTACAAACCTCGACATCCGCATTGGATCAGACGCGCAGGCGGAGCACATCGGCGCGCTCATCTTTGATTCCATCGTGCGCAAGGACGAGCACTACAACCTGCAGCCCGCCATCGCAACGGCGTGGGAGTGGCGCAATCCGCTGACGCTGGTGCTGCACATCCGCGACGGCGTGCGCTTTCACGACGGCAAGCTGCTGGATGCAGACGACGTTGCGTGGTCGATCGACAGCATGCACAACGGCGCCATCACCACATCCAAAAGCGGCAACTTTGCCAGCGTGGATCACGTGGACGTAGCCGATGCGCGCACATGCATCGTGCATTTGAAAAAGCCCGATGCGAGCCTGCTCTTTAACATGAGCGATGAGCTAAGCGCCGTGGTGGAGAAGGGCGCGGGCAAGCAGATGGGCCAGCACCCCATTGGCAGCGGCCCCTTTCGCTTTGTAAGTGAAGAGCAGGATAAAGAAGTTGTTCTGGAGCGCAACCCTGACTATTGGGACAGTGCACCGTCTATTCCGCGCGTACGCTTTGCCGTGGTGCCCGATGCAATCACGCGCGCGCTGGAGCTGCAGAAGGGCTCTGCAGACGCGGCGTCGAATGCGCTGACCGGTGACACCGTTGCTGCGATGGCAAACGATCCCAACCTTGTGGTTGAGAGCAAGCCCGGCTCCATCGTCAACTACATGACCTTCAACGCAACCGATCCCCTGTTACACGACCCGCGCGTGCGTCAGGCCTTTGCGTACGCCGTGGATCGGCCCGCCATCATCCAGGCGCTGCTGCATGGCCAAGCAGAGGTGCAGGACACACTGCTGCCACTGGGCCATTGGGCTGCACCGGCTGCAGACGACAGCATCACGCGTTACTCGCATAATGTTGCGAAGGCCGCGGCAATGCTGGAGGCTGCGGGTTATCGCGCGGATAGCAACGGCGTGCGCATTCACCTGACGCTGAAGAGCAGCACCGACGACACCATGCGACTGTTGGCCACGGTAGTGCAGCAGCAGGTGCGCGCTGCAGGCATTGAGCTGACGCTGCGGCAAAACGAGTTCGGAACCTTCTACAGCGATGTGACGAAGGGCGCGTTTCAGATTTATGTGCTGCGCTGGGTTGGCTCCAACGAGGATCCGGATATCTTCCGCTATGCCTATAGCTCGGCCATGATGCCGCCCAAGGGCAGCAACCGCGGCCACTATAGCAACGCGCAAGTGGATGCGTTGATTGCGCAGGGAGCGGCCGAGACAGATCAGGGCAAGCGCCGCGAAACGTACCTGCAGCTGCAGCGCATACTGGCCAACGATGAGCCCACGCTGGTGCTGTGGTCACCGGACAACGTTGTGGTGCATACCAAGCGGCTACATGGCGTGGTACCGGCCTCTGCGGGCAGCTTCGGCTGGCTGCGCACGGCAACGCTCAAATAGCTGCTTCTCATTTTTGCAACAGGCACCGGCGTTTGACGGAATGGGCTAGTCTTCGTACACTCGAAGAGGCGGTTGAGACGCTCCAAGCGACTCTCGCTTCACATCCTGCGCAGGGTTCCTCCTGCACCGTATTGCCCTCTCGTTCAATGGTAGGACTAGCGACTCTGACTCGCTCAATCGGGGTTCGAATCCCTGGGGGGCAACCAAGACGGAATAAGCTTCTTAGAATGTCTGCTTTGCGCAGTATTTCAGGGATTCACATTGAACTGCCGTAACACTTCATTCCTTTACCTCAGAGATCAAGCGTGGAGCGGCAATTCTCTTCCGCGGTCTACCGAGTAGACGATTATGCTGCCGTAAACTCCTGAGCGCTTCTTTCGTATGTTGTTTCAAAAGAGCATCCAGAAAGGTCCAGTGCATCTCCTGAACCCGCTGGAGAGAACGTTTGCTGTGCAATGTGCGGCATGCAATCGACATCTCGAACGCCAGCGATTCCCACGCTCGTACCAATGCAACGTTTCCGGATGCGGCAACTATCTGCCGATGGAATTCGATATCCGCCTGTGCGAACGCGGCACGATTTCCAACTTCAACAGCCCTTTGGATCGTGGTTGCCAAGTTGAGGAGAACGGGCATCCGAGAGCGGAGTTGCTGAAAAGCGGAAAGCAGAGCTATCTCTTCAAGAGTTGCACGAACGTGCAGAGCGTCGATCAGCTCTTTATAGGTCACCGATCGAACTCGGGTGCCACTATAAACTGTCGTGGCTACCAGATTCATAGCTTCCAGCTTCCCCAGCGCTTCGCGCACGGTCCCCTGGCTCACGTCCATTTCCCGAGCCAGAGCCAGTTCGACAATGCGCGCGCCGGACGACCACCGGCCATCCAGGATACGGGCAAGAACTTCCATTCGCACCTTGTCAGCGCGTCTTTCACGCGCTTCAGCGCCCAATGCTGGTGAATTTTCCCCAAAAACGACAGGCTCCCAGGCAGCAAATCGCACGGTCGCCCTTTCGCTCACACACGTGTCCCGCATCACTTCGAGCTCCATCATTTTGAAGACGCAATCGTGATCTTTTGCACTCGCCAGTTCAAGATTTCACCCACGTACAACGTGTTCTCCGAGGGACATGCCATCTGGTGAACCCAACCAAACTCTCCGGGGTTCTTGCCCGGTTTTCCGAATACACCAAGGACCTTGCCTGACAGATCCAGCTTGTAAATACGGCCGGGAACCGAGTCAGAAGTGTAGATATACTGCGTCAGCGTATTGGTGATGCAGAGAGCCCACGGAGCGCCGATGTTGGTCCATTGGGTCAAGAACTTCCCCTCACCATCAAAGATCTGGATGCGGTTATTTTCACGATCACCGACGTAGACTTTTCCTTCACGATCGACCGCGATGCTGTGAAGGATGTGGAACTGTCCCGGACCACTTCCCGGTTCACCCCACGCCTTCACCCACTTGCCATCCTTGTCGTACTTGACGACGCGTGTGTTCACATACCCGTCGCTGAAGTAGGCATTTCCCGCTGCGTCCCACGCTACATCCGTCGGACGGTTGAAGAGCTTGGTCGCAAAGTCGCCAAACTGAGGAGCACGAACACCAACCACAGCTCCACCTTCGACTGACTCCGGCTTCCGGCCGTAGGTCCGGATGACCTGACCCTGGGGATTGAATACGATGGCCATGTTCGCGCCCTCGTCGATCGCCCAGATGTTGTCATCCTTGTCGATGCGGACGGCATGGGCAAAATCGAAGCCATAGAGGTCTTTCCCAAGTTCCCGCAAATAGTTTCCCGTTAGGAAGAAATTCAAAGAGCCGCGTATGCCCGCTGCGAGTGAAGACGAAGACGTGCCCCTTTGAATTGACGGCTACGCCTGCGACCTCACCGAAATACATGCCCTC
>JAMFTB010000125.1 GCA_026225595.1 Terriglobus sp. | reverse complement strand
GAATCTTCTTTGTGTGGAAGGGCACAGCTTCAGCTGTGCCACATGGATGCCGCTTTCAAGAGCGGTTTTAGCCGCTGAGGTCAGCTTTTTCACGTGCAGTAGAAGCTAAGCCCGTTTCATCCTCGGCCATTCGGCACAGCTAAAGCTGTGCCCTTCCAAACTGCCATCTGCCTTAACGAAGTCAACACAGACGCACCAACTTTACTGCGGCAAGTATTGTTGCGCCAGTGTTGTGAATGCTTCCACCTGCGTGCGCTGCCATGCCTCGTCGCGGCCCAGCTCTGCAGCCATTAACGTGGCAACGCGCGGAGCCATCGCGATGGCCGCGCGTGCGTTCAGCAACAGCGCGCGTGTGCGACGGCTGAGCGCGTCTTCCACCGTGCGCGCCATCTCCTCCCGCGCAGCCCACACTACCTCTGCCGCGATATAGGGCAGCGCAGGATGCAAACGCTCCGCTAACTGAGGCGTTGCGCTTGCAAGTGCGCGGATGGCCTCTGCGTCCGCCCCGTAGACCTGCAGGTCGCCAAGAGACTCGTCGTCGCTCCAGCCGTGCACCTTCAGGTTCGCAGTCACGCACGCGGCATCGTCAAGACGGCCCAGCGTGGCCGCGTGGTTCACCGTGTCCTCTGCCATATGGCGATAGGTCGTCCACTTGCCACCGACGATGGTGAGCAAGCCGCTCCCATCGATATGAACCGTATGGTCCCGCGAAAGCGCACTCGTCTTCATCGCTCCGGGATGATTGCCATCGCCACCCGCTTTGACCAGCGGCCGTATGCCCACGTAGATGGAGAGAATGTCGTCGCGCGTGGGTTTGTGGCTGAGGTATTCGCCTGCTGTCTCCAGCACGAATGCGATCTCTTCTTCAAGCGGCAGCGGTTCGTAGCTTGGGCCGTCGATGGGCGTGTCTGTCGTGCCGACCACCGTGTGGCCGTGCCAAGGAATGGCGAAGAGCACGCGGCCGTCGCTGGTGCGCGGCACCATGATGGCCGTGTCCGCGCGCAGAAAGCTCTTCTCAAACACCAGGTGAATACCCTGCGAGGGCGAGATCATGGGCACGGCCTGCGGCTCTGCCATGCGGCGCACCTCGTCCGTAAAGATGCCCGTTGCGTTGACGACACACTTTGCATTCACGGTAATGCGCTCACCGCTCTCACCGTCCTGCAGCACCACGCCGCTCAGGAAGCCATCGTCACCACGCAACAGTTCTACCGCGGCGCAATAGTTCAGCAGGGTTGCGCCGTGGTCGGCTGCGGTCATGGTTAGGTGAGTTAACAATCGCGTGTCATCGAACTGGCCATCGTGATAGACCACACCTCCGCGCAGACCCTCCTGCGCAATAGTGGGCAGCCGCTCCAGCGTCTCCTCGCGCGACAGGATGTGTGAGCGGCCAAAGCTGTACTTCGTCGCAAGCAGGTCATACACCTTCATGCCAATGCCGTAGAAGGGCGCCTCCCACCACTCATAGTTGGGCACAACGAAAGGAAGATCGTGGACCAGGTGCGGCGCGTTCTGCCGCAGCAGGCCGCGCTCCTTCAGCGCCTCCATCACAAGCGAGATGTTGCCCTGCTCAAGGTAGCGCACCCCGCCGTGCACCAGCTTGGTGCTGCGGCTGGATGTGCCCTTGCCAAAGTCTTCACGCTCGATGAGCAGCGTCTTGTAGCCGCGCGTGGCTGCGTCCACAGCAACGCCCACGCCGGTGGCTCCGCCGCCGAGGATGACGATGTCCCACAGCTCTGAACCATGTGCCTTCACTGCCTGCAACATCACTTCACGATTCATACGGGTGCGTTCCATCCCTTCGCGCGTTCCACTGCATGTTGCCAGCGCGTGTAAAGCGCCGTCTGGTCGCTCTGTGGTGTGAACAATGTTGCGGAGCCGCTCTGCTGCTGCTGAATCGCATCGACATGCGGCCAGAAGCCAACCGCAAGCCCTGCAAGAAACGCTGCGCCCATCGCCGTCGTCTCGAGGCATGCGGGCCTGCGCACGGGCACGCCAAGAATGTCTGCCTGTAGCTGCATCAGCATGTTGTTTGCTGTGGCACCGCCGTCCACGCGCAGCTCGTGCAGCGGCGCGGGTGTGTCTGCATCCATGGCGCGCACCAGCTCTGCTGTTTGCAGCGCAATGCTCTCAAGTGCGGCGCGCGCGATGTGGCCCTTGGTGGTTCCGCGGCCCAGGCCGATGATCATACCGCTTGCATATGGATCCCAGTGCGGCGCGCCCAGGCCTGTGAAAGCCGGCACAAACACCACGCCTCCACTGTCGGGCACGGTACTCGCAAGCGCCTCCACATCACCGCTGGATGCGATGATGCCCAGGCCATCACGCAGCCACTGCACCACAGCGCCGCCCACAAACACGCTACCTTCCAGCGCGTACTCAAGCTTGCGATCGACCGAGCATGCAAGCGTCGTCAACAGACGCTGCGCGCTGCTGTGAAACTCCGTACCCATGTGCTGCAGCAGGAAGCAGCCGGTGCCGTAGGTGTTCTTGGCATCGCCGGGGCGCGTACACATCTGGCCAAACAGCGCACTCTGCTGATCGCCCGCGATGCCTGCAATCTCAATGCCCTCAAGCCCCAATGTTGTAGTTACAGGTCCCAGCCGTTCGCTGGACCACACCACATCCGGCATCATCGATCGCGGCACACGCAGCAGCCGCAGCATCTCATCGTCCCACTTGTCTTCAACGATGTTGTAGAGCAGCGTGCGCGATGCGTTGGTGCGGTCCGTAACGTGGCGCTTCCCGCTGGTCAGGTTCCACACCAGCCAGCTGTCGACGGTGCCAAAGGCCAGCTCGCCACGCTCTGCACGTTCGCGCGCGCCGGTTACGTTGTCCAGAATCCACGCGACCTTTGTGCCGCTGAAGTAAGGATCAAGCCGCAGACCTGTGCGCTTGCGCACATCATCTTCCGCTCCAGCAGCCTGTAGCTGCGCGCACACATTCGCTGTGCGACGGTCCTGCCAGACGATGGCGTTGTAAACCGGCTTACCCGTAGCCCGATCCCACACCACAACCGTCTCACGCTGGTTGCTGATGCCCAGCGCCGCCACATCGCGCGGACGCACGCGTGCGCGGCCAAGCACCTCAACTGCAGACGTGATCTGACTGGTGAGAATCTCGTCCGGATCATGCTCCACCCAGCCAGCCTTACCCTGCGGAAAGATCTGCGTGAACTCATGCTGCGCCACGTGCAGCAGCGCACCGGTGCGGTCAAACAAAATGGCGCGCGAGCTGGTGGTTCCCTGGTCCAGCGCGAGGATGTAGTCAGCCAATCAGACACCTCATACTGCGGCGAAGCTCCTGCGACGGAACCTTGCAGCGGAGCCAACTTTACCACGGCATCTTTGCAGACGCACGGCAATCGTCTGTAACTAGAATGAGCGGATGACGCACCCGGACATCGCCGCCATCCGTAAAGAATTTCCTGCGCTGCGCGATCGCATCTATCTGAACACGGCAACCTTTGGCCAGGTGCCGCTGTTTGCCGCGGATGCTATGACCCAGCACATGCAGCAGCGCAACGAAACAGCCAGCGCAAACTTTATGGAGTGGTTTGCGGATGCGGATGACATTCGCGGACTGGCCGCGCAGCTGATTGGTGCAACGACAGACAGCATTGCGTTTGTGCCCAACGCATCTACCGGATTGTCATGGCTGATGAACGGGCTCAAATGGCGGACCGGTGATGAAGTGCTGACGCTGGATGATGAGTTTCCCAACCAGCTATATCAGGGGCCGGCCGCTGCGCGCGCAGGCGTAAGCTTTCGCACGGTGCCGTGGAATCAGCTGGAGGAAAGCATCACAGACCGCACGCGCGTGGTGCTGATGAGCACCGTGAACTACGGCAATGGACGGCGTGCGCGCGTGGAAGAGCTGGGGCCGCGGCTGCGTAAGCGCAACATCCTGCTGTATCTGGATGCGACGCAGAGCCTGGGCGCTGTGCAGATTGATGTGCAGCGCGCGCAGCCCGCAGTGCTGTGCGCCGATGCGTACAAGTGGATGATGTCGCCCAACGGCGCGGGCATCTGCTACATAAGCCCGGAGCTGCGGCAACAGCTGCAACCCGTACAACTGGGCTGGCGCAGCGACAGCGGATGGCGTGGTGTGGATGACCTG
>JAMFTB010000124.1 GCA_026225595.1 Terriglobus sp. | reverse complement strand
CATGCTGGTGGCCTGAACGCCACGCGCAGCGAGCTGCATCATGACCTTCGAGGGATCGGCGTCGGGCTTATCGATCTTGTTGACCGCGACGATGATCGGAACGCCGGCAGCCTTCGCGTGATCGACGGCTTCGAGCGTCTGCGGCATGACGCCGTCATCTGCTGCAACGACGATGACGACGATGTCCGTGATCTTCGCGCCGCGGGCACGCATGCGCGTGAAGGCTTCGTGGCCCGGGGTGTCGAGGAAGACGATTTCGCGGCCGTTGGCCGGAGAGCCTTCCTTGGTGAACTTCACCTTGTAGGCGCCGATGTGCTGGGTGATTCCGCCTGCTTCGCCGGCTGCGACGTCGGTCATGCGGATGGCGTCGAGTAGCGAGGTCTTACCGTGATCGACGTGGCCCATGACGGTGACAACCGGCGGACGCGTGATCTCGATCAGGCCGCTCGTGTCTTCGAGCAGGCCTTCAATGGCTTCATTCTCCAGCTGCTCTTCCACCGAGAGAACGACCGTATCCGCGCCGAACTGGCGGGCAACGTCCTTCGCCAGCTCGCCGTCAAGCGACTGGTTCACGGTGACGAAGACGCCGCGCATCAGCAGCGTGGCGATCAGGTCCTTGCCGCGCAGGTCCAGCTTCTCTGCCAGATCCTTTACGGTGATACCTTCCGTCACGGTAATGGTGCGTGTGATGGGCACTTCGCCGCCCATGGCAATCTGCGCTCCGCCAAACCGCGACGGTGGCGCAAAGCCCTTCATTGGGCCTTCTTTGCTCTTCTCGTAACGCTTCTTGTGGGCTGCGCCCTTCTTGGCTGCGGGACGCATGCCGGGCTTCTGCGATCCGGGGCCACCCTCGGCTACCAGACCACCGGCACCGCCGGGACGCGGTGCACCAAAGCCGGGGCGCGCACCGAAGCCAGGACGGCCACCAGGGCCGGCAAAGCCAGGACGTGCACCGGGACCACCTGCGGGCGGGCCGCCAGGATAGGTCCGGGTTGGGTGCATGGGACGGCGTGCGCCGGGACCACCAGGGCCTGCGGGACCTCCGGGACCAGCACCGCCGGGTCCACCTTGATACGGCGGACGCGAACCAGGGCCACCAACAGGGCCTCCGGGACGCTGGAAGATGGGACGGCGCGGCGGCTGGCCGGGAACTGGCGGCGGCGCTGCATACGTGGGACGCGGCCCAGTCTGCGGCATGATGACGCGACGAACCGGCGGTGGTGCAGGTGCTTCCACCGGCGCGGGAGGTGCTTCCACCGGAGGCGGTGCAGTCATTGCCGTCATTGCAGCAGACGGAACAAAAGCGCCCACCTTCTCAGGAGGACGAGCCACCACGACGCCCTGAGGCGGAGGTGTGCTGCTGGCAATGGCTGGGCGATCGCCTGCGGGGACGCCGGGGCGAACCACAACGCCGGCGGGCGGGCGCGCTCCAAGTGCGGGGCGTGCTGCGGGCTGCACAATGGACGGAGCCTGACGGGCCTGCGGCACAATGCGTCGCGGTGCATCGCCGGTGGACGCAGTATCTGTGCGCGGCCGGGCGATGTTCAGCGTGGGCATGACAGGCGTGGTGACCGGAGCGCGCGTAACCGCGGGCTCAGGAGCCGGAGCTGCTGCAGAGGGTGCGGGCGCAGCGACAACAACCGGCGGCGCAACCACAACGGGCGCAGCAGCAACCGGCGGAGCAGCAGCGGCCGGAGGAGCAATCACAACGGGCGCAGCAGGTGGCGGAGCAACTACAACAGCGGGACGCACCGGTGCAGCTGCGGCGGGGGTTGCGGGAGCGGGAGGCGGAGCAACCACAACTGCGGGTGCAGCCGGACGCGCAGCGGATGCCGATGGGGCGGGCGCAGCCGCAGGCGGAGCGCTCTCCTGCTGACGGCGTTCTGCCAGCGCACGCGCTACATCGCCGGGCTTTGAGGCCCGCGACAGATCGAACTTTGGCTTTGTTTCGGCCGATGCCGAGCGTGAAACGGGGCGGCCACCCGTCAGGTGACGACGGACCTTTTCCGCTTCATCCAGCTCAAGCGAGCTCGAGTGTGTCTTCTTTTCTGTAACTCCGACAACATTGAGCGCGTCAAGAATTTCTTTGCTCTTGACCTCAAGCTCACGTGCCAGATCGTTGATGCGTACTTTACTCATCCGCCCTCGTTACTCCGTTTTGGTTCACTAGCTGTTCATGGCAGCTCCACTCAGGTAGGAATTGAACCCTGCACTCTCATTATTGCGCGAAAGCGTGAAATCTGTGCTGCCAAAGGTCATTCGCAGTGGCGCTGAAGCAGGGGAGGAAGCGGCGCAAATTGCTGCGCCGCCTCCGTTCTGCCTAGCCACGGTTGTTCTCATCCGGGTCGATCGTCTCGTTGGAGCTTTCTTCCGAGAGCGCGACCAGGTCATCTGTGGTCTGGTTATCCAGCTCAATGCCAGCCTCGCGGACATCGGCATCGCTGCCAAATCCGTCCAGCTCGCCCTCTGCCTCTTCGCGCTCCAGCAGATCGTCGGCCGAATCGCTGACCTCAACCGGCAGCATGCCGTCCAGTGCGCGTTCCGCGATGATGGCTTCCGGTGTTTTGCTCACAAGTGTCTCCTCTGCCAGGGCGCCCTCGGGCGCCTCCGCTGCAGATTCAGATGCAGCAACGGCGTTTGCCGGACGCTCCTCGCCATCTTCGTACTGGCCAAAGTAGTGGCGAACCGCGACGCTGATACGGTCAACCGACTTATCGCCGATGCCCGGAACCTCGCCCAGCTCCTCAGCCGTCATGTCGGAGAGGTGCTCCACGGTGGTAATGCCCGCTGCGATCAGCTTCTCCAGCACATGCGGATCGAGCTCGGTGATTGCCTCAATGGCCGTGGTCGGTCCGCCGCCCATTGCGGACATTGCCTGTTCGACTTCCTGGCGCTTCTCTTCCTCGCTCTTGATGTCGATCTTCCAGCCCAGCAGTTTGGCGGCGAGGCGAACATTCTGCCCCTTCTTGCCGATGGCAAGTGACAGCTGCGTGTCATCCACGATGACCTCAAGCTGCTTCTCGCCCAGGTCCGTGATGGATACGCGCGACACCTTCGCCGGCTGCAAAGCCTTCTCAGCAAAGGTCGTAATCTCTTCGCTGAACTCGATGATGTCGATCTTTTCGCCGCGCAGTTCGCGGATGATGCTCTGCACGCGCATGCCCTTCATGCCGACGCATGCGCCCACAGGATCAACGTCCTTGTCGCGCGACACAACGGCAATCTTGGTGCGCTCACCGGCCTCGCGCGCAATGGCGCGGATGGCGACGGTGCCGTCATAAATCTCCGGAACTTCGCTCTGGAACAAGGTCTGCACCAGCGATGGAGCGGCGCGGCTCACAATGACCTGTGGTCCCTTGGCGGCGCGATCCACACGCAGCAGCGCTACGCGGATGCGCTCGCC
Organism: Terriglobus sp.; assembly: GCA_026225595.1. Lineage (GTDB taxonomy): Bacteria > Acidobacteriota > Terriglobia > Terriglobales > Acidobacteriaceae > Terriglobus. The sequence continues at coordinate 14,673 of JAMFTB010000124.1, read as the reverse complement.
CACTGAAAACTGCTCCAGTCGCGACTGCTCGCGCTTGGGCATGCGGGCCTCGGCCTTGCCCAGGTCGAAGATCACGTCCATGGGCTCAATGCGCTTCACCGTGGCGTTCAAAATCTCGCCCACGCGGTGGTTGTACTCGTTGAACACGGTGTCCCGCTCAGCTTCGCGCACCTTCTGGAAGATGACCTGCTTGGCCATCTGCGCGGCAATGCGGCCCAGTGGCGACGTGTCCTTGTAAAAGCGCAGCTCAGCGCCCTCTTCCACGCCCGGTGCCAGCTCATGCGCGGCGGTCAGCGTCAGCACGTTCTCGGGGTCTTCAATCTCTGCGTCGTCTGCAACGACGGTCTTGTACACATAGGCGCGAATCTCACCGCTCTCCTTGTCAAACTCGCCGCGCATGTTTTCCTGCGTCTTGTAGAACTTGCGAGTTGCCAGTGCGATGGCGTCTTCAACGGCGCCCACCACGATCTGAGGGTCAATGCCCTTGTCGCGGCTCATCGTTTCAATTGCTTGATAAAGTGCGCTTGCCATGATTTCGTTTACCTCAAGTCCTTCTATTCAGTTGTGGTGTTCGTCGTGCGTTGTTCTGAACTTCTTCTCGCTAAATCTTTCTTCTTTGAAGAAGTGCGGCTTTAGCCGCGCCGTACCGTCGTCAATTCCTGAGCGGCTTTAGCCGCGATCTTTCAGATCCTCTTTACGGCCTGGCTAAAGCCAGGCCCTTTTAAAACGTCTGACCTTTTGTGGCGCGGCTGAAGGCAGGCCCTTCCAAAACTCCATCATGGCCGGACTAAAAGCCTGCCCATTCAACATCCAAACCTAAATCTCTGCGACCAACTGCGCCTTTTCAATGTCGCGGAGAGGGATGGTCACCGTTTCCGGCACTGGTTCTGCGCCTTTTTTCTTCTTACCCTTCTGCTTCACCGCGCCCAGATCCAGCGTGACGGTGTCGTCTGCAAAGGTCATGCGGCCGGTCAGCGTCTTCATGCTGTTGATTGCCGTAAACAGCTTGACCGACACCACGAAGCCCGAGAAACGGACGTAATCCGCAGCGCGGTACAGCTTACGCTCAATGCCCGGCGACGAAACCTCCAGCACGTACTCTGTTGAGCCCGGCACCAGCTCTTCCACGTCCAGCAGTGTTCCAAAATCCTGCGCAAAGACTGCGCAATCCTCATGCGTCACGCCGGAGAGCGCCTCAATCGGCACTCCTGAGGGCAGGCCCATCGGCTCGGCTTCGGGGTCATCCTTTACCGCCGCAGCTTTTGCCTTCAGCGCCTCGCGGCCCGCGGCATCTTTCTCCACAAACACCCGGAGCGCCCGTGCCTTACCCGCGCCGGTAAATTCAACCTCTACAACCTCAAGGCCGTGGCTGGCTGCCACACGGTCGGCGGCGCCGCGGATTGCGTCCATTGCAATAGCCATCGTTTGCTGCCTCCTCCTGCCGGTTTGGTCGTGGATTGGACTGTGATTCAACCTGCTCAGTACGGCTGGGCTGGCCTGCTGGCAAAGAAAATGGCGGGCTCGCGCCCACCAGTCGTTTCGCCCGGGGTTGGATCGCCCGGCGGAATCACCTGTCCTGCCCCTCCATCTTAGCGCGAACCGGGGCGCACTTCAACCCGGCGCCCTACCGCCCGCCCCGTCTGCGGAGCCTGCGCCGCAGGCCCTTCTCTCGCCAACGCCTTACTTTTAATCGCACTTCCGCCAGAAATCCATCAGCATTCCGCGCTGACGTGTCATTCTGTCTGCACACAAATCACATCCCTCTGACCAAACGGAACCGATTGACGGCACACACCCAAAACGAGGTTTCCGCAGGTTTCGGCGGCAATGGGCGCTCCCCACGCCTGATTACTGCCACATACCTGCTTGCGATGGGGTTCATTGCAGCCCTTGCGCTGGCCGGCATTGTGGCCGTCCGGCAGCAGATCGCCCAGCAGGCGCTTACCTTCCAACGCATACGCATTGTGGACCGCCAGCGCAGCATGACCCAGCGCATTGCAAACGTCGCGCGCGGCGTGGCAGACGGCTCCGTCGACCGCACCGCTGGCAACGACGAGCTGGCGCGCCTGGCCGACCGCATGGAACTGACAGAGCAGCTGCAGATTGACGGGGACCGCGCCACCGGGCTGGGCGCGCTTACCGCGGCGACCCAGCGCCACGTCTACTTTGAAAACCCGGTACGGCTGCATGAGAAGCTGGCGTCCTACGTGGCGGTCGCGCGTGCCTTTCGCGCCACGCCGGCCCCCACACTGGCGGACCCAAATTTGCAGCTAATGCAAACAGCCGCAGTATCCTTGCCCGCGGCGCTTGATGCCGCAATCGCCACCTTTCGTGCAGCGCTGGACCACGACATCCGCCATCTAAAGCATGTGCTGTACACGCTTGCAGGTATCCTGCTGATTACGCTGGGGTTGGAGGCATTCTTCGTCTACCGGCCGCTCTTCCGCAGCCAGCAGCTGGCGATGGAGACGCTGAGCAGCACCTCTACCGTCGACAACCTGACCCACATACTCAACCGCCGCGCCACGCTGGAACGTATGCGGACCGAACTGACCCGCGCCAACCGGCAGGGGCAGTCCATGTGCCTGCTCATTGCGGATATAGACCGCATCCAGAATGTGAATGCGATTTTTGGCGCGGAGGCAGGCGACCTGGTGCTGACCCACTTTGCCGCGATTGCCGCGCAAAACCTGCGCGCCGGCGATTCGCTGGGGCGGCTGGGCGGCGAGGAGTTCGCCCTGATTCTGCCTGCTACGGAACTAACCGGAGGCATGACGGTGGCAGAGCGCATCCGTATCAGCTTTGCCAGCACCTCCGCCGCTGTCATCCCGGGCGGTCACAGGCTTACCGCCACCGCCAGCATTGGCGTGCTCAACACGGTGGACATCACACTGCCCGAAGCACTGGAACAGCTGGACGAACTGCTGCTCCGTGCCAAGTCCAATGGCCGCAATCGCGTGGAGGGTGCCATGACCCCGCGCAAGGCACCCAAGGGCACCGCACCAGGTGCAACCATCGGTGTGAACGTACCTATAGCCTGAGCCATTCACCGCGAAAGCCCGGCCACCCCGCATTGCGCTGGCTCGCCGATGCGCCTAGAATCTCGGGAACCTTATGCTTGTAAGCCCATTACCCGAAGCGCTGACGTTTGATGACGTCCTTCTTGTGCCTGCCTATTCTGACGTAGTTCCCACACAGGTAAATACGTCCACCCGGCTGACCTCTCGCATCACCCTGAACACGCCACTACTCTCTGCTGCCATGGATACCGTTACCGAGTCGCGCCTTGCCATTGCAATGGCACAGGCGGGCGGCATGGGCGTCGTCCATCGCAACCTCACCATCGAACAGCAGGCTCAGGAAATCGATAAGGTCAAGCGCTCAGAAAGCGGCATGATCGTCGATCCCGTCACCATCTCTCCGGAGCAGCCGATTTCGGCCGCGCTGGAGGTGATGCGTCGCTACAAGATCAGCGGCGTTCCCGTCACCAAGGCGCGGAAGCTGGTCGGCATCCTGACCAACCGCGATCTCCGCTTCGTCTCGCGCACAGACCTGCCCATCAGTGACGTGATGACGAAGGAAAACCTCATCACCGTGCCGGTGGGTACCACGCTGGAAGACGCAGAGCACATCCTGCACCAGCACCGCGTGGAGAAGCTGCTGGTGGTGAATGACGCCTATGAACTGAAGGGCCTCATCACCGTCAAGGACATTCAGAAGAAGCTGAAGTATCCCAATGCATGCAAGGATGCGCAGGGCCGCCTGCGTGTGGCCGGAGCCATTGGCGCAACGGGCGACTTTCTGGAGCGCGCTGCTGCGCTCGTCGAAGAGCAGGTGGACGCGCTTGCCATTGACTCCGCACACGGCCACAGCAGCCGCGTGCTGGAAGCTGTGCGCGAATGCAAGAAGCGCTTCCCCAACGTGGATCTGCTTGCGGGCAACATCGCCACGTACGACGGCTGTCTCGCTCTGATTGACGCAGGCGCTGACGCGGTCAAGGTGGGCATCGGTCCCGGCTCCATCTGCACCACGCGCATGGTTACCGGTGCGGGTATGCCGCAGATCACGGCCATCAGCGAGGCCTATCGCGCAGCACGCGAGCGCGGCATCACCGTCATTGCAGACGGCGGCATCAAGTACTCCGGCGATATTACGAAGGCGATTGCTGCGGGTGCGGGCGTCATCATGATCGGCTCGCTCTTCGCAGGTGTGGACGAGTCCCCGGGCGAGACGATTCTGTACCAGGGCCGCAGCTTCAAGGCGTACCGCGGTATGGGGTCACTCAGTGCCATGGCGCAGGGCAGCGGCGAACGCTACTTCCAGGGCAAGGATGACATGCACCAGAGCGGCGAAGCCAAGCCCTCACTCACCGCTCCGGAACCCAGCGCAAACAACCGACTGGCAAAGTTTGTACCGGAAGGCATTGAAGGCCGCGTTCCCTACCGTGGACCTCTGGGTGACATGGTCTACCAGCTCGTGGGCGGTCTGCGCAGCGGCATGGGCTACCTGGGCTGCGAGACGATTCAGGATCTGCAGGAGAACGCACGCTTCGTCCGCATCAGCGGAGCAGGCCTGCGCGAGTCGCATGTACACGACGTCGTCATCACCCGCGAAGCACCCAACTACCACGCGGAGTAAACAAGAACGCGACGGCAAAAGAATCTCACCCGATGCATGGCTTGCGCCGTAGCATCGGGTGAGAGGGACATTTGAAGCCGATGACGCGTTCGCGACAGCTCGTGGTTTCGGTGTTCTGCGGTGCGATGGTTCTCTACGCAGCGGCTGCGTTCGTCGGTCTTCGCGTTTCCGCACAGTCTCAGACTGAGAGCCAGACGAAGGACCAGACCGATGCCGCGCTGATCGCCACCGGCCGCAACATCTTTGAGCAAACCGCTATCTACGCGCCGCAGAACACAAGCGCCAGTGTGAGCTGCGGCAACTGTCACACTGCCGCCGGAACTGCGCCAACGGCCGCGCCCATGACGCGCATCATCGGTCGCTTTCCGCAGTTCAGCGCGCGCGCCAACCGCGTCATCACGCTGCAGGATCGCGTGCGCGAGTGCTTTGTGCGCAGCGAGAACGGATCGCCGCTGGAGGACAAGAGCCCGGTGATGCTGGCGGTGGTGGCCTACATCCGCAGCGTCTCTGAAGCTCCGCTAACGCCTGGCACAGAGGTGCAGAAGGGACTGCCGAGCCTACCCGCAGCCACGCCCGATCCTGCGGCGGGAAAGCTGCTGTACGCAAGCCAGTGCGCCAGCTGCCACGCAGACAACGGCGCAGGCATCGCGCCGCTCTTCCCTCCACTGTGGGGGCAGGACTCATTCAACGACGGAGCCGGCATGCACCAGGTCGCGAAGATGGCTGCGTTTGTGAAATACAACATGCCGCAGACCCACCCGGGAAGTCTGACAGCGCAGCAGGCCTATGACGTTGCTGCCTATATTCATGCGCAGCCGCGGCCCGCAATGAATCCCGCATACGCGAAGTACTGAACACACATTTTGAGAGAACAGGATGGAAACACGATGAAGAAGCTTTGGCTGGCATTCGCATTCCTACTCGCACTGCTGCCGCTGCAGGCAGGCGCTCAGGGCAAGCCCCACCGCGTTGTCTTCGCAGTCACATCGCCCAACGAGTCGGATTGGTCGCTGACCTTCGCCAACATCCGCAACCTGAAGGCGGCGCTTGCGCCCGACCCGGTTGAGATTGAGGTGGTCGCCTACGCTCCGGGCATCATGATGGTGAAAGCAGACAGCCCCGTTGCCACGCAGGTGCTGTCGCTGTTGAAGGACGGCGTGGTCTTCGTGGGCTGCGAGAATGCCATGCGCGCGCGCCACCTGACCAAGGAAGATCTGATCCCCGGCACAGGCACAGTTCCCGCAGGCATCGCCGAGGTCGTCAAGAAGGAAGAGGCCGGCTGGTCGTACATCAAGGGCGGCCAGTAAAGATAACCACGGCTTCTTAGGCCACATCAAACATGGGAGGGCCAGGGGCCCTCCCATGTTTTTTCAGATGCAGTGCGTTATGCAGTAACAGCCTGATCGCTGCTTGCCGACAGCTTCCGCTGCAGCAGGACACCAGCGATGAGGAAGTAAACCGCGCCAAAGATCGCATAGCCGCCCAGGTCCTTGATGTGGAATTTCTCGCTGAGTCCACCCAGCAGGAACGCCGTACCGGCTGCCGCTGACTGCGCTCCGCTCAGAATCATCGCCCACTGGCCGCCAAGCTGCTTCCTGCGTACAAGGCCGACACCAAGCTGCAATAGACCAGCGCCAAGCGCCCACGCACCAAACGCAGCGACGGCATAGCGCGGCTCGTGGAAGACATTCAATGCGATTGCCGCAGACGCTGCCACACCCAGAACGGCATTGATGATCTGCACATTCCGCGCTGATCCCTCGCGCGCTGAGCCAGACAGGTCATAGAGCGTGCAGGCCACATCCCACAGTGGATAGGCAATCAGCAGAATCGCCGCTACCTGCGGGTTAGCAACAACGGTTGCCATAACCGAGAGCGCCCAGACAATCTGGAAGGCGGTGCGGACGAAGTAGAGGTTACGAAGAGATGCTGCAGTTTCTTTCAGGTTCATGTTGATACTCCTAATGCTACCTACTAGTTGGTAGCTACGTTTACCCAATAAACCCGACCCTCTCAGGCCGGGAATATCCAGTCAGTTTCCACTCAAACAGCGATGCGCTTCATCGCCGTATCCGTAATGCTCTTAAAGACATCGCACGACCCCGACGCACGCGCGGACAGCATCGCGCCATGCACCACGGCCATCCACAACTGCGCTTCCGCAGATACCGTTCCATCCAGGTGGATCACACCCGTCTTGCTACCGGCGCGCAACGTGCGCTCAAGCCAGACGCGCAACGCATCAAAATGCAGCCGTACCTGCGCCTGCACCTCATCCGGCAGCGAGGGCAGCTCAGCACCCAGCAGCGCTGCCACGCAGAAAGGGATCGAGCCGTCGCGGATACATCCGTCCCAGTAACGCACATAACCCTGCAGACGCTTGAGCGGGTCGGAAAATCCAGCATCGAGCCGCGCCATGCCGTCCAGCAGACGCATCCGGTGGCGCTCCAGCACGGCCTTCGCCAGGCCGGCCTTGGTGGGGAAATGGTGATGAATGCTGGCTTTTCGAATCGTGACGACCTCCGCGATATCCGCGTAGCTGAACGCGGCATACCCGCGTTCCACCATCAGCGCATTCGCTGCATCCAAGATCCGATCTGCCGTCTCACCCTGCATACTCTATCAGACTACCAACTAGTAGGTTGCGTTGCAAAAAAAATGCGTGGTCTTTTTTGATTCACCTGTTCCCCATCCCGAAACTGCCCGGGGCATGGACGGCAAGCATAAGATTCGATATCGAATCTTTTACTTACCATCAGGCATCCTAAAGAACATGAAGATCGGAATCGATAGCTTTGCCGCACTGGTTGCGGACCCCATAACCGGCGCGTTGCCGACAGCCTCTGTCCGCATGGCGAACCTGCTGGAAGAGATTGAGCTGGCAGACCGCGTGGGACTGGATGCCTTTGGACTGGGCGAGCACCACCGCGAGGAATACCTCGACTCCGCGCCTGCGGTCATCCTTGCCGCAGCGGCTGCGCGCACCAAGAACATCCGCCTCAGCAGTGCCGTCACCGTGCTCAGCGCGGCTGACCCTGTGCGCGTCTTCCAGGAATTTGCAACGCTGGACCTGATCAGCGGTGGCCGCGCGGAGATTGTGGTGGGTCGCGGATCATTCATTGAGAGCTTCCCTCTCTTTGGCCTAAAGCTTGAGGACTACGACGACCTCTTCGCTGAAAAGCTGGACCTGCTGCTGGCGCTGCGCGACCAGACGCACGTGAACTGGAGCGGCAAGCACCGCGCTGCGCTGACCGGGCAGGGTGTCTTTCCGCGGCCGCTGCAGCAGAAGATTCCCATCTGGCTGGGTGTGGGCGGCACACCTGCGTCGTTTGCGCGCGCGGGCATGCTGGGCCTGCCGCTGATGGTGGCCATCATCGGCGGTGAACCGCACCGCTTTCGTCCGCTGATTGACCTGTACCGCGAGGCCGGCCGCCAGGCAGGTGTGCCCGCCGAAGAGTTGAAGGTAGGCGTTCACGTGCTGGGCCACGTTGCCGATACAGACGAACAGGCGGCGGCGGACTTCTTCCCAGGTTACGCTGCCGCCTTTACCAAGATTGGCAAGGAGCGTGGATGGCCTCCGGTGACGCGCGCGCAGTTTGAAGCGCTGCGTCGGCCCAAAGGAGTGCTGATGGTGGGCACGCCGGAATCCGTGGCGGACAAGCTGAAAACCATGAGCGATGACCTGGGCGGGCTGCACAGCGTCCACATGCAGATGAGCGTGGCCGCGCTGCAGCACGACCGCATGCTGCGCGGCATTGAACTGCTGGGCGAAAAGGTGGCACCTATCCTTCGCGCATAAATAGCAGATCACGGCTATGTCCTGCCGGACGGGCCTCCTGCGCGGAGGGCGGGTGCTCACGCACCTTTTTCCTGCTTCGCGTGGGCCTCCCGATGTTCGGCAAGAGAATTCATCCCGACCATCGGGAGGGGCGAGGCGAAGCCAATAAAAAGGCGTGCAAACGCCCGCACCGCGCGCAGCGGACCCGTCCGGCAGGACATCTCTCATATCAAGCGAACAGCCTTGCCTGTGAAGGCATGGCAACGGAGCCTGCGTTGCGCTTCTCCGAACCCGGCGCTGGATCTGCATTTCCATCCTGCGCCAACAGCGTTTCCATGGAGCGCGGATGCAAACCGTGGCGTGCGCAGCTGGCAACCACCAGCGCGCGCAGGCGTTCGCGGTAGGGTCGCGCGGCAAAATCCATGGTGCTGTACTTCTCCTCGTACAGCGTTTTCAGATGCGGAAAGTGCTCGCGGATGAAGTCGAAGTATGTGGGTCGCGAACATGGCTTGAGGAAGAGCGGATTCGCCGCGAAGAAGCTTGCATCCGCTGCCTTCGCACGCGCTGCCATGCGATCAATGGCTTCCGCAGAGTCTGTAATGCCCGGCAGCAGTGGCGAGTTGAGAATGCCGCAGCGAATGCCCGCCGCACGCAGCCGCGCCACCGTTTGAAAGCGCAGGTCGGGACGCGGCGCACGCGGCTCCAGCTTGCGCGCCAGCTCGGCATCCGGCGTGGTGATGGTGATGTGCACCACCAGAGAACTGCGCTGATGAATCTGCAGTAGCAAGTCCAGGTCACGCTCAATCAATGTGCTTTTGGTGACCACGCCCAGCCGCAGACCATCGCGCTGCGCCAGCACCTCCAGCAGGCTGCGCGTCAGCCGTGTGCGCCGCTCAATGGGCTGCCACGGATCGGTCGCGGTGCCTAGCGCAATCTCCTCGTGCTGGCGGCCCTGCCGCGCCAGCCTTTGCAGATCTTGATGAAGAAGCCACGCAGCATTTTGTTTCAGAAAAATGATCCGCTCGAATGCCTCCGGATCGCGGAGGTCGAACGGCTCTTGTTCTTCCTCTTTATTTTCTAGGCTGTCATCCCGCAGCGCAGCGGAGGGGTCTGCATTTGGGTTCATTGCCCATTGAGATGTCTGATGGCTACGAGGCTCACATGCAGACCCCTCCACTTCACTTCGCTCCGGTCGGGATGACAATTCTGAGGCGGCGGGCGAGGATGACAAGGCAGCGGGAGCGGGAGCTAGAAACTCATGCGTGTAGCGCGCGTAACAGTAGCGACAGCCAAACTCACAGCCGCGATATGGATTGATGGACCATACCATCCACTTCATGCGTTTCGAGACGGTTTTGTTCAGCACCGACCGCACCGGCAGCGCTCGAAACTCCACGTCGTGGCCTGCGTCGACGGCCTCTGCCTCCGCAGCCAGCCGAGCCAGCATGCTGCTGGCGCGTGCGGGATGCAGGATGGGAAAGAGGGTGGGATTGAGCTCCGCTTTACTTGCCGCCATATTCGCCATTTGTTCGCCTCAATGAAGATGAGGTTAGAGCGGGAATGGCCTGCCGTCAAGCTGTGGATTATTTCTGGAACAGACGTTTACTTGCCCGCTTTTGCCGCAGCCTGCAGCAGCGTCGGCGACACGTTGGCGGTGAGCACCACGCGCGACTTATGCTGCTCAACCTGCAGGGAATCAAACGCCTCATGCAGCGCGATGTCCTGCGGCGTGCCGGTTGCGGTGGTAAAGCCACGGATCAGGTTCACAATCGTCGTCAGGTTGGACGCGGTCTGCGTCGCGTCGGCATCGGTGGGCGAAAGCTCTTCCACACGCAGATGCAGACTGCCGCGGAAGGACAGTGACGCGATGAAATCCGTATCCTCCGGCAGCGGCAGCGTCACGCCAAAGACCTGGATGTTGCCGCGATCGCTGAAGGGCAGGCCCACGTGGCCAATGCCCCAGGCCAGCGCAAAGTACGGCACCTCCGGGTAGCGCAGGCTAAGCAGCGACGAACCGGCGAAGGGCGAAGCACCCGCGGCATAACGATCGATGATGGAGTGAACCTGCTCTGCCGTGGGCATGTTGCTGGCCGCAAGCATGTCATAGCCCAGTGGCGACACGCGCATCACGCGGCCTTCGCCGCCGGGGATGGTGTAGATGGTGTGACCCGCGTATTTTTCCTGTGCAACGCTGTTCGTCTGCAGATAGTTCGTGATGCGCGCGCCGTCCAGGCGCCCCTCCATCACGGCGGAATAAGCCACAACGCCGTTGGGCCCATTTGCGTCGGGCATGCGGTGCAGCGAGATGGCAATGCGGTCCAGGTCGCGGTCCCAGCGGAAGCCCGTGCCTGCAACAAACTGCGCGTACTCCGGCGAGGCGTTTAGCGGCTGCTCATCAAAGTGCGTTGCCGCGCGCACCGGCTTTAGATTCATGTACACGATGGCGTCTGACTCCGGCAGCAGGCGCGCCACCTCAGGCGGTGCGTGAAATCGCAACACCAGGGCCACGACCAGCGCTACCAGCAGCGCTGCCGCAATGCCAATCGAATACAGACGTCGCTTGCTACGGGGTTCCACTGCTCAAGAGCATAGCGGATTTCTAATCGGCAGCGGCTGCCTCAATTGCTGCAGTATTGATTTCCTGCTGCCGGACAGCAGGCACAGGCGACAACGCAACAGGAAGCCGCAGCGTGGACACGAACAACACCGCCTGCAGACCTGCCAGCAACAGGAACGCCCGGACAAACACCTGCGGTGCCACGCCGTGTGCGTGCATCTGCCATGCAAGGAAGGTTGCCAGCGCCGTGGTCAGCGTGGGGCCGCCAAGCCGCTGCACAATGTTCAGCGCAGTAGTCGCCTGCGCCAGCGATGCCTTGGGCACAGCGTTATAGGCAGCGGAGATGGATGGCACACCCACCGCAGCGTTGCCCAATCCACGCACAAAGAGCGCAATGCTTAAGGCAATGCCGGAGATGCCGTGCATCGCAAAAAACACCAGCGGCAGCGCACTTGCCAGGCTCACAAACGCTCCAGACGCAGACACGTTGCGGATGCCGAAGCGCTTCGTCAACGTGCCCATCAACGGATAGACGCAGATCATGCCGAGGCCCAGCGGAGCCAGCATAAGGCCTGTTCTGGAAGGCGACTGCCCACAACCGCGGATGAGGTAGATGGGCAGCAGCATCTGCGCGGCAAAGCTCGATCCGCTACTAACGAACTGCACCGCCGTGCCTGCGGCGAAGACGCGGTTGCGGAAGACGCGCAGGTCCACCAGTGCATCCGCGGCCTTGCGATGCGACGAACGTACAAACAACACGATCAACACTACGGAGATGGCAAGCAGTAGTTGGCCGCGCAGATCGGCTACGTGATCTGCCCCGTATAAAAACAGCGCAATGCCCGGCGACAGCAGAAGGAAGCCCACCATGTCAAAGCTGCGGCGATCTTCGCTTGGCCCATCGTGCGGTAGGAAGAGAACTGCCAGCGCAATGGCAAGTACGCCAAAGGGCAGGTTCAGCAGAAAGATCCATCGCCACGTGGCGTGCTGCAGAATTGCGCCTGCAATAACCGGCCCAAGCACCGGGGCCAGCAGCACCGGCACCGCCGCGTAGCCCACCACGCGCGCCATGTGGCGGCCGGCTGCGCGCGCCAGCATCATCTGCGCCATGGGCGCCAGCAGCCCTCCGCACAGCCCCTGCAACACGCGGAAGCTGATGAGCGATTCCACCGACCACGCCGTTCCGCACAAAACGGACGCTGCCGTGAACGCGCTAAAGCACCACAGGTACAGCCGCTTCGCTCCAATGCGATCCACCAGCCAGCCGTTGAGCGGCAGCATGAGCGCCAGCGCCAGCAGGTAGCCGCTGGTGACCCACTGCACGGTGGCCAGCGTGCTGTGCAGCTCCACCGCAAGCGATGACAGCGACACGTTGACCACCGTTGCATCCAGCTGCGCAAGGAACGAGCCCAGCACCGCAACGGCTACGACCTTCCAAAGGTCTGCTGGAAGCCTGTCCGTATTGGAGGCGCTATCAACCAATGGCGGCCAGGACCTGCTCCGTAGAGCGCACGTGCGAGAGCCGTGGGAAGATGGCGGTGAACGCAAACTGCTGCATCTCCGGCGAGAAGGTGCTGCAGATGTCCTCAACCGTGATGAACGCGAAGCCCAGGCCAGTGCCCTGGCGCAGCGTGGACTCCACGCCGATGTTGGTGGCGATGCCGCCAAGGATCACGGTGTCGATGCCGCGCGAGCGCAACTCCGCCTCAAGGCCGGTTCCTGCAAACGCGCCCCAATGCCGCTTGGAGATGAGCAGGTCGCCGGCCTGCATGCCTGCTGCGGGTGCAATCTCTGAAAACTCTGCGGGGATTTCCTTGGGCAGCTGCATTGGCTCGTCTGATGGGACCTTCATGAAGTCACCCATCTGCACGCGGATATAAACGACCAGGCCGCCCTTTGCGCGCATGGCTGCGGCCAGCTTTGCGGAGCGCTCCACCACATCCATGGCGGCGTACGGCTTGGTGTCCCGGCCAACGATGCCGTTCTGCAGGTCAATCAGGACGAGGGCTGTCTTCTTTGGATCCAGCGAAATTTCGCTCATTTGTTTCTCCCGTGTGAAAGTTGAGGCTTTCCTCACTTTTCCAGTTCGTCTAGAATATGAGGGTGTCCTCGATTTCGTCAACCCCGGCTGCGGTGAAACCCGCTTCGCCAAAATCCGCCGCCGCACCCACCCGCCGCGAGCCGCAGCAGGACCGCGCCGCCAAACGTGTCGAACGCTTTCTGGAAGTAGCGGAAGAACTATTTGTAGAAGTGGGTTTCGAGGCGACGACCATGACCGCCGTGGCCGAGCGCAGCGGCTCATCCATTGGAGCGCTGTACAGCTACTTCCCAGACAAGACGTCTCTGGCAGACGCGCTGCTGCTGCAGTACCGCTCGCAGATCATGGCGCTGTGGACGCCGCTGCTGGAACACATCGGCGTCCTGACAGACAAGCAGTTTGCAGGGCAGTTGATTGAGCGGCTGATTGATGTGGTGACTGCGCACCCGGCGTACTTGCAGCTCCCCACCTCGGGCATCAAGTTCCGCCGCGATCCAGCGGCGCGGCGCGGCCTGCGTGAAGCCATTGCGAATGCATTGCGCAAAAAGTCGCCGGCACTTACACGCGAAGATGCCATGCTGTGCGCCAACGTGCTCATCCAGATGATCAAGGGCATGAAAACGCTGTACACAGAAGCCGCGCCCAAGGACCGTCAGCACATCATCGACGAGTATCAGCAGGTGATGGCGCTTTACCTGAAGTACACCTTCGCTAAAAACTAGTTAACTGCCTTGTCCTGCCGGACGGGCCTCCTGCGCGGAGAGCGGGCGCTCACGCGCCTTTTCACTCCTTCGGGTGGCCTTCCCGTTGGTCAGGATGAAGCGGCTTTAGCCGCCGAGATAGAAACGGTACTCCATGTGAGCGTGGCTTTAGCCACCGGGATTCGAATCTCAGCGGCTAGAGCCGCACAGCAAACTCCTCTACCTCTATCTCGGCGGCTAAAGCCGAATCGGCAAGAGAATTCCCCGACCATCGGGAGGGCTAAGCAAAGCAGTAAAAAGGTGCGTGAGCACCCGCCCTCCGCGCAGGAGGCCCGTCCGGCAGGACACTATTCGGTAACGGAGAAGGTGTAAATCTTGCCGGCGTGTGCGATGCCCGGTGCAGATGCAGAGCCTGGTGCGAGCACGCCGTACTCGCCCTTGGCCAGGTCGTTGGGCACGGTGAAGCCGTAGATGCGCGAGCTCACCCTGTGAATGGGAATTTCGAGAGCGTCGCGGTCTGAGCCCGTCTCTGAGTGGAAGACATTGCCGGTCTTCACGCGAAATTCGCGGCGGTCGCTCTTGTCGTGGAAGCGCAGGATCACGTACTCAATGCCGTCGGTCGAATTGCTCGGCGTCAGGATGAGCATCTGCGTGCCCACCGGCACACTCAGCTGCGACTTGGGCCCGTTCACTTCGCCGTTCATGTCTTTCTTGACGATGTCGTGGGTCAGCACACTCTTCAGCGCGCCACCGTCGCGGTAGTGCACCATCTCCGGCCCTACGAGCTCCCATTGGCCTTGCCTGTTTTTGTAGTAAACGCCGGGATCGTCCGTGTTGGGCGAGAGCGCCGTGACCTCAACCGCGGCGGGCGCTGGCCGCTGCTGCAGACCGCTATTGCGCGCCAGCATGGCTGCAATCACCGGCTGCGAGACACCTGCATCCTTCAGCGCGACCAGGTCGT
>JAMFTB010000123.1 GCA_026225595.1 Terriglobus sp. | reverse complement strand
CGATACAAGCTGGATGGGTGGCAACATCGCATTACTCCCGCACCTGCGCGAGTGGGTGGATCGTTTTTATTTTCCCGGAACACCGATTGCCGTCACCGAATACAGCTGGGGTGGCGAAAAAAGCATGAACGGCGCTACGGCACAGGCCGATATCCTGGGCATCTTCGGACGGGAGAATCTCTACCTGGCAACGCGCTGGATAGCGCCTGCTGAGGGCACGCCAACTTTTCTAGCGATGAAGATGTACCGTAATTACGACGGTCATGGCGCAGCCTTTGGCGATACGAGTGTGACAGCAACGGTACCGGATGCAGACACGGTAAGCGCCTTTGCCGCGCTGCGAACTGCGGACAACGCGCTGACCGTGATGGTCATCAACAAGCAATTGAAAGAGCCTGCACTCGTGGAGCTGAACCTGTCGCATTTCCAAAACGAAGGTGTGACGGATGCCATGCAACTAGCGGATGGAAAGCTCGTCAAACTGCCCACCACCCAATTTCATCATGCAACTCTGCAATCCGTGTTGCCGCCTCAAAGCGTAACTCTGTTGATCCTGCACACACATGCCAACTGACGTAACTGATCTACCGCAAACCGACTCGCCAGAACGTGAAGGGTTTTTGAAGCGCACGCTGGCCACTACCAGCACGCGTCTTCTTGATCTGCCCACGCGCTATGGACTACACCTGCTGGTTGCGGCGCGCCTTCCTATCGATCAGGTGGGTGCGTTCTACATCGTCTTCAGCGTGATGACACTTGCCTCCGGCTTTGGCCGGCTTGGCGTGGACCGCGCCATGACGCGTGAGGTGGCTGCGGCGCTGGGCCGCGATACGCCGGAGACGGCACGCAAGATTATTCGCCGCGGCTTTCTGCTGACGCTGCTGCAGTCCAGCATCATTGCAGGCCTGCTGGCGCTGCTGGCAAAGCCTGTGGCGGACCATCTGCTGCATAAGCCCGCACTCTTTCTGCCGCTGATGCTAGGCGCGCTCACCATCCTGCCGCAGAACATTGCCAACGCCGCCGCGGGTGCCATCTCCGGCCTTGGTCGTGTTGCCACCAGCCAGATGATCTATCAGTGGATGTGGCCGGGCCTGTTCTGCATTGTGGCGCTGGCCGTACCGTTGAACGTGGTCAGCATGCTGGCCGTCATTGCAGGTTGCCAGTTTCTCACAGCAGTGCTGGGCATCATCATCATGCTGAAGGTGCTGCCGGTGCCGCATCCTGAGGCGAAGCCTGCGCACAGCACGCCGCTGGTGGCGCTGGGTCTGCACCTGTTCAGCATGGAGCTGGTACAGCTTGCCATCTCCTCCGCGCCGTCGTTTGTGCTGGGCATTGTGGCCACCACAACGGATGTGGGCCGATACGCGCTGGCGTGGCGCATTGTGCTGGTGCTGAACCTGCTGGTCAGCGCAATGGGTGCGATTGCTTCGCCGCAGTTTGCGCGCGCCTCTGCCATCAACGATCGCGCTGCCATGCGCAGCACCGCTTCGCAGTCCGTGGGGCTGGCTTTCGCCCTGTCGTTCCTGCCCACGCTGCTGCTGGCGCTGAACCCGGCATTCTTCCTGAGCCGCTTTGGTCCCGCGTATGTACCGGCTGCGCCGTCGCTGCGCATTCTGCTCATTGGCCAGGGAGCAATGATTCTGTGCGCAACCGTGCCGGAGCTGCTGGGCATGACGGGCCACGCACGCGCGTTGATGAAGATCAATGTGGCGTCACTGGTGGTGCTGCTCGTGGGCCTCGCCGCACTCACGCCACACTTTGGCGATGTGGGCGCAGCATGGGCCACGGCAATCACCATGGTGATGAATGCTGTCAGCGTAACGATTGCAGCAAAGCGTGATCTTGGGTTGGTGCCGCTGCTTGCTTTCTACGAGGATGCGCGTGCGCGTGTACGCCAGGCGCTGCAGCCGGCAACGGCTTCTGACAGCCCGGTAGCAAGCGTCGTCCAGGAGATGGCCAACTCTGAAGATGCGCGGTCTGACCGCAGCTGAAGATTCTGGTGCCACAAACGCAGCAGTGACGGCGGAATGGGAGGCGGCAGGGCATTGCCTGCTGCCTTTTCTGCCAACTTCAGCGGGATCGCCAGCGCCTTGGTCTCAAGCTTTAAACGCCACGCAGGAATGCGGGCGATGGGCACTGCACCCAGTACACGCGCAAAGGCAAGGAAGTAGCCGTTCCAGTCCGGCGCGTTGGGCATCGCAAGGTTGTATGCGCGCACGCCCGTGCGTATGCCGCGCAGCGCAGCCAGTGTGGCCGCGACCACATCATCCACATGCACCAGGTTGCTGCAGCCGTCACCGGCAGGGCCCAGGTCGCCAATGCGATGGTCCGCCAGCAGCCGCGCGATGCGATGCGTCCACTGCGGGCTGTCCGACCCGTAGATGCAGCCGGGGCGCAGAATCGTCACATCGCCAGGCGATGCCATGGCCAGCTGCTCTGCCTGCACCTTCGCGGTGGAGTAGGGACCAAGATCACCCAGCAGGGGAACGTCTTCGTCGATAGGTCCGGTCGCGGATCCATAGACCGCCATGGAGCTGAGGTAGACCACACGCACATGCGCACGCGCCGCTGCGGCGAAGACGGCAGCAGCATTGCGCACAATACTGTCCGCATCGCTCGCAACGCAGTTCACTACAGCGTCAATACTGCTCAGCGCACGGTCGATTGCTGCTTCGTCGGTGGCATCCAGCGTCACACTGGCAACGTCCTGGTTCTTTGCCGCTCCGCGAACACCTGCGACAGGCGTGGCCCAACCGCTGGTGGCCAGAGCCGCTACCACGCGACAGCCTACAAATCCATTTGCTCCCAGCACCAGAACGCGCATCAGCCTGCAACCTCCGCCATGTGTGGCGTTGCGTGCTCTGCTGCGGGCGCGCCCAGTGTGTGAGCAAGCCGCAGCGCCAGCGCCAGCATGGTCAGCGTAGGGTTGGCCTGGCTGGACGTGGCAAAGACCGACCCACCTGCAACATACAGGTTCGCCACGCCGTGCACGCGGCACTCCGCGCCCACCACGGAGCGGCGCGGGTCGCTGCCCATGCGCGTGCTGCCCAGATGATGGCCTGCGTAAGCGCCGTAGCGGGTCATCTCATCCTCAACCTGTTTTGGGTCGTAGCTGAAGACACCGCTGTTTGAGTCCGCTGCATCCTTTGCGAAGAGCGCAAGCGAGGTGCCGATGGTCTCCACATCTTTCTGGCTATAGCGCCAGTCCACCTCAAGGCGCGGCATACCGAATGCATCCACATCCGTGCCCAGCCAGACGCGGCTGTTGTAGTTTGGCTCCTGCTCGGCGTGGAAGTCCAGGCTGTAGCAGTTGGACCGCGGCTTGATGACGACAGATGGAAACTTGCGCGCGGCCAGCCTGTGGTCGAAGATCATTTGCCTGGCAAAGCGGGCGATGCCCGGCACATCGCGCACTACGTTCATTGCGTGGTGCAGCATGTCGCTTGCGCTGGATTCGTCATCGACCAGCCGCGTGCGGAAGCGTACCGGCACAGCACTGCGGCCAAGACGCAGCGCGCTGAGCACACCGCTGCCGTGCGAGGGGTCTGCAATGCGCGTGTGGTGCAGGCGGCAGATGAATCCGCCGATTTTGCTTGCGCGCTGAGCCTCGGGCCGCAGCGCAAGCCGGCGGCGGCAGTAGGTGCCGTCCTCGGCTACCTGGTAGGCGTTGTCCACTGCGCCCGTGGGTTGAAAGCTGCCTACCGTGCCCGCAATGTGCGCCATGTAAAAGCGGCCCAGGTTGCCGTGAGCATTGCCAATGCCATCGCGTTGAACGCTGCGGCTGGCCAGTAGCAGGCGCGTCGTCTCCAAACCGCCCGCGGCCAGAACGATGTGGTCCGCGGCAACGGTGAAGCGGTCACCGCCGGGGCGGCGCACTTCAAGTTGCGTGACGCGTGTGCCCGCCTCATCCAACACAATGTCTGTGACTGCGGCGTTCAGCAGCACGCGAATCTTTTGCGATGCCGCCAGCCGTTCGCGATAGCGCGAACCAAAGTCCGTGGGGCAGCTGAAGCGCTCCATCGTGTCTGTACTGAATGCTGTGCCATGGAAGCCCGCGATCATGGGCCGCTGGTCCTGCCCAAAGACGTGTTCGGAGGAGTAATCAAATTCTCCCGCCTCAGCGTAGCGGTTGGCCAGCGGAAACCACTGCGCAACCTCGTCATAGGTGACGGGCCAAACGCTGTCTGCCATCCACGGGCGCGTCTCAAAGTCGATGGGGTCATAGGGCACCATGCGTCCGCCCCAAACGGTGGTGCTGCCGCCAAGGCGGCGTTCGCGATGATCTTCCAGCGGCTGATGCAGATCGGTGTTCAGCACGCGACCGCGGTAGAAGTCGTGCGACCTCTCTTCATGCTCGGTACCGCCAGCTTCCAGCAACAGCACGTCCACGCCAGCCTTCGCCAGTTCCAGCGCCATAGCAATG
>JAMFTB010000122.1 GCA_026225595.1 Terriglobus sp. | reverse complement strand
GGCTAACGCATCCTGACAAGGTAGTTGACCCGCAGAGCGGTGTGACCAAGCAGCAACTGATGGAGTATCTGTGGGCTGTCTCCGCGCACATGCTGCCGCACATTGCAGACCGGCCGCTCAGCCTGGTTCGCTGTCCTGATGGTTCTGCGAAGCAGTGCTTCTACCAGAAGCATGTGAATCATCTGCTGCCTGCGGGCGTTGCATCGGTGATGGTGGCGGACAAAAAAGGTGGCGCGCCGGAGCCTTACATTACGCTCAATTCGGCCGAGGCGCTTGCGGGCTTGGCGCAGATGTCTGTGCTGGAGATTCATCCGTGGGGATCGACCAACGACACCCTGGAGCAGCCGGATCGCATCATCATCGATCTTGATCCGGATGAGAGTTTGCCGTGGGAGAAGGTGTGCGAAGCCGCGCTTGAAGTGCGCAGTATTCTGGACGCGATGAAGCTGGAAAGCTTTGCCAAAACCACTGGCGGCAAGGGGATGCACGTCACCTTTCCCGTTGCGCCCAAGCATGACTTTGCCACGGTGAAGGCGTGGGCGCATGGGCTGGTGCAGGCCATGGAGCGCGCGCGACCGGAGCTGTACCTGAGCAAGATGAGCAAGGCTGCGCGTGTTGGGAAGATCTACCTGGACTACCTGCGTAACGAACGCGGCGCCACTGCCGTTGCGCCCTACAGTATGCGCGCGCGCGCGGGCCTGCCGGTGAGTATGCCGCTGGAGTGGAAGGAAGTTGAGGCGGGCGGCAAGCGTCCGCAATATGCCATCGACAATTTTGCGAAGTGGCAGCACCGCTTGAAGAGTGATCCCTGGCAGAAGATGCTCGCGGTGAAGCAGGGTTTGAGTGCAGCTGCACTGGAACACTTCATGGCGAAGCCTGCGCGATAGCGCTGTGCGTTCGCTACGCCTCGATACCGAAGGTGAACACGGTCGTCTCGTGAAACTGCTCATCCGGGCGCAGCGCTGTGCTGGGAAACGCGGGCTGATTGGGTGAGTCAGGAAAGTGCTGCGTCTCCATGCAGAGGCCGCCACGGCGTTCAATCACCTTGCCGTTTGATCCCTGCGTGTTGCCGGTGAGAGAGTTGCCGGTGTAGAAGTGCACACCCGGCTGCGTTGTCTCCACTGTGAGCGTGCGGCCGCTTTGCGGATCAACCGCTGTGCCTGCCAGCTTCAACTCACCTGCAGGACCATTCAGCACAAAGCTGTGATCGTAGCCGCCACCCAGCTCCAGCTGCACATCGCCTGCAGTATCGATACGCTGGCCCACTATGCGCGGCGTGCGGAAATCGAATGGCGTTTCTGCAACGGCACGAAGCTCGCCCGTTGGAATCTGCGCATCATTTACAGGCACAAACCGCTCCGCCGCCAGCGTGACGTGATTGCCCATGATGGTTCCGTTCCCTTCGCCCGACAGGTTGAAGTAGGAATGGTTCGTAAGGTTAACTACCGTATCGGCGTCAGTGGTTGCGAAGATGTCGCAACGGAAGGCGCTGCCCACCAGCGTGTAGCGGCAACGCACCGTCAACTGGCCGGGAAAGCCCATGTCGCCAGAGGGTGAGACCAGCGTCATCTCCACACCGTTGTCGATTGGCTGCGCAGACCACACGCGTTGCGCAAAGCTGTCTGTACCGCCGTGGAGCGCATTGTCGCCGTTGTTGGTGGGAACTTGATAGGTGGTACCGTTCAACGTGAACTGCCCCTTCGCCAGCCGGTTGGCGTAGCGACCCACCAGCGCGCCAAAGTAGCTCTTGTCTGCTTCGTATGTGGGCAGGTCCGGGTAGCCGAGCACTACGTTGTCTGCATAGCCATTGCGGTCTGCGGCCTCAATGCAGGTGACGCGCGCGCCATAGGTAATGGAGCGCAGCGTCAGCACATCGTTGTGCAGCGTGTAGATATCAATCGCGCTACCGTTCTTGTCGACACCGTAATGCGCTTTTGTTACTTCGACCTTAAAACTCATTCACTCTTCCCTGTTGCTTCAATTTCCAGCTTCGTTGGTGGCTCTGTCTCGAACACGATTACGTTATTGTCCGGGTCCATCAATGCAGGCTTGAACGGCTTTTCAAGAATATGAAGGCCGCGTGACTCGATTGCGGCTTTTGCAGCAGAAACTGACGCTACGTGAAAAAACAATATCGCAAAAGGTACGGGTCCATTCTCTGAGATGCCAATGAAGTTGTCGTGCGCGGCCTGGGGCTCAGCGAACGTCACACCCATCTTGCTCTCTTCCATTCGAAAACCCATCTGATTGTGAAAGTAGTCGAGGAGCGTCTTTGCATCGTGCACCGCGACGATGGCTGCGGTCAGTGTGTCGCTGATGCGATCGGGGCCAAGGTCTTTGCCGAAGTCGTTCGAGTGGCGGGAGCCTGGCATGTATTCCGTGATCTCGACGGTTTGATCCTCAGGGCCCTTCCATGCCATGAGCATGTTGCCTGCGCCTGCTTTGCGCACCGGCGGCGAGACGACCCCATGCGCGGTCAAAATCGGATACAGACCTTCGAGGTTCACAGCCTCCCAGCAGACGTGGAGGAAGCCTGCGCGGTGGGTTGCGTCTGATGGATACAGTTCGAGGTACTGGCGGTCGTTGATCTTCACGAACTGCTCGGTCACGTTGCCGTCTTTGTCGGTGATGTTGAAGGGTTCGGTGAATCCAAGCGCTTTGTAAAAGGCCCTCGACTTTGTGAGGTTATTCACGCGGATGGCCACGTGGGCAATGCCGGTCAGCCGCGGCGTGGTGTCCGCTGCCTGTGCGTGCGCGGCGTGCGCAAATGACAGGGTTGCAGCAAACAGGCTCAATACACTCCAACGGCCAAACGCGGTCATTCTTTCCGGACTCCTGGGTTGCGCCTGATGATTGCGCAGATCATAGTATCGTCGCTGGCAGTCGCTCCTCAAATAAAGAGCCCATGTCTCAAAGGCGAGAGATGGGGAACTCGGCGATCGTCTCCGATGCAACGGGCATATAATGAATTCAGATCTTTGCAGCGCCATGCTGCAATCTTCGAAGCGGTCTGCGGTAGGTTCGCGGACCATCTCACCAAGGTGTGGGGGCGTCACGGCTTCGACGGGATTGCTTGTGGCAGAGAGGCATGCCGGGGTGTGGACACCCGTAATCGCTCACAAAACTATAAGTGCCGAACCTCAGTTCGCTCTTGCTGCTTAATTAATTAAG
>JAMFTB010000012.1 GCA_026225595.1 Terriglobus sp. | reverse complement strand
TGCCGCTCACGCTCATCGTGAATTAGAAGTCTGCTCAAAGCTATGTCCTGCCGGACGAGCCTCCTGCGCGGAGTGCGGGTGCACACGCACCTTTTTACTGCTTTGCGTGGACTTCCCGTTGGTCAGGATAAGCTCCATGCCAACGGGAGGAGCGAGGCGAAGCCAGTAAAAAGGTGTGCAAACGCCCGCCCCGCGCGCAGGAGGCCCGTCCGGCAGGACAGTGATTTACAAAGCGGCTGCGGCGGCGAAGGCGCTTGCCCATGCCCACTGGAAGTTGTAGCCGCCCAGCCAGCCGGTCACGTCGACCACTTCGCCGATGAAGGCCAGCCCTGGTACCGCGCGGGCCTGCATGGTGCTGCTGTCGAGGTCGGCTGTGCTCACGCCACCTGCGGTTACCTCGGCCTTGGCAAATCCCTCTGTGCCCGCGGGCGTTACCGGCCATGCATGCAGCCGCTCCTCCAGCTTGGTCAGCGACACATTCTTCCAGTCCGGCGGAGGATTCTGATGCAACCAGCGGTCGGCCAGCCGTGCAGGCAGATGTGCGCGCAGCAGATTGGTCACCGTGCCTTCATCGCGCCGCGCCGTCGGGTCTTCCAGCAGAGGCGTGAACACATCCGTGCCCGGAGCCAGGTCAAAATGCACCGGCTGGCCCGGCTGCCAGTACGACGACACCTGCAGTACCGCCGGTCCGGAGAGGCCGCGATGCGTCAGCAGCAGCTTCTCTCGGAAGGATGTGGCAGCACGGTTGCGTGCGGCCCCGCCCGCTTTGCTGGCTGAAGTCGTCGTCTGCGCCACCACCTCTGCAGACAAGCCCGCAAGGTCACACCAGCGGTCGCAATCCTCGCCAGAAAAGGTGAAGGGAACCAGCGCGGGCCGAGGCTCCACAATGCGCAGGCCAAAAGCGCGGGCAATGTCATAGCCAATGCCGGTCGCGCCCATCTTGGGGATGGAGAGGCCGCCTGTGGCCACAACAACGGCACCCGCCTGCACCACACCCGTGGAGGTGTTCACGGCAAAGCCATCGCCATCGCGCTCCACGCTCAGCACCGGTGTGCGCAGCCGCATCTCCACGCCGGCGGCGCGGCACTCCGCCTCCAGCATGCTGACGATAGCCTGTGCAGAGCCGTCGCAGAACAGCTGCCCCAGCGTCTTCTCGTGGTACGCAATGCCGTGCTGCTCCACCAGCGCAAGGAAGGCCGCGGGCGTGTATCGCGCCAGCGCGCTGCGGCAGAAGTGTGGATTTTCTCCCAGGAAATTTGCCGGGCTCGCGTGGATGTTGGTGAAGTTGCAACGGCCACCACCGCTGATGAGTATCTTGCGGCCCGCGCGTTCGCCACCTTCCAGCAGCAGCACGCGGCGACCGCGCGCGCCAGCCTGTGCCGCGCAAAACATACCCGCAGCACCGGCTCCCAGAACAATTACGTCGTACTCGTTGGTTATGGACATTCACTCCCTATCCTAGGGTGTCGACCGCAGACCCACAGAAAGCAGGGCATTCTTCCTAGCCTTTGTCCTGCCGGACGGGCCTCCTGCGCGGAGGGCGGGCGTTTGCACGCCTTTTTACTCCTTCGGGGTGGGCCTCCCGTTGGTCGGCGTGGAGATTCGTGCTGGTGCCAGCGAAATGCAGGTCCTTCGACTTCGCTCAGGATGACAAGATTTGTGGTGATGCGTTTGATCCTGACCAGCGGGAAGCGGGCGCTGGGTGTGCAGTGGAGCTTTATCCTAGATCTGCATGCAGTTGAAGACTTACATCGCTCCGGGTCGCGCCGCTCGCCCATCAGCCCGTGCCACCACCGTGGAGCCGGGTCGCGTCAACCATCACAGCCAGCTGGTGGTGCGCCGCGCCGGTCGCGCCGCAGACGACCTGCAGGGGCAGAACATCTACGTGCTGCGCTGCAACGGCTGCGGCCACGAGTACGGCGAAGCGGGCATCCGTGTGTGGCAGCGCAAGTGCCCGGTGTGCGATGGCGGCAAGCCCGGCCTGCCTGTGCCTGCAGAAGAACCTTCCTTATTCGACTCGCTCTGAATACTCGCAAAAGTTGAGCCGTCATCCTGAGCGTAGCGAAGGATTCCGACGAGTTTGGCATTCAAGAGACGGTCGACGCTTTTTTTGAAAGGGCCTGGCTTTAGCCAGGCCGCCATTAGGAAACGTGGGGCTTTAGCCCCGGAGGGAAACTTCCCTCAGCGGCTAAAGCCGTCCATGATAGACGATGGTATGGCGCGACTAAAGCCGCGCCCTTTCAAAAGAATAAGAGCTTCGCGAGATGGTACGGTGCGTTTGAGGCCGGCTGTTATGCGATCGCTCCCGCCTCGCGCAGATGCTCCATCAGCTTTGCGACGGAGTCCTTTGCGGGCTCGTCGACAGAGATAACCCATGCGTCCGTCGGTATTTCCAGCGTGGCCAGCTGGCTGCCCAGCAGGTTGGGGTTCATGAACTGGTGCTGGCGGTGCGCCAGGTGGTCGGCAAGAACCTCCGCCGGCGCAGTGAGCAGGGCAAACTGTACCGTGGTCGCGGGCAGATTGCCACGCAGCGTGTCGCGGTAGGTCTGTTTCAGAGCACTGCAGGCCAGGATCATGCTCTTGCCCGCGTTCACGTAATCCAGAATCTTGTCGTGCAGAATCTGCAGCCACGGTGCGCGGTCCTCGTCCGTCAGCGGATGTCCCGCGGCCATCTTGGCCTTGTTGGCGGCGGGATGAAAGTCGTCGCCGTCCAAAAACGTCCATCCGGTCTGTGCGGCCAGCATGTTGCCCAGTGTGGTCTTGCCCGTTCCGCTCACGCCCATCAAAATCAGGATCACCCGTCTCGCCTCCGAACTACATTCAGCGCCACGGCTGTCACGCAGAAGGGCACTCCGTCTAATCTACTGTGGTGACCGCCCTTCGCCGTAATTCATGCCGCCGTAGTTCCTGTCCTGGCCTTTGCCGCACCGCCCTGGTTGCCGCGGCTGTGTTGTTGTCTGCCTCTGGATGTTTCGCTGCCGCGCCGCCTGCCGCGACGCCCGTTTACGGCTACACCGTGGTGGCCAAGTATCCGCACTCCACCAACAACTACACAGAGGGCTTCCTGTACCTGAACGGCATGTTCTACGAGGGCACGGGCATGGAGGGCCGCAGCGGCCTGCAGGTGCTGCAGCCGCAGACCGGCAACATTCTGCAGCGGCACGATATGACGGGCCCGCTGTTTGGCGAGGGCATCGTCGACTGGGGTCCGAACATTCTGCAATGGACGTGGCAGACGCACCTGGGCTACGTGCTGGACCGCTTTTCTCTGCGGCAGTTGCGCACCTTTACCTACACGGGCGAGGGCTGGGGCATGACGCACGACAAAACCAGCATTATCACCAGCGACGGCAGCGATACGCTGCGCTTTCGCAACCCGGAGACCTTTGCGGAGACGCGCCATATCGTTGTCCGCGACGCGGGGCACGACATCGATCAGCTAAATGAGCTGGAATACATCAACGGCGAAATCTGGGCCAATGTGTGGCACCAGGACCGCATTGCGCGCATTTCTCCAAAGGACGGCCATGTTGTCAGTTGGGTTGACCTGACGGGCATTCTGCCGGCGAGCCAGAAGCGCGATGCGGAGAGCGTGCTGAACGGCATTGCCTACGACGCGGAAAAGGGCCGTATTTTCGTCACCGGCAAGCAGTGGCCCACCATTTTTGAGATCAAGGTCGTGCCGAAGTAGCTGCCGGTGCCCAAGTAGGGCCGTCATCCTGAGCGCAGCGAAGGATCCCGTCGCGTTTGGCCTCCAGAGGCGCCCGACGCCTTTCTAACCCGGAAATCCTGCAACGGAAGGCGTCTACCGCCCTTGGCGTCCGGAAGTTCGTCGGGATCCTTCGCTGCGCTCAGGATGACGGACTCTGCAGTAGTTGGCGGACTGGTCGGACCACGGAGCAACTTTGCGTCTTTTCTTCGGTTAAGGCGTCTAAAGAAGTGTGCTATTCTGTGCTTCGTTGGAGAAGTGCGCCTTTGTGGTCCGATCCTTACACGATCGCTAACCTTGCGCCCGCGGTCTTTGTTACCGCACTAATGCTTCCCAGCCCATGCACAACTGATCCATACAGGGAGTCGTGTCTTCGCCTGCGCTCTGGCGGGCCGTCTTCGGTATTTGCATCAGCACAAAATCTGGTACCAGACAGGAAACACCGTGGCTGAAGAGATTGATAAGTACGAAGAAGACGTAGACCGGATGATCGACTCCGGCAAGGAGAAGGGTTACCTCACCTACGGCGAGGTCAACGACCTGATCCCTGAGGGCATCACCTCTGCCGACGATCTGGATGATTTGCTGACCACCATCAACACGCAGGGCATTGACGTGCTTAGCGGCGATGACAAGTTTGAGGGCGGCCGCGGCGACAAGTACGGCGAAGAGGCCGAAGAGTCAGAGGACGTTGAACTCGACCTGACGCCCGGGCAGCTTGAGAAGACCAACGACCCCGTCCGCATGTACCTGCGCGAGATGGGTACCGTGCCGCTGCTCACGCGCGAGGGCGAAGTTGAGATCGCCAAGCGCATTGAGCGTGGACAGATGCGCGTGATGAAGGCCATCTCGCGTTCCAGCATCGTCATCCGCGAGATTATGGCGCTGGGCGAAGACCTGAAGCGCGGCGTCCGCAACGTGAAGGAAGTGGTCACGTTTGACGAGGACGAGCTGACGGAAGAGGTGCTGAACGCACGCGTCAAGCAGACCGTCAAGCGCATTGACCTGCTGGTAAAGCACCAGACTGAGGCCGTCGCGTCTGAAGCGAAGCTTGCTGAAGGCAAGGTCAAGACGCAGAAGGAACAGCGTCGCCTGCGCTGGGCCATTGGCCGCGAAAAGGTCAAGGTCACACGCATTGTTCGTGAGCTGAAGTACACGAACAACGAGAAGAAGCGCCTGCTGGACAAGGTCAACAAGACCGTCGACAGCATGCGCACGCTTGAGCGCCAGGTAAAAATTCTGGACACCAAGCACGAGGCTTCGCGTTCTGAAGAGCTGCGCAAGGAGTACAAGCGCCAGCAGAAGAACTGCAAGCTTGACCTGGAGCGCCTGGAAGCGGAAGCCGGCCTGACCGTCGACATCCTCAAGCGCACGCAGCGCGAGATGGTGCAGGGCGACATGGATGCAGAGCGCGCCAAGCGCGAGCTGATTGAGGCGAACCTTCGTCTCGTCGTGTCCATCGCCAAGAAGTACACCAACCGCGGCCTGCAGTTCCTTGACCTGATTCAGGAAGGCAACATCGGCCTGATGAAGGCAGTCGACAAGTTCGAGTACCGCCGTGGCTACAAGTTCTCCACGTACGCAACGTGGTGGATTCGCCAGGCGATTACCCGCGCCATTGCTGACCAGGCACG
>JAMFTB010000121.1 GCA_026225595.1 Terriglobus sp. | reverse complement strand
GAGCAGGGTGAGGTTCTGAACTTCAAGTACAGCGACGTGGTGCTGGCAGAGCGCAACCTTGAACTGATGATCGCCTCGTCACTCGATGCGGTAGCCCGGCCAGACCTGAAGGCCTGCGGCGGATGCAACAGCCACCTTACCGGCGCAATGGAACCCGCATGGGAACAGACGATGGACCTGCTGGCGCAGTGGTCCTTCGAGCGCTATCGCTCAGACATCCTCGAAAACCCGGACACCTTTGATTACTTCCAGCAGGCCACACCCGTCGCCGAGCTGGAGCATGCCAAGATTGGCTCGCGCCCGGCCAAGCGCACCGGCAAGCGCAGCCTTGCAGACCTTCGCGCCATCCCGTGGGTGTTTGGCTGGATGCAGTCGCGCCACACGGTGCCTGCCTGGTATGGCGTGGGCACAGCGCTGGAACGCTTCTGCGCAGAAAACGCAGATGGCTTGGAGCAGCTGCAGGCCATGTTCGCCAACTTCCCGCTCTTCCTGGACATAATGCGCAACATTGAACAGGCACTTGCCAAGAGCGACTTCTCCATTGCGCAGCTGTACGCGTCGCTGGTCCCGGATGAGGCGCTGCGCAACCGCGTGTTCAACATGCTGCGGCTGGAGTTTGACCGCACGCGTGCAACGCTGCTGCTGATTACGCAGCAGGCTGACCTGCTGGAGAAAGACCCAGTGCTGGCGCGCTCCATCCGCCTGCGCAATCCGTACGTAGACCCCATGAGCTGGATCCAGGTGGAGCTGCTGCGCCGCAAACAGGCAGGCGACGAGGGCCCGGGCGACATGAACCGCGCCATCACCGCCACCATCAACGGCATCTCCGCCGGTCTGCGCAACACGGGCTGATGCACGCTTCGCAGTGCCGCTGAAAAACAGATTGACCGGCGCAAAAACTCACGAAAATGTATCGGACTACTAACCTTCGTGGAATTACCACTGCCCGCGCGGGATGTTACCGTTGCCTCATCAGTCATCCCCCCGACTGATCCGTTTACATCCCAATGAAGTTTGCCGGCGTACCATCGCCGAACAGACGGAGGCACTTTTGAATTTCAACCGGCTTCTGGCCCGGCTTGCACTTGGAACACTTTGGGCTGGCGTTGTTTCGGCTCCCCTTGCAGCACAAACCGCTGCAAGGAAGGACTTGCTGACCAGTAGCATGGACGCACCTGCCCTGTTGAGTAGCGCGCCAGTGTTAAGCACGTCAGCGCAGCCCATAAGTTCCTCCCTTCCACCTGACGACGAGGCAGACCAGAGCAGCATCACCCAGGTTGTACCGGCGGCGGATAAGCAGGTGGCAAGGGCTGGCCTGATCCCTACGCGCGATTTGTGGAAGCACCCCGGCATTGGTCTGAAGGTGGGCGTGAACGGCCCCGGCTTTGAGATTGCAGAGCCGCTGGGTATGCACTTCAACATCCGTGCAGGCGGCGAGTACATGCAGTACACCGGCAACTTCACCGAACAGGGTGCGGCGATTAACGCAGCCGTCAAGGTAGGTGGCGGCGCGGTATCGCTGGATTACTTTCCCTGGCACAATGGCTTCCACATCAGCGGAGGCGTTCGGTTCGCCAACCAGACAAAGCTGAATGGCACCGTGGTGGTGCCGGGCGGCGAGACAATTACGCTGGACGGCACCGACTACGTTGCCAGCAGCACCGATCCGCTGCATGGCGACGCCTCCATCACCACCAGGTCGGTTGCGCCAAGCGTGACCATTGGCTACGGGAACCTTGCGCCGCGGCGGCTGGCGAAACACTTCTCGTTCCCGGTGGAGGTTGGCTTTTACTACATTGGCCAGCCCTCCCTGGCGGTACACTTTACCGGCAGCGCCTGCGACCCGAACGTGCCCGCGAAGTTCAACGGCTGCGAAAATGTAAGCCAGGATGCCGGCTTCCAGAAGGATCTTGCAGCCTTCATTGCACGCAATAACAACAACCTGAGCTACGCAAAATTCTTCCCCATCATCTCGTTCGGCGTCGGCTACCGCTTCTAGCCTGTCATCCTGAGCGGAACGAAGGATTCCGACGATACGCCGGCGGCAGATGCCTTTCAGCCGAGGACCACTCGCCGCCAATGCTTCTCGCATGTGGCACGAATCGGAAGGGCACGGCTTCAGCCGTGCCGAACAAGATCACCGTTCAAGAGCGGCTTTAGCCGCTGAGATCTGCTTGATCATTTTCAAGCAGACCTCAGGGCTAAAGCCCTGCTTCATGAAGATCGTCTAGCAGCACGGCTTAAGCCGTGCCCTTACGATTTATGCCACAAGCCAGACATTCTTCGCTTCGCTCAAAATGACGACTCACTAAGTTCGCCATTATTGTGGAAGCACGATGCTCTACCGCGGTCGCATAGCGCCTTCGCCCACCGGGTTGCTGCACCTGGGCCATGCGCGCACCTTTCTGATTGCCGCGGAACGCGCTGCAGGCGGCACACTGTTGCTGCGCAATGACGATCTGGACACGGACCGCGCTCGCCCTGAGTTTGTCACCGCCATGGTGGAAGACCTGCAGTGGCTCGGCATTGAATGGCAAGGTGACATGCAGCTGCAGAGCCGGCGGCAGCACCTGTACAGCGAGGCCTTTCAGCGGCTACAGGAATTGGGCGTTGTCTATCCATGCATCTGCTCGCGGCGCGACCTGCAGGCTGCCGCGCGTGCTCCTCATGCGGAGGATGACGACGAACCCAGCTACCCCGGCACATGCAGACCCGGCGCACGCATGCCCACGCAGAGCTCGGCTGCAACGGTGAACGCGGCATGGCGCTTCCGCGTGCCCGATGGCGAAGCCATCCGCTTTACCGATGCGCTGCAGGGGCCGCAGGAGTTTGTGGCGGGCCGCGAT
>JAMFTB010000120.1 GCA_026225595.1 Terriglobus sp. | reverse complement strand
TTGGCCTGTCGGGTTGCCACACCAACGTTGTGAAGGCCGCGGTCGCACCTCCACCGCCGCCCATTGCTACCGTAAGCGTGCCACCGCCATCGCACCCCACGGAGCCGCTGCCGCCGGAGCCTGTGGTGGAAGTGCCGATAACACCAGCTCCGGTCATTCCATCGCCGCGGGTTCCGCCGCCGCGCCGCCGTCCAACGCCGACGCCACCACCGCAGCAAACCGCCGCAGCAGCTCCACCACCCATTGACCTGGGCCAGCTCACTGCAGGCGACGAGGCCGGCAACACCACCTTCCGCCAGCAGACGGAAGACCTGATGAAGGCACAGAACCGGCGGCTCATCACCGTTCCCAGCGCGATTGCGGCACTGCACGCGCAGCAGGTAGAGCAGGCACGGCTCTTTCTGCGGCAGGCCGATGAGGCATGGAAGAAAGTAGATATAGAAGGCGCGCATAACCTGGCCACCAAAGCCAAGGTGCTGCTGGATGAGATTGCGGAATAGCTGCGTAGGCTAAACCCACAGCAACCACAGCGTTGGTCCATACACAATAAGCGTCACGCGCGGTCTAGCGCTCTGCGGTTTAGACTGACGGTGTGCCTGCCTCCCCACGTTTGCTGCGCCTGCGCTCTGCGCTCCCGGCCCTGCTGATAGCTGCATGCCTGCCCGCGTTGTGGATGGTACCGCCGATGCACGCACAGACACTCCCCTCAGCCCCACTGCCCACGGTAGCGGCTGTTCTGGCAGAAAGACCGGCACTCCCGCTGTACATGGCCGCATCCGCAACCGCAGAAGTGCCTCAGCAATCTTCAACTCCGTCTACTGCGCCCTCATCCGTCATGCAACCCACCGCTGCCACGCACTTCAACCGGCTGCCCGCATATGACGATGCAGGCAACTTCATTGTGCGGCGCGACCGGCTTGGTTCTACCTACATCCCGGTCGATAGCTGGATGTACCCCGCGCTGCTGCGGCTGTATTCCATGGGCTACATCGATAACGCGGTTCTGTCGCTGCGGCCATGGACGCGGCGCAGCGTGCTGCACATGCTCGATCGCAGCCAAAGCGACATTCTGTTTGATAACCACGATGAAGCCGTTGAGATTCTGGACAAGCTGTACAGCGCTCTGCGCGACGAACCCTCCGCCGAGGGCGAGCACCGCGGCCTGGTCTATGGAGCCGACTCCGCCTACGTTGGCGTACGTGCCGTGCATGGCACGGTGTTGCGTGACAGCTGGCACCTGGGCCAGAGCTTCAACAACGACTACGGCCGTCCCTACTCCAACGGCTTCAACACCTATGACGGCGCATCTGGACTGACGGAGTGGGGACCGTTATCGCTGTATGTGCGCGGCGAGTTTCAGCATGCGCCCGCGTATCAGGGCTACAGCCTTCCGCTGGCGCAGCAGATCTCACTGATCGACGGCATCAACTACAACGGCCCCAACAACATGTTTGGCGGCCTGAACTATCCGCAGGACACCGTACCGGAAGGCACGCTGCCCGCGCAGAACAACTTCCGCCTGCTGGAAGCGAATGTAGCTGTACACGCAGTGGGGCATGAGATTTCATTTGGCAAAAGCGATGCCTGGATGGGCCCCGGCATGGGATCGATGGCGTGGAGCAATAACGCAGAGAACATGTACGCCTTCCGCATCAACCGCGTGGAGCCGCTGCACATTCCCTACGTGAGCCGCGTTCTGGGCAACATCCGCTATGACTTCTTTGTAGGCAGCCTGCAGGGCCATACCTATCCGCGCGGCGACTACGCGCACGCAGAGCAAATCTCATTCACGCCATGGCGCGATTTCCAGGTAGGCCTTTCACGCACCATTGTGTGGGGTGGAGAAGATCATCAACCCATCACGCTGCACACCTTCTTGAAGGGCTTCTTCGAAGCCAGCAACGTCTCCAACTCAGTGAAGTATTCGCGTGACGATCCCGGTGCGCGCTTCTCGTCCGTAAACTTTGCGTGGCGGCTGCCGTGGCTGCGCCAGCGCGTCACGCTGTATACCGATTCCACCACGCACGACGATCCAACTCCCCTCGCCGCGCCGCGCCGTGCAGGCTGGCGGCCCGGCGTGTACATTGCCCAGCTGCCGCACCTGCCCAAGCTGGACCTGCGCGTGGAAGCCACCTATACCGACTACGTCACGTCGCGCAGCACTGCAGGACAGGGCAACTACATTGAGGCCGTGCAGCGCCAAGCCTACACGAACAAGGGTTTCATCATGGGCGACTGGATTGGCCGCGAAGCCAAGGGAGGCCAGGCGTGGCTGACGTGGCATCTCTCCGGCAACGAGTGGATCACGCTGCAGTATCTGCGAAAGAAGAACGCCAAGGACTTCATCGCAGGTGGCACCACGCAAAACATCTTCCGCGTGGATTTAGTGAAGCGGCTGCGCCGCGATGTGGAACTGAATGCGTATTTCCAGTCAGAGAGCTGGAAGGCGCCGATATGGAAGACGGGCCAGCAAGGCAGCACCACAGGCGCATTCCAGGTCACGTGGTTTCCAAAGCTGAAAAATCGCGACTAAGTGCTTCGCACCATTCTCGACATCGCTCTAGCGGCGTGTTGACACCAGCGCTTTGGCTGCTCCGTTAGCTCTTTACCTGTTGACGCGCGACGCGCTCCTGGAAGTACTCCATCGAAAGCAGCAGGCCATCGCGCAGGGCCACCTTCGGCTCCCACCCAAGGAGCGTGCACGCCTTGGTAATGTCAGGCTTTCGCTGGCGGGGATCGTCCTGCGGCATGGGCCTGTAGACGATGCGACTGGATGACCCCGTCACCTCCAGCACCGTCTTCGCACACTCCATGATCGTCCACTCCACCGGGTTGCCGATGTTGGTGGGCAGCGCCTCTCCAGACTGCGCCAGGGCAACGATGCCGGCGATCAGATCAGAGGCATAGCAGAATGATCGCGTCTGTTGGCCGTCGCCATAAATCGTCAGGTCATCGCCCGCCAGCGCCTGCATCATCAGGTTGCTGATCACGCGGCCATCGTTGGGCTGCAGCCGCGGTCCATACGTATTGAAGATGCGCACCATGCTGGTCTGCACCTTGTAGTAGTTGTGATAGGCCATGATGGTGGCTTCAGAAAATCGTTTGGCCTCGTCGTAGACGGAACGCGGTCCAACCGGATTGACGTTGCCCCAGTAGCTTTCCGTCTGCGGATGCTGCTCCGGGTCGCCATAACACTCCGACGTGGAGGCATGCAGGAAGCCTGCGCCGTACTTCTTCGCAACCTCCAGCGCATTCACGGTGCCCACTGAGCCAACGCGCAGTGTCTCCGGCCCCAGCTTCATGTAGTCCACCGGACTGGCAGGAGAGGCAAAGTTGAAGACGAAGTCCACCGCGCCAACATCAAACGGCGTGCAGATATCTCCATGCTCAAATGTGAAGCGGCTATCGTGCTGCAGGTGCGCCAGGTTTTCCAGCGACCCGGTACACAGGTTGTCGATGCCCACCACTTCGGCGCCCATGGCAAGTACGGCATCTGTCAGGTGCGATCCTAGAAAACCAGCCGCACCCGTAATCAGAACCCGCTTCCATTGCACCATCAGTGTTGTCTCCATTCCAAACTTACTTCTATTGACCGTTCTGGCAGATCAGGCGTTGCTTGAAAGCTCTTCGCGTACAGGGTGTGCGGCCGGACGGCCAATGCTGTAGTAGTTAAAGCCTGCAGCAGCAGCCGCAGCTGGTTCGTACATGTTGCGGCCATCCACAAGAATGGGGTAACGCAGCGTAGACCGCATGCGGTTCAGATCCAGATGGCCGAACTCCGCCCAGTCGGTCAAAATCAGCAACGCGTCCGCATCATCCGCAGCAGAATAAGCATCGGTTGCGTACTCCATCCGGGGGCCAGCCGGCACTACAGCCTGCGTGCGTTCCATGGCGGCAGGGTCAAACGCTTTGATGGAACAGCCCTCACCCAGCAGCATCTTTACCATCTCAATAGCAGGGCTGTCGCGGATGTCATCGGTATCGCCCTTGAAGGCAAGCCCCAGCACCGCAATTTTCTTACCGCGCAGCGTCCACAAGGCAGCGCGCACCTTGCTCAGAAAGCGCTTCTTCTGCTGCACGTTGATCTTTTCGACCTCGGTGAGCAGCGAAAAATCCACTCCCATCTGCTCTGCAACGGAACGGAACGCAGCCACATCCTTGGGGAAGCAGGAGCCGCCGTATCCGATGCCCGGCCGCAGAAACTTGGGACCAATGCGCGTATCCAACCCCATGCCCTTCGCCACCTGCTGCACGTTGGCGTCCGTGGCTTCACACAAGTTGCTGACTGCGTTGATAAACGAAATCTTCAGCGCGAGAAAAGCGTTGGAGGCATGCTTGATGATCTCTGCGCTCTTGGTAGACGTCAGCAACAGCGGCGGCGGCGCATCTGCAGTGCACATGCCCGGAAAAATATCCTTGCCGGTGTAATACGAGCCATCCGTCAGCGGCGCGTAGATGTCCGCAAGGATGGCGGCAGCGCGCTCACTGTCGGCACCTACAACAATGCGATCCGGATGCAGAAAGTCCGAGACAGCGGAACCCTCACGCAGGAACTCGGGGTTGGACACTACATCAAACATCTTTCGGTCGACACCATTGCGCTCAATGGAGCGGCGAATCCACTCATTGGTGTAAACCGGCACCGTGCTCTTTTCCACGATGACCTTGTAGCTGGTCAGATGGCGGGCAATTTCGCAGGCAACCGCCTCAACATACGAAAGGTCGGCATCACCGGTCTCAGACTGGGGTGTGCCCACGGCGATGAAGATGGCGGCAGCATCGGCTGTTGCCGCGCCCAGATCCGTAGTGAACTTGACCCGCGTATTGCGGTAACGGTTCAACAGCTCCGGCAGGTGCTCTTCATGGATGAGGGTGTCTCCACCCTGCAATGCAGCAACCTTGCGGGGATCGTTGTCGACACAGGTGACCTGGTGCCCCATCTCCGCAAAACAAACTGCTGCAACCAAGCCAACGTAGCCGGAGCCTACAACCGCAATATGGACGCTCTTGTTCATAAGGAACAGACTAATTCAGCGGCCATCGGAATCAAACCCGGAGTCCGGTTCACCGCACAATGCAACAGGCTATTCACAGCATGCTGCGCGTCAGGTGTAAGACCTTCCTTCTCAACTCCCTAGTCTCGTTTACTATCAGTGCAGATGACTTCTGCGACTCCTCAGGCGCCCCCCCCGGATAGCACAGTACCCCACAGTGGACTCACTTCGTCCACCTCGGACAGTGCGTTGACTGAGGCCATTGCTGTTGTCCGCAAGCGCAAGTGGATCCTGATTGCGTGCGCCTTGCTGGGTCTGATTTATGGCTTTTACACCGCGTCCACACAGCCCATTTTGTATACGGCCACGGGGCGGATTGAGGTTCGTTCTTCCACCAGTGCAAGCCAGTTCGCTGTGAACAATGTGATGGCAAGTGGCGACGACGACAACAACCTGGATACCGAGGTTCAGATTCTCACCAGCGATTCGCTGCTGCTGACCGTCGCGCGCGAGATGAACCTGGCCAACAACCCCGACTTCACGGGTGCCAAAGGACCTCAGCCCTTTCGCAATGTCAGCGACCCGGTTGTACGGTCGCAGATCATTCGGCAACTGGGCAGTGATCTCGCTGTCAACGTGATCCTTCGGACGAAAATCATTCGGATTACCTGCATAACCGGCAAAGCGCAGCTCTCTGCCGACATTGTGAATCATCTGATTTCGGCCTATCAGCAGCGGTCGTTTGAGAGCCGGTTTGAATCGACCCAGCGCGTCTCCAAGTGGCTATCGGCGCAGCTGGACGATTTGAAGCAGCAGGTAGAGACATCGCAGGAGCAACTGATCGACCTGCAAAAGAAGCTCGGTTTCGTGGGCGTGGGGCTTGACTTCGGCAGTTCTTCAAGCGGCTCTGGCTCCTCCGGCGGAAGTGGAAGTGGAAATGGAGGCGGAAGTGGAGGCGGCGGAGCCACCACCTCGACCAATGCTTCTGTCGATGGGCTGCTTGCCGCTGCTTCTACGGCAAAGGTCAACCGCATCCTGGCCGAGTCGCGCTATCGCGTGCTCAGCAGCTCAGACCCTAATCTGCTGGAAAGCAACCTGGACGCAAATGGCGGCCAGTCTGAGCTTTCAAAATTACGCGCTGATATCGCTGACACACGAGCGCAGCTCGCACAGTCCAGCATCACCATGGGCCCCAAAAACCCCACCATCCTGTCTCTCCAGGCACATCTGACCGAATCAAGACGTGAACTGAATGACGAGCAACAGCGGCTGTTGACAGAAGCAAAACAGACTTTGGTAGCAGCCAAGGCGAATGAAGACCAGACCAACGCAGCCGTGGAAGACGAAAAGAACGAAGCCTTCAAAATGCGTGACGACATGGTGGAATACTCGCTTCGTCAGCGCGACTATGAGGCGTCTCGAACCCTGTACGAAGGCCTGCTATCACGCCTGCGTGCGGCCAGCGTGCAGGCTGGACTGGATGCGCAGGAGATCGACATTGTCGATCCAGCCTACAAGCCCGCAACCATGACCCTCACACCACGCTCAAGTGTGATCGGCAAGATGCTGGGTATTGCCATCATCCTGGGCCTGATTCTGACCTTTACGATGGAGAGCCTGGACAACGGCATCCGCAGCGTGGCGGAGATCGAACAGGTCACGCAGATGCCTTCTCTGGCTGTCATTCCACGCATCCGGAGGTTGGCCGCGGATAGCGGCGCCATGACGGTGGCACAGGCCAATGTTGCGGTGCTGGCCACATCCAAATCTCAGTTCTCTGAGGCGTTCCGCTCGCTGCGCACTTCTCTGCTGCTGGCCGGCACCGGCCATCCACCCAAGCTGATTCTTATTTCAAGCGCCACACCAACCGAGGGCAAGACCACCGTCGCCACGAACCTGGCCTGCATCCTTGCCCAACGTGAAACTAAGGTCATCCTCATCGATGCGGATCTACGCCGGCCCAACGTGCATCACCGGTTTGGTCTGAATGGCCGCGTCGGCCTCTCTACCGTTCTGTCTGGCGCAGCAAAGCTGGAAGACGCTGTACGCAACATTCCCGAAGTACCGAATCTGGACGTACTGACAAGCGGACCGGTGCCGCCGTTCCCCACGGAGATGCTCTCTTCTGAGGCGATGCACGACCTGCTGCACCTTTGCGCCGAACGGTACACTCACATCGTGATCGATTCGCCCCCCATCCTTTCGGTTACAGACGGTATTATTCTGGCGCGGCAGGCGGATGCCGTCGTACTGGTGGTGCGCCATAGCAAGAGCAGCCGCCAGGCTGTGCGGCGTGCCCGCGACCTGCTGGCACGTGTGGGATCCGTGCTGACCGGCGTGGTGCTGAATGCGGTCGACATCAATTCGCCGGAGTATCACGGCTACTACGGTTACTCCGGTTACAGCTACTCCAACATCGATTCCGAATCGTGGGAGTCCGGGGCGAATGGCAATCAGGGGAACAACCGTGAGCCGGGAGACCAGGCATGAGGCGCGCCTTTCATCTAACCCTTTACCTGCTGCTGGCTGCTCTCGGCACGTCGCCTCTGCGGGCCCAGTTCACAGGCGTCACCCCAACCTCCGCACCGGGACTCAACGTGCCACAGTCCCTGACAACGGATCAGGGATTGCTGTTTCCCCAGAACCGCGAAATGCAGCTGTTGCCCGGCGATCTCATCGAAGTGAAGGTGTACAGCGTAACACCGGACTACGACGACATCGAGCGTGTGGCGTTGGACGGTACTGTGCGCCTGAATCTGCTCGGCGTGGTGCCGGTCACCGGTATGTCGCTGAAAGAAGTTGAGCTCAAGCTATCGAAGCAGTTTGAGGACGCGGGCCAGTTTCACAATGCTCAAATCTCCATCATTGTGAATGATGCGCCCAGCCACATTGCCACGCTGATGGGTGAAGTGAAGGCTACTGCGCCGGTGGTGGGCAATCGCCGCCTGTATGACGTGATCGCCGCAAGTGGTGGCCTACCCCCCACCGCCAGCACCGTCATCACCGTGGAGCGACCGGGCGTCAACACTCCAATTGTGGTGGATGTAGGAAATGATCCGGCACATTCGCAGGGAGGGAACATCCCCATCTTTGCCGGCGACACCATCATTACCGGTCGCGTGGGAGCTGCCTATGTTGTGGGTGCAGTATCAAAACCAGGCATTGTGCCGCTGAACGGGGCTACGCCCACGACCGTAACGCAGGCCCTGGCTGTCTCTGGCGGCACGACTTTCCCTGCTGTAAAAGACGACACCAAGCTGATTCGCACGATCGGTACGCAGCGCACGGTGATCCCTCTGCACCTGAAGGCGATCGCAAACGGTACAGAGCCCGATATAGCGCTGCAATCGAACGACATCATCCTGGTGCCTTCCAATGCGCTCCGGGCAATTCTGCGCTCCGGTAGTTGGATTGGGGCAATCGCGATTGCTGTTTCGTTGATTTCGATCCTGCGCTAGCGGTTCTTCTGTTACGCCAATAATGCGTGAATCTGCGCGTGAAAATGCCGGGGGAGAGGGGACATGGCCGAACCAAACGCTATCCGAAAGGCACGGCTGGCGTATGTCGTAAGCCATCCCATTCAGTACCAGGCGAATCTGCTGCGGCGGCTGGCATTGGACCCGGGCATCGATCTCCATGTCTTCTTCTGTTCGGACTTCTCCGCGGCCGCTTATCAGGACAAGGGATTTGGCGTGAGCGTGGCATGGGATGTGCCGCTGCTCTCCGGCTACAACTACACGGTGCTGCCCCGCTGGCGAGAGACGCACTCCCCCTCTGTCACCAGGCCCATCTCACGCGGCTTCTTCCGCGGGCTGCAGCGCGGCATCAACGGGCAGCCATTTGATCTGGTGTGGGTGCATGGCTACTCCACCGTGAACACGGCGCACGCCATGCTGGCAGCCAAGGCGCTGGGGCTGCCTGTGCTGACACGGTCAGATTCATGGCTGGGTGACCGCAGCCGCGCCGGATGGAAGCTGCAGGCCAAGGCGATGTTCTTTGCATGCCTGAAAAAGCTGGTGGATGGTGTGCTGGCCGTGGGCACACGCAATGCCGAATATTGGCGGCATTACATGGGCGACGACTTCCCCATCTTCCGGATGCCCTACGCCGTGGACAACGAATACTTCGCCGGGTTGACGGAACAGGCCACGCCGCGCCGCGCAGAGTTGCAAGCCGAACTGGGTTTAGACCCGGAACGGCCCGTGATTCTCTACGCCTCCAAGCTGCAAAAGCGCAAACACTGCGACCATCTGCTGGAGGCTTACCTGCAGCTGCGCGCCACCACGGGCCTTGCGCCGTATCTGCTGATTGTCGGCGACGGCGAGATGCGCGCGGATCTGGAACAGCGCGCGCAGACCAGCGCTTTTGCCGCGGACATTCGCTTTCTGGGCTTTCGCAACCAGAGCGAACTGCCACGCTTCTTTGATCTGAGCAATGTCTTTGTGCTGCCCGCGCGGCATGAGCCCTGGGGGCTGATTGTGAATGAGGCAATGGCCGCCAGCCTGCCTGTGATCGTCTCAAGCGACGTGGGCGCTTCGGATGACCTTGTTCGTCAGGGTGAAAACGGATACGTGTACCCTGTGGGCGACGTCCCTGCATTATGCGCCGCACTGGAACAGACGCTGGCACCGGGCCGCTCACAGACCATGGGCCGGGTGAGTCGCCGCATGCTGGACAAGTGGAGCTTTGAAGAAGACATTACCGCTCTGCGGCAGGCGATTGCGCACCTGACACGCCTGCGGCTGGCGACCGGCGGAGAGAACTAAATCATGCGTATCCTGCACATCATCGCTACGCTGAACCCTTCCGCCGGCGGCCCCATTGAGGGTGTGCGCACACTGTTCAGCTATGTGGCTGAGGGTTACGTGGGCGAAGCTGTTACTTTTGACGCCCCAGGCGCGCCATATCTTGAGGGTCTTCCCTACCCAGTCCATCCACTGGGAGGGGGAGAGTCCGTCTATGGCTTCACACCAAAGCTGCTGCCGTGGCTGGACGCCAATCTTCACCGCTTTGATGGCGTAATCGTCAATGGCTTGTGGCAGTGGTGCGGCCTTGCTGCCCTGATCGCCACACGCGGTGGCCGCCGCAAACCGTACATGGTCTTCACCCACGGCATGCTGGACCCCTACTTCAAACGCGCCTTCCCCATGAAGCACCTGAAGAAGGCGGTCTACTGGTATCCGGCGGAGCACTGGGTGCTGCGCAACGCCTACCGCGTGCTATTCACCACGGACACGGAAGAGAAGCTGGCCGAGCAGAGCTTTGACTTCTGGAAGTGGCGTGCGCAGGTGGTGCCCTA
Source organism: Terriglobus sp. (assembly GCA_026225595.1). Classification (GTDB taxonomy): domain Bacteria; phylum Acidobacteriota; class Terriglobia; order Terriglobales; family Acidobacteriaceae; genus Terriglobus. Next base: position 1,568 of record JAMFTB010000120.1, on the reverse strand, counting down.
TGGCATCAAGGCGCCCGCGAGCAAGCCTGAGGAAGACATTGCCGCCTTCCACGAGATTGTCCCGGCTCTGCGCGGCAAGCGTTATCTCATCTTTCTCAGCCGCATCCACCACAAGAAGGGCTGCGACCTGCTGATGCAGGCGATGTGCGACGTTGCTGCCTCTGATCCTGACCTGCATCTGCTGATGGCCGGGCCAGACCAGGATGGCTGGATACCGCAGCTGCAGGCGATTGCGAATGCAGGCGGCTGTGGCGACCGCATCCACTGGTCCGGCATCCTGCGCGGTGCGGCAAAGTGGGGAGCGTTTCGAGCGGCAGAGGCATTCATTCTGCCCTCGCATCAGGAAAACTTTGGCATTGCCGTGGCGGAGGCGCTGGGCGCTGGAAAACCGGTTTTGCTCAGCGACAAGGTAAACATCGGCGACATGATCCGCAATGAGGGATGCATCTTTATTGAACCCGACACGCTGGAAGGCACGCGCAACCTGCTGCAGCGTTGGATTGCGCTGACACCCGCCGAACGCGAGGCCATGAGCACTGCCGCACAGCAGTGCTTCCGCACACGGTTCAATATGCTGGAGACTGCAAACACCATCATGGGCTTGTTCGCACAGGCAAAGCGCGAGGGCAACGGCTAATGGCACAACGCACGGCTGCGTATGACGCGTCACGCGAGATACAGGCAGACAATATTGCCGACCCGTATCTGCGTCCGGCGTTTACGCGCAAGAACAAGCTAATGCGTGTTGTATGGGGCGTGGTGCATGCACTGCTGTTTCGCCCTTCGCCGCGACCGCTGCATGCGTGGCGTGGCTTCCTGCTGCGCAGCTTTGGCGCGACTATTGGTGCAAATCCCAAGATTTATCCGGGCGCCATCATCTGGGCGCCGTGGAACCTGTTCTGCGGCGACCTGGTCGCCATTGCGGACGGTGCGGAGATCTACAACCCTGCTCCCATGCACTTTGGATCGCACTGCATCATCTCGCAGGGCGCGTACCTGTGCGGAGCCACGCACGACTACAACTCCGCGGCCTTTCCCCTGCAGGCATACGAGATGCGCTTTGGCGCGTATGCGTGGATCTGCGCGCGCGCCTCGGTAGGACCAGGCGTACAGGTGGGCGAGGGAGCGGTGCTTGGGATGGGCGCAGTCTCCACGCGTTCGCTGGAGCCTTGGACTGTTTACGCGGGCAACCCCGCAGTCGCCGTCCGCGAACGTGTGCGCACGGCTCCCGATGCAGTCCCAATCGCTGAGGCTTCCGCGCCATGATCTCAGTTCTGATTCTCACGCTGAATGAAGAACGCGACCTGCCGGGATGCCTGCAGTCCGTGGCATGGTCGGACGATGTCTGGGTGCTCGATTCGGTGTCGAAGGACGGCACACGCGCAATTGCGGAGGCCGCCGGCGCCAAGGTTGTCGAACGGCCTTTCGACAACTGGGCCGCGCATCAGAATTGGGCGATGGAGAACATTCCCTTCAAGCATCCGTGGGTTTTCTATCTCGACGCAGACGAGCGTGTTACTGACGGCCTGCAGCAGTCCTTGAAGGCAGCCGTTGCGAACCCTGGCGGT
>JAMFTB010000119.1 GCA_026225595.1 Terriglobus sp. | reverse complement strand
GGCAGCGAAGCAACAGAGTACTCGCGTGACAAGTTCGACACCGTCGCGATCTGCGAGTTGGGGATGAAGTACTGTGTGCCATCGCCGTCGCGCAGCTTGGTCGCGCGCAGTGACAGGTCCTCCACTGTGCCGGTAAGCCCCGCAATGCGCACCACGTCGCCAACGTTGAACTGATCCTCCAGCAGGATGAGCACGCCGTTGAGCATGTCCTTGAAGAGCGACTGCGCGCCAAACGAAATGCCCAGGCCAACCACACCGGCTGACGCCAGCAGCGGCTTCAGGTCAATGTTGAAGAGCGGCAGAATCTGCAGCAGGGCAATGAAGCCAATGAGGCCGTAGCAGGTGGCGCGCAGGATTGCAGCCATGGTGCGCAGCTGCGATGCCCGCTGGTTGTTGCCCACATAGCTGTCTGCCAGGCGGCGCATGCGGTTGACGAAGAACGCAACCACACGCTGCAGCACAAAGGCCATCACCAGGATGACGACAATCTTGGGTGCGTCATGCCGGACAAAGTCCACAATGTCCGTGTGCCATGAGTGCCCCAGCTGACGGAAGGATACGTCCTCCGGCTCAGGCGCGGTGGCGGCGGGTGTTGCGAGCAAAAGCAGACAGAGCAATGACATCCGGGGTAGCAGTCTCCGCGATAAGATTACGGCACGTTGTTGCCGGCTGGGTTTCCGGTAGGAGGCGTCCGCATGAAGCTGAGATGCATTGCAGGCTGCTACTGGCTGCCAATTGCGCTGCTTACGGCATTTGGATTCGGTGCAGCGCAGGCACAGAAGCCCAACACACCCACGCCCACGTACAACCCTACTTACAACCCCGTCTATAACCCCAGCCAGGCCAGCAACGGTGACCGCATGGATGTGCCCCTGCCGGAGAGCCGCATGTCTGTGGCCAAGCGTGAGGCGTTTTTGAAATCAGAGCAGCACAAGCACATGCTGGAAAACACGAATCGGCTGTTACTGCTGACGCAGCAGTTCCAGGCAGAGACACATGGCCGCCAACTGACCGCCGCAGACGGTAAGCGGTTAGATGAGATTGCAAAGCTGGCACACACGGTACGGCAGCAGATGCTGGGTCATTGAGTTATGAGCATGAGAAACACGTCGAAACGGATTGCGCTGTTGTTGGTCGTGCTGGGTGCCATGCCAGTAGCGACGTACACGCAGCAACCGGCTGTCGCTGCGGTTCAGGGTGCGAATGCAAAGGCCGCGCCTGTTAATCCTGCGTCGCTACCTGCTGCAGACCAGTTGCTGGCGCTGGCGCAGAAGCTGAAGGAGACCGTGGACAAGACACACGCATACGAACTCTCCGTCACCGCTCTGAAGCAGGCAGATGCGATTGAGAAGCTGGCAAAGAGCGCGAAGGAACAGATCAAGCCGTAGCTGCTACTGAGGCGTGTACGCCAGCGCAGCCGCTGCATTCACCACGCCATAAACCATGGGCGCAACCGGCACAGCAGAAGCACGCACCGCTGCCAGTACCGTCGCTGCGCTCCAGTCAGGATGTGCCGCGCGTACCAGGGCCACCACACCCGCCACCAGCGGAGCCGACGCGCTCGTCCCAATGGCCTGTGCATACTGCACGTGGCCCAGGTTGAAGCAGCCTTCGGAATGATTGGCGTCCGTGGGCATGCCGTCCACCGTGTTCAGCAGACCGTTGCTACACGCGCCGCGCACCCATCCGGAGACAGCCTCATCCGCGCCCGCGGGGTAGCTGCCGCCGGGCGCTGCAACGGCGTTCAGTGGAGCTCCCAGATTGCTGTAGTAGGCCAGCGTCACCGGGCCTGCAGCGCAGGCGGCGCCGGTGGTCAGGTTCTCCGCGCACGCGGGATTGGTGGAAGCTACCACGGCCAGCACGCCGCGTGCCTGCGCGGGCACTTCAACGTAACGCGTGTTGGACAGGTCAAAGGCATCGTTCCCGGCGGCGGCCACCAGCACGGCTCCGGCCTGGGCGGCGGCATAGGTCACGCGGTCAAAGCTGGCCTTCACACCCGCATCGTCGCCGCTGTACAGATCCAGCGTCACCCCCATGCTCAGCACAATCACGTCGGCATGCTGCGTAATGGCGTCATCAATGCCTTGCAACACCCATGACAGTAATCCGCTGGCCTCGCCGTTGGTGCACTGCTGTGCGGCCGTGGAGCCGCTGCCCGGCATTCGCTGCAACACCTTGATGTTCAGCAGAGACGCGCCAGGAGCCACGCCCACTGTGCGTCCGGTGCTGGCCCCTACTGCGCCCGCAGCAAGCGACGCCACCCAGGTGCCGTGGCCGCTTTGGTCCTGCGGCGAACCGTCGTCGCAGGCGCTGGGCTGCGCAGTCTGGTCAATCTCAGAGATGTTCAACACCAGGTTCGGCGCAATATCCGGATGGTTGCGGTCCAGGCCGCTATCCAGCACGGCAATGCGGACGCCGGTGCCGATGGTTGTTGCCCACGGGCCAACGGCGCTGCTGCCTGCAATGCCGCCGCCGTAGCCACCCACCGCACGCACCGACCACCCCTGCGGCGATCCGTTGTAGTACGTGTCTGTGGCGGGCGCTACGATTGCAACATGGGGAGTGCTGGGAATGAGACGCACGGAGCTGGCCTCGACCGCTCGATCTTCCACGACGTACTCCACCTCGGGGTCGGCCTTCAGCGCCGTCTCTGCCGCAGCATTGCCGCTGATAATTGCCGCGCCAAAGCGGTCATGCCGGTGCGTCAGGCGTCCGCCAGCGCGCAGTGCATGACCTTCGGCATCGCCGGGAATGAAGCCGCTGCGGTATATCACGATCAGGTTCTTTGCTCCGCTCGTCTTCTGCTGTGCCGGCACCTGCTGCGCATGAGCCTGAGCCATTGGCAGCGGAGCTGCGAAGGCTGCGATCTTAACGGCTTTCAGAACGCAGAGATGCGACCGGCTGGAGAGACGGAGTCGGAACATGGAGCCTCACGGTTTTTTGGCATTGCCCGCAGTGAGCAGCCGCGCCGGGGACCATCGCCGGGATGCTGTTTCAATCTGCGACAGTGGCCTTATCGGCCTTCCGGCAAAGCTCTTCACACAACACGAAAAACTTTCCCGGCACCCGGCAGATTCCACCTTTGTCATCGCCGCTTTACAATCAGCAGGTGGCTGCGCGAGGATTCATCGCGGCCTGTGAATCAGGAACCAGAACCAAGGGGCAGGGCAGTAAGCGATGGCGCTACGTACCACCACAGCAGGCAAGGCCAGGGCAGCGAAGATTGGTTCGCTATCGCCGGAGGAGCTCGTCCGCTTCTACCGCCTGATGTATCTCTCGCGGAAGATCGACGACCGCGAGATACTGCTGAAACGGCAGCAGAAGATCTTCTTCCAGATCTCCTGCGCCGGACATGAGGCCCTGCTGGTGGCAGCAGGAATGGCCATGCAGCCCGGTCACGACTGGTTCTTCCCCTACTATCGCGACCGCGCTCTGGCTCTGGCCATTGGGCAGACGCCCGTCGCGCAGCTGATGCAGGCCGTTGGCGCGGACGACCCCGGATCAGGCGGCCGCCAGATGCCATCGCACTGGACCAGCAGGGAGCTGCGGCTGGTTTCGCCGTCGTCTGCCACCGGCACGCAGTGCCTGCACGCAGTGGGCGCGGCAGAGGCGGGCCGCTTCTTTGTGAACCATCCAAAGGCTGCCGAAGGTTCCTATGGACCCGGCGACTACCGCGCCTTCAAAGATGTGAGCTTCACCTCGGACGAGGTCGTATACACCTCAATCGGCGAGGGTTCCACCAGCCAGGGCGAGTTCTGGGAGGCGATGAACACCGCCTCCAACAACAAGCTGCCCGTGCTGATTGTGGTGGAAGACAACGGCTACGCCATCTCCACTCCGGTGGAGGCGAACACGCCCGGCGGCAACATCTCTCGGCTGCTGGCAAACTTCCCCAACTTCCACTTTGCCGAAATTGACGGCACCGATCCCATCGCCAGCTATGAGGCGATGAAGGAGGCCGTAGCCTACTGCCGCGCTCGCAAAGGCCCCGCGCTGGTACATGGCCATGTCATCCGGCCCTACTCCCACGCTCTCAGCGACGACGAACGCTGGTACCGCCATCCCTCGGAGCTTGAAGCAGATGCGCTGCGCGACCCGCTGCTGCGAACTGAAGCTCTGCTGCTGCAGGAGGGCATCCTCACCGAGGACGCGCTGCACAAGCTGCAGAAGGAAGTGGACGACGAGGTGCGCGCCGCTGCGGATGTGGCACTGGACGCTCCACTGCCGCTGGTCGCTAACATTGAGAAGCACGTCTACTCCGAGGACCTGAAGCCCACCGACGCCGTCTTCGACACACCCATCGCGCAGATTGCCGGTACTCCGGACCAGACCTTTGCTGACGCCATCAACACCACGCTGCACGACGAGATGCGGCGCGACGAACGCATTGTGGTCTTTGGCGAAGACGTGGCCGACCTCACCCGCGATCTGCACCTGAAAACCGGCGCACTCAAAGGCAAGGGCGGCGTCTTCAAGATCACCGCCGGCCTGCAGACGGAGTTCGGATCCGACCGCTGCTTCAACTCCCCGCTGGCAGAGGCAAACATTGTTGGCCGCGCCATTGGCATGGCTTCGCGCGGTTTAAAGCCGGTGGTGGAAATTCAATTCTTTGATTACATTTGGCCTGCTATGCATCAGATGCGGAACGAGTTAAGCGTCTTCCGCTGGAGGTCGAATGCGAACCATTCGTCGCCCCTGGTCATCCGCGTGCCCATTGGCGGTTACCTGACGGGTGGATCGCTCTATCACTCGCAAAGCGGCGAAAGCATCTTCACACACACGCCGGGCGTGCGCGTGGTGATGCCGTCCAACGCACAGGATGCGGCAGGTTTATTGCGCACTGCAATACGTTGCGACGACCCCGTACTATTCCTGGAGCACAAGCGTCTGTACCGCGAGTCCTACGGTCGTGCGCCTTACGCCGGACCTGATTACTGCATTCCATTTGGCAAGGCAAAGACTGTTCGCCCCGGCACAGACCTGACCGTGGTCACCTACGGAGCTCTGGTGCCGCGCGCCCTGCAGGCGGCTCAGCGGCTTCAGCATGAGCGTGGTATCTCCTGCGAAGTCATTGATTTACGCTCGCTGTCGCCCTATGACTTTGAGGCCATCGCCGAGAGCGTTCGCCGCACCAACCGGGTGATCGTAGCGCACGAAGACATGCGCAGCTGGGGCTTTGGAGCCGAGCTGGCCGCACGCATCGGCGAGGAACTCTTCCACGATCTGGACGCGCCGGTTCGCCGCGTGGCCGGCATGGACACCTTCGTGGCCTACCAGCCAGTGCTGGAAGACGCGATTCTGCCGCAGCCGGAACACCTCTTCCAGGCAATGGTGGAGCTCGCCGCCTTCTAAAGCAATCCAGACCCTTCTCCCCCTTCAAGGTCTGTCATCCCGCAGCGCAGCGGAGGGATCTGCATGTTGCTCGACGGGCCAATCCACTCGTAGAGGGCACGGAGCCCGCGGCGTAAGATATTGGCAAAACGCGCAACACCATGCCAGTGTGCGTGTTTGTACTAACGACGCGACTGCACCAGTCGCAAGATCGACCCACTAGAGGTGCCTGATGCGTGTTCCGCCGCGTTCGCAGCCCAAGGCCCATTTCCGTTCTGCTCTCTCCGCAGTGTTGTGCAGCAGCATGGTCTTCGCACCGCTGCCCGCAACTGCTTCAACGAAGCATGCAACAACCAAATCTCCAAGGACCGCACCCGCGCAAAGGCTGGACACCGCAGCGCAGGAAGATCTGCTGCTGAGCCGCCTGACCTTCGGCACCACCGCAGCCGACGAGCAGGCCATCCGCCGCGAGGGCGTGGACCACTGGCTTGAGAGCCAGCTGAATCCCAACAGCATCAGCGACGCCATGCTGGAACAGCGCCTGGACGCCTACCCCGCGCTCCGCATGAATCAGCACGACCGGCTTAAGCGCTACCCGGAGCCCGCAACGCTGCGGGTCATCGCAAAGACGGGGGTTCTGCCCAACGACCCTGAGGAGCGCGCGATCGTGGGCGATCAGGTGGAGTTCTACCAGATGGCCCAGCAGAACAAGGCTGCGAAAGGTGCTCCGGCTGATGCAATGACCTCCGCGGCATCCGCCGCTGGAGGAGCTGCCGCGCCCATCGTCCGTCAGCCCGGAGGCAAGGGCCAGCAGATGGCCGTATCTTCCGGCTCCATGCAGGGTGATTCGATGTCAGGTGGAGCAGCGAAGTCCGCAACTTCAGCAACAGCGACAGCCGCACTTACGGATGCGTCGCAGGTAAATCTCGAACAAGCCACGCAGCCCATGGCCAAGCCGCAGGTCGACGAGATCATGGCGATGTCGCCGACCGATCGCTACGGCCGCATCTTAAGCATGCCGCCCGCGGACATCATCGCTCTGCGCAAGGCCGCTCGAGGACCGTTGGAAGGCAAACTGGTCGAAGGCATGACGTCCCTGCAGAAGGAGACGCTGCTGGCGCTGGCAGGCACCAACCGCATGATCAATGCAGAGACGCAGAGCGCGCGGCTGCTGCGCGACATCTACAGCGAACGCCAGCTGCAGGCCGTCATGACCGACTTCTGGCTGAACCATTTCAACGTCTTCAGTGGCAAAAGCGGCCAGGAGCCGTCGCTGCTGCCCGACTATGAAAAGACAGTGCGCGCAAATGCTCTGGGCAACTTTGAAGATCTGCTGGTGGCCACGGCGCAAAGCCCCGCCATGCTCATGTACCTGGACAACGCCACGTCCGTCGGCCCGGATTCGCTGGCAGCGGTGCGGCAGAAGAAGAACACCAAGATCAAGAGCGATCTGGGCCTGAATGAAAACTACGCACGCGAGCTGATGGAGCTGCACACGCTGGGCGTGAACGGCGGTTACACCCAGCACGACGTGACCGAGGTGGCGAAGGTCTTCACCGGCTGGACGCTCGATCGCCCCTACGACGGCGGCAGCTACAACTTCAACATCAACCGTCATCAGCCGGGGCCAAAGGCAGTGCTGGGCCAGACCATCAACGGCAGCGGCGAGCAGGAGGGCTACCAGGTACTCCACATGCTGGCCACCAGCCCCGCGACGGCGCACTTCATTTCGACTGAATTAGCCCAGCGTTTTGTCAGCGACAATCCGCCGCCCGCAATGGTCGATCGCATGGCGAAGACCTTCCTGCAGTCAAAGGGAGACATTAAAGCGGTTCTGCGGACGATGGTGCACTCGCCGGAGTTCTTCACCACCGCAACCGTCAATGCCAAGCTGAAGACGCCGCTGGAGTACATCACCAGCGCGGTGCGTGCCAGCGGTGCCGACGTGCAGAATCCGCTGCCGCTGGTGCAGAGCCTGCAGCAGCTGGGCATGCCTCTCTACGGCTGCCAGCCGCCCACCGGCTACAAGTGGGATGAGGCAACGTGGCTGAGCTCGTCAGCGCTGGTGAATCGCATGAACTTTGCGCTGACGTTGAGCACCAACCGCATCGGCGGCGCAACGGTCGACTGGACGCCGGTGCTAACAAGCGAAGCCGCTGCTCCTAAGAATCCTTTGTTCAAGACCGTGGCTCTCACGCAGGGTGCTGATCCGGATGCTGCTCACAAGGAAAGCATGCTTGAAGCGAAACTGTTTCAGGTGCCGGTCAGCGCGCAGACGCGTGCTGCGGTCATATCGCAGGGAACGGACGCGACGGCGCAACAGGCCGCGCAGCAGTTTGCTACCGGCACCGCGCGGCAATTGACCGATGCAGAGAAGCAGGCGCAGCAACAGGATCGCCTGGACGCCATGATGGCCGGTAAGACCAAAGGCCTCAAAGGCGAAGCACAGCCTCAGCGTGGGTTGGGTGCCACTCCGGTAAAGCCGGGTCCGGCACCGGCAGATAAGCAGGCAGCTGCAATGGCGGGGCTATTACTGGGTTCGCCGGAGTTTCAGCGGCGGTAAGTACTCAGGCGCTGTCATCCTGAGCAGAGCGAAGGATTCCGACAGATGATCTGGTCGCCGCAAACGTAGAGGCCTTCCGCCGCACGAATACCGTGGCTGGAAGGTGCCGAAGGTATAGACAGGTCGAGTGCGCTGGGATTCTTCGCTCCGCTCAGAATGACAGGCGTAGAACAACAGTCGACTTGAAGAGATGTGAAGCCAGCCGAAACGCAGGTGGAGGTAGCAGGATGAATTCACGCAGAGCATTTGTAAAGAACGGCGCACTCGCGTTGGTAGGCACGGCGACGGTTCCCAGCTTTCTGGTGCGCAGTGTGATGGCGCAGCAGCAGGCGGCGCATGCCAGCGGCAAAAAGCTGGTGGTGCTGTTTCAACGAGGCGCAGCCGACGGCCTGAACATCGTCGTCCCATACCGCGAGAAGAACTACTACACCATGCGTCCGACCATCGCGCTGCAGCCCAACGAAGTGCTTGATCTGGACGGTCAGTTTGGTCTGCATCCAGCAATGGCTCCGCTGCTGCCGCTGTTCAAGCAAGGGCATCTCGCAGCTATCCATGCGGTGGGCTCGCCCGATACGACGCGCTCTCATTTCGACGCGCAGGACTACATGGAGAGCGGCACCCCCGGCATCAAGAGCACGCAGGACGGCTGGCTGAACCGCGCGCTGCAGGCCGAGCGTATTGATCCCAAGTTAGCGACGGCTTTCCGCGCCGTTGCGCTTGGCACGCAGGTGCCACGCACGCTGCAGGGACGTCTGCCTGCCGTTGCCGTCGCCAACGTTGCCAACTTCACAGTTGGTGGCCAGGGAGCGCAGGGCGCTGCGGTGTCCAGCGCGTTCCAGGCGATGTATGCGGGAACGAACGACAAGATTCTGAGCGGTGAAGGGCAGGAGACATTTGAAGCTGTGAAGATGCTGAAGGCGACCGATCCAGCGCACTACAAGCCTGCAAACGGCGTCACCTACCCCAACACCACGTTTGCCAACAGCCTGAAGCAGATTGCCCAGCTGTTGAAAGCGAATCTTGGCGTGGAGGCGGCATTTGCCGACATCGGCGACTGGGATACGCACCAGGCGCAGGGCGCAGCGCAGGGCCGACTAGCGAATCGCCTGAAGGAGTTCAGCGAGGGCATTGCAGCCTTCTGGAATGACATGGGCCAGGATTCTGAACACATCACGCTCGTCACCATGAGCGAGTTTGGCCGCACCGCGAGGCAGAACGGCACCGGTGGCACCGACCACGGACATGGCAATGTGATGTTCGTATTGGGTGGCGGCATCCGTGGCGGCAAGGTCTATGGCCAGTGGCCGGGGCTGGATGATGCGCAGCTGAATGAGGGTCGCGATCTTGCCATCACCACCGACTTTCGGCAGGTGCTGGGCGAGGCAGCTTTCCACGCACTGGGCACGCGCGATTTGAGTGCCGTTTTTCCGGGTGGTAACGTTACCCCGGCGCAATTCCTGCGCTTCGCCTGAGGGTGTAGCTCGTACCACAAAAGGTACACAAATCGCCCGTTTTGGGAGATTTGTGCCCTCATTGGCGTGATTTTCAACACACGAATCAATCCGCTGGTACATACTGCTCGTATCTACAACGGTTCCAAAGAATGTTGAGCTATTCCAGCGCAACCTTTTACTTGGAACTGCGTCCTATTCGTTGTAGTCAGCAGTACGCCGGAGTCACCTACCTACGACACCGGTTTCACCTATCCGCAACAAATCTTCCCATCCTTTATGTAAGGCTCCCGGAACATCGGGAGCCTTCACTTCTTGGGCGGCCTAATGAACAGTGTCGTCCTTACTGCCGGACGGGCCTCTGCGCGGAGGGCGGGTGCTCACGCACCTTTTACTGGCTTCGCCTCGCCCCTCGGTCAAATTTTGATCTCGGTAATCAGCTTTGAAAGGGCACGGCTTTAGCCGTGCCGCAAGTCCACACCTAAGAAAAGGGGCTTTAGCCCCTGAGGGAGCAGTTCCGCGAATCTACATCCAGACCATCGGGAGGGCCACGCGACAAAAGTAAAAAGGCGTGCAAACGCCCGCCCTCCGCGCAGCGGGCCCGTCCGGCAGGACAGGGATTCTGAAGCGTCTAGTGTGTCAGCGTCTGCGGGGATGCGGACAGGTAGGTGTCCAGAAAGCGCGTGAGCGCGGCCTGCTCTGCTGCTGCGTCGTGCGTTGGCACTTCAATGGTCAGCTTGGGATCGGCGGCGTTGCGGTAGACCGCGGTGCGTGCCGCGCTGGCTGGGCCAACGGTGTACAGCAGCTTTGGCTTCTTCAGCGTGTTGAGCGCATCGAGTGAGAAGCGATCATGAAACAGAGCAATGGGGAAGAGGTCGCCGCGCCTGTCGGCTTTCACTCGGGCCAGAACTTCAGGATCGGCGTTGTAGCCGATGAGGCCTGCTGTGTTGTGATTAGCCTGTGCAATCTGCGCTGCGATGGAGACACCCGTTCCGCTGCCGAAGACCACGGCTTGGCCATCGCGAAACTGGTATCGAGCCGCCATGTATCCAAGTGCGTGATCTGCGTCCTGCAGCATCTGCTTCTCGCTTGGATGGGGCTGCAGAACGCTGCTGCCGTAGCCGCTGTAATCAAATGCGAAGACGTTGATGCCGAGGTCGTGCAACATGGCGATCTGTGTGCCATCGGCTGCATCAAGCTGGCCGTCACCACTGCGCAGGTAGAGCACTGCGTAGTTCGCGTGGGATGCACCTGCAGCCGCGGGATACCACTCGCCGGAAAGTCTTGGCTTGCCGCTGGCATCCACATCAAACTGCACATGCTGTGTGGGCAGTCCCGTGCCTCCGCCCGCGTTGTGCGTGGGATGCAGAACAAGCTGCCATGAGGTGAAATAAAAGACGACCGCAACAGTGATGTATCCGCAGACGAGCGCCGCTGCCAGCGTGATGCCAAGCATCTTCAGGAGCCAGCGCGGATCGACAATCTCCGGCGCGGGTTTCTTGTGACTCGCGGGCTGCACGCGGGATGATGTACGGGGCTTGCTGGAACTCTTCTGCGGCTTGTTCTGCTTTGGGACCATGACAGCTTTCATGGTAGCTTGCAACCGTTGTTGCGGTCGGATGCATGCGCGGACGCTTCGTTAGGTGCCCAGCTGCATCCAATCCCGAAAAGCGTTTGAGAGGGAAGCACGGGCATGGCGCAGTGGGTACGGTTGTGTGCAGTAGCAGAGGCGCCAACAGCGGGCAAGCTGGGGCAGTACGCTGCCGCGGGTGTGGATGTGTGCGTATCCAACGTAGGCGGTGAGCTGCGGGCCATGGACAACTGGTGCCCGCACCGTCACGGGCCGCTGGGCGAGGGCTGGCTGGAGGATGGCCGCGTCGTTTGCCCGTGGCATGCGTGGGGATTTGATACCGCAACCGGTGACTGCGCAGAAGAGCGCGCACACGTGGCTGTATTCCCGGTAAAAGTGGATGGCGACGACGTTCTTGTGCACATCACGTAACCGTTCTTGTGCACTTCACAGAACAATGCGTTCCCGCAGACGGCGCGAGCCCGCATTGGCTGATAGAATCGATTGAATCCACTCCTTTGGAGAGGCAATGCAAGCCATATTAGCGCTCGAAGACGGGCGTATCTTTCGCGGAAAAGGCTACGGCGCCCCAGCCGAACGCTCCGGCGAAGTTGTTTTCAACACTGCATTGACCGGCTATCAGGAAATCTTCACAGATCCTTCCTATGCCGGGCAGATTGTTGTTTTGACGAACCCACAAATTGGTAACTACGGCACCACTCCCAGTGATGATGAGAGCTCAAAGCCTTACATCGAGGGCCTGGTCACACGCGAGTTCTCGCCCGTATCGTCCAACTGGCGTTCTACCCAGGTGACGGACGAATACCTGGAGAAGAACAACGTGCCGGTAATTACCGACGTGGACACGCGCGCCATCGTGCGGCACCTGCGCGCCAACGGCGTCATGCGCGGCGTGCTCTCAACCGCTTCTAAGGATGCGGACGCGCTGGTGGCAAAGGCGCGGTCCATCCGCAAGATGGATGGCACGGACCTGGCAAGCGTGGTCAGCACCAAGGTGCAGTACGAATGGTCCAGCGAGACGGAGCGGAACGAGACCGGCGACAAGCTGCTGCCGCAAGCGATTGCGCCCGGCACGCAGCAGATGCACGTCGTCGCATATGACTTCGGCATCAAGCAGAACATCCTGCGCATGCTGGCGCGCGAAAACTGCCGCGTGACGGTGGTTCCTGCAAAGACTTCTGCTGCGGAAGTGATGGCGTTGAACCCGGACGGCATCTTCTTTTCGAACGGCCCCGGCGATCCGGAGCCGCTGCACTACGCGCAGCAGAATGTTCGCGACCTTGCAGGCAAGGCTCCTATGTTTGGCATCTGCCTGGGTCACCAGATCTTTGGCCTGGCGCTTGGCGGCAAAACCTACAAGCTGAAGTTTGGCCACCACGGCGCAAACCACCCCATCAAGAACCTGGGGACGGGCAAGGTTGAGATCACGTCGCAGAACCACAACTACGCAGTCGATCCTGAGAGCCTGGATGACGCGACGGTTGCGGTGACGCACGTGAACCTGAACGACCAGACCGTAGCCGGTTTGAAGCACAAGGAACACCCCATGTTCAGCGTGCAGTACCACCCGGAGGCTTCGCCGGGCCCGCACGATTCGCACTACCTGTTCAAAGACTTCCGCAAGATGATGGAAGAGTGGAAGAAGTAATTTTCAGTTTTGAAGGGGCCCGGCTTTAGCCGGGTAGACCGTTTTGAAAGGCCCAGTTGGCCGTATTAGACAGTTTTGAAGGGGCCCGGCTTTAGCCGGGCCGTTTCATGACCCAAACAGAAAAGGGGCTTTAGCCCCTGAGGGAATACACGTGAAGCCCAAGAGGGAGCCTGCAAGGAACAATCAGCAGACTTACTTTGTGTCGTTCCAGACGGCGCAACGTACACCTCTTTTTCGTCACGAACGATGGTTGCTCCTGTTACTCAATGTAATGGAGCGGCACAAGACCGAGTTTCTCCTTCATGACTACGCTGTAATGCCGGATCATGTGCATCTGCTGATAACCCCAGCTGCTGCATTGGAACGCTGCCCACAACTCATCAAAGGCGGATTTTCTTTTCAGGCAAAGCGACAACTTGAATGGAATGGTCCGGTATGGCAAGAAGGGTTTAGTGACCACCGAATCAGAGATGCGCATGATTTTGAAGAACACTTGCGGTACATCGCAGGCAACATCGCCGCGCTGCCGGAAGTATTGCGCATTCAACCGGGTCGCCACGGAAGAACTTCCTCGTTCGAGTTAGCTCCGTCCCCTCAGCGGCTAAAGCCGCTCCTACACATAGACATTGGCGGCGGGACTGAAGTCCCGCCCCTTCAAAACAAGAACGCCGGCCCTATTGGCGAGCAGAACGGTTTGTAAGGACAGATAGATGCCACGCAGGAATGACATTGCGAAGATTCTGGTGATCGGCTCCGGGCCGATTGTCATTGGCCAATCGGCCGAGTTTGATTACAGCGGCACGCAGGCGTGCAAGGCGCTGAAGGCTGAGGGCTACGAGGTGGTGCTGGTCAACAGCAACCCGGCCTCCATCATGACGGACCCTGAGGTTGCCGACCGCACCTACATTGAGCCGCTTACAGCGACCTACGTGGAAGAGATTCTGCGTGTTGAGACGGAGATGCTGCGCGAGAGCGGCAAGCCCGGCATTTTTGCCCTGCTGCCCACCGTTGGCGGACAGACGGCGCTGAACCTGGCCGTGGACATGGCTGACGCGGGCACGCTGGATAAGTACAACGTGGAGCTGATCGGCGCGAAGCTGGACGCGATCAAGAAGGCGGAAGATCGCCTGTTGTTCAAGGACGCGATGAACAAGATCGGCCTCGATATGCCGCGCTCTGCTCTCATCAACAACCTTCGCGACGGTTTGGATTTCACGCAGAAGATTGGCTTTCCCGCGGTCATTCGGCCATCGTTCACGCTGGGCGGAAGTGGCGGCGGCATTGCCTACAACCGCGAAGAGCTCACGGAGATTCTGTCGCGCGGTCTGGACCTTTCGCCCGTCGGCGAATGCCTGCTGGAAGAGTCTGTGCTGGGCTGGAAGGAATACGAGCTTGAGGTTGTGCGCGATCTCGCGGACAACGTCATCATCATCTGCTCCATTGAAAACTTCGATCCCATGGGCGTTCACACGGGCGACTCCATCACCGTTGCGCCTGCGCAGACGCTGACGGATCGCGAGTACCAGGTGATGCGCGACGCCGCGATTGCCGTCATCCGCGAAATTGGCGTGGAGACCGGCGGCAGCAACGTGCAGTTTGCCGTGAACCCCGCAAACGGCCGCATGACGGTCATCGAGATGAATCCGCGCGTGTCGCGTTCGTCTGCGCTGGCTTCCAAGGCAACGGGCTTTCCCATTGCGAAGATCGCTGCGCGCCTCGCAGTTGGTTACACGCTGGATGAATTGCAGAACGACATTACGAAGGCCACACCGGCTTGCTTTGAGCCGACGATTGACTACGTCGTCGTGAAGATTCCAAAGTGGCAGTTTGAGAAATTCCCCGGCGCTGACGAGACACTGGGACCGCAGATGAAGTCTGTGGGCGAAGTGATGGCGATTGGCCGCACCTTCAAGGAAGCGATGATGAAGGCGGTCCGTTCGCTGGAAACGGGCAAGAAGGCTTCTGCCGCAGACATTGAACCGCGCCGCCTGACGCAGCGCCTGGTTACGCCGCATCCTGAGCGCCTGACCTACGTACGTTACGCATTTGAACGTGGCATGAGCGTGCGCGATGTTCACCGCCTTACCGGCATGGACCCATGGTTCCTTTACCAGGTAAAGCAGATTGTGGATGAGCTGACCGCCATCGGCGAAAAAGGTATGGACGCTGCTGATGCGGACGATCTGCGCACAGCCAAGCGCATGGGCATCAGCGACGACCTGCTCGCAACAGCGTGGGGACTGGAAGGCAAGGACGCGAGCGACAAAGTTCGTGAGCTGCGTGAAGCGAAGGGCATCAAGCCGGTCTTCAAGCTTGTAGATACCTGCGCCGCGGAGTTTGAGAGCTACACGCCCTACCTCTATAGCTGCTACGACGAAGAGGATGAGGCGACGCCGACGGATCGCAAGAAGATCATCATCCTGGGCAGCGGTCCCAACCGCATTGGACAGGGCATTGAGTTTGATTACTGCTGCTGCCACGCGGCCTTCGCGCTGCGTGAAGATGGCTACGAGACCATCATGGTCAACTGCAATCCTGAGACGGTCTCAACCGATTACGACACCAGCGACCGCCTGTACTTTGAGCCGCTGACGTTTGAAGATGTGCTGGCTGTGTACAAGCACGAGGCTTCGAGCGGTGCAGACATCGGCATGATTGTGCAGTTCGGCGGGCAGACTCCGCTGAATTTGTCGCTACCGTTGAAGGCTGCAGGCGTGCCCATCATCGGCACATCGCCGGAGTCGATTGAGCTTGCAGAAGATCGCAAGCGCTTCCAGAAGCTGATTGTCGATCTGAAGATTCCGCAGCCTGCGGGCGTGATTGCAACCAGCGTGGAAGAGGCTCTGGCTGGCGCCAACAAAGTCACCTATCCCGTCCTCGTACGGCCCAGCTTTGTGCTTGGCGGCCGCGCCATGGTCATCGCGTATGACGATGCTTCCATCGTGCAGTACATGAGCACGGCGATCGAGTATTCGCAGGAGCGGCCGGTGCTGATCGATCACTTCCTTGAGGACGCAACGGAAGTCGACGTGGATGCTCTGTGCGATGGCAAGGACGTCATCATTGCAGGCATCATGGAGCACATTGAGGAGGCTGGTATTCACTCCGGCGACTCTTCGTGCGTGCTGCCCGCTGTCGATCTCTCAGACGACGTTCTTGACCAGATTCGCCGTTACACGCGGCAGCTGGCGCTGGCGCTGAACGTGATCGGCCTGTGCAACATCCAGTTCGCAATTCAGCGCGGCATCGTCTATGTGATTGAAGTCAACCCGCGCGCATCGCGCACGGTGCCTTATGTTTCCAAGGCAACGGGCATTCCGCTGGCAAAGATGGCGTCGCGGCTTATGACGGGCCGCACGCTGAAGGAGCTGTTGCCGGAGCAGCTGGCAAGTGGCAAGGACCTGGGCACGGGCTCGCATTTCTTCGTCAAGTCGCCGGTCTTTCCGTGGGGCAAGTTCCAGGGTGTTGATCCGGTGCTTGGACCAGAGATGCGATCAACCGGTGAGGTGATGGGCGTGGCAGAGACCTTTGGCGAGGCCTTTGCCAAGGCGCAGATCGCCGCAGGCCAAGTGCTGCCGGTGAAGGGCACCGTCTTCCTGAGCGTGAATGATCACGACAAGACAACCGTCGTAGGTCTGGCAAAGCAGTTTGTAGAGATGGGCTTTCATCTGGTTGCCACGCACGGCACAGCCGATGTGCTGACGGAAGCTGGCCTGCAGGTGGAACGCGTACACAAGGTGAAGGAAGGCCGGCCGAACGTGGTCGATCTGATCAAGGGCGACCGCATCCAGCTCATTGTGAACACGCCGCGCGGACAGGACACCTTCTTTGACGAGAAGGCGATTCGCCGCGCCGCGGTGCTTGCGCGCATCCCCACCATTACTACCGTGGCCGCTGCGCGCGCTGCTGCAGAGGGCATTGCATCACTGCAGGGCGGCTCCGTTACGGTCTATGCGTTGCAGGCACTTCATGCTGGACGCGAAGCTGTCGCGTAAACACAAACCATCTACCGAAATGTCAAAGGCCTCCGATGCGAATCGGAGGCCTTTGCTTTGTGTCACACGAGAAACTGTGCGGAACGAACGGTTGCTGAAGGTTAATCCTCCAGCGAGTTTGCAATCTTTGCGCCGAGCGCGTAGCCGAAGATGGAGAGCGGAATCCATGTGCCGATGAGGATGCCATCACCGCCCAGCAGGCCACTGTTGTGCCCAATGGAGAAGAAGGTGCGGTAGAGCCGCTCCATGAGAGTGCACTTCTCGCACAGGCCGGGGCCAGTGGGCAGATCGATTACGTATACGCAGACCACGCCAAAGAACAGCGCGCCGGAGATCCACACATAGCTGGCAATGTTGTCTGGATGAAACTTGCTGATGCCAAAGCCGACCAGCAGAGGCGCAAGCAGGGCCAGCGCCGTGCACAGCATCTTTGGCCCGGTAGCATCCGGATCAGGATGCACGGCCCAAAAGACACCAATGATCGCGATGAGCACAAAGACGGCGATCAGCGTATGCAGCACAAACCAACCAGCCTCTTGCAGGAGGTCAGTGGTGGTTTTATTGCCGCGGATTTCTACGGATTCCATTGCCTCCTACGTTAGCGCCGCACAGGTGCCTTTGCAAAGGGAAAGGCTGGTGCGGGTATCTTTACCGCTACCGGAGTGAGCTCTGGCGGCCGTGTGGCGATACCATGGAAGGATGCTGCTTGATGGTGTTCACGCCCCCCTCACAACGCCCTTTTACCCGGATGGCCGGCTCAACGTGCGCAAGCTGGAGCACAACGTACGGCGACTGTCGCTGACGCCTGTAAGCGGTCTGGTGGCGCTTGGCTCCGTGTCCGAGTCTGAGTCACTGAGCGATGAGGAACGCCGCGACGTATTGCGCGTGGTGGCTGCGGAAGCCGCAAAGGACAAGGTATTGCTCGCCGGCATTGGACTGGCTGGCGTGCAGCAGACTGTGGCCCTGGCCGAAGCTGCTGCTGCAGAGAATTTTGACGCCGTCATCGTCGCCGCGCCGGTTGAGTTTGCGAAGCTGCTGTGGCATGAGAGCGAGCCGACGGCTGAGCTGCTGACCTATTTTGAGGCAGTGGCGGATGCGTCGCCGCTGCCGGTGCTGCTGGCATCGCAGGGCGCGCGCGTGGTGCTGCCGTTGGGGCTGATTGAGCGCTTGAGCGGCCACCCAAACGTCATTGGCCTGATTGAGGCGGGCGGTCACCTTGGCCGCGTAGCGCAGGTGAAGGGAGCGACTGCGTCCGTGAGCCGCACTGTGACCACCACCATCACCTTTACCGCGGCCACTGGTCGCATGTTGCAGCCAGCTACAGGGGTAGAGGTTGTTGGTGGCAGCTTTGTCAGCGCGGAGTCGCTGAGCGGCGGGGCAGCCGTTGCCACCGCACCTCCAGTGCCTGCGCTGAAGACGCGCACAAAGCAGGTGGGCTTTCAGGTGGTGTGGGGCTCGGCAGGCGATTCCACAGAGGCTTTGCACGCGGGCGCGAACGGCTTGCTTCAGCCCATTGCGGCTGCAGTTCCGCAAGCTGCCTTTGAAGTGTGGGCGGCGTGGAAGGATGGTGACGCCAAGCTGATGGCTGAGAAGCAGTCTCGGCTGGCAGGCGCGGCAAAAATCATTGCGCCCTATGACATTGCCGCCATCAAGGCAGGCAGTGAGCTCTCAGGGTATTTTGGTGGACGGCCTCGTCTGCCATTGCTGCCGGTAACGGCTGCACGCGCGGCAGAGGTAGCCGCTGCGCTGAACGGCATGCGCTCTTAGCAGGGGACCTGTTCGCACAAATTAAAAGCCCGGCGCGAAGCCGGGCTTTTCAATCGATGGCTGCAGTAAGAACACGCGAAGCATCGAGAACGGTATGAAGTACTAGCGGGCTGCGGTGCGTGGCGTGATGGTAATGCCCATTGCGTTCAGCTTGGAGCGCGCCGCAACCGCCTCCTGCGAGTTGGGGTAGCGCTGGATGAGCGACCGAAGTTCGCGTGCGCCTGCGTCGGTCTGCTTCATGCTCATCAGCGACTCGCCCTTGCGCAGCTGCGATACAGCGACCTTGGAGTTGCCGGGATACTGCTCAATCACCTTGTCGTAGTTCTTCGAAGCGGCAGCAAACTGTCCTGCCTTGTACTGAATCTCGCCCAGGTAAAAGTAGGCGTTGCCCGCCAGAGTTGCGTCTGGATAGAACTTGATGATGTCGTTGAACTCCGCCGCGGCCAGCGAGTACTTGGCTCCGTTGTAGTCGCCAAAGGCGGTGCGGTAGAGGTCCTCAACCGGCGGCGCTGCGGGGATGACGGGGGCTGCTGCAGATGCTGATGGACCAGCAGGGATGGGGATGGCTGCGGACGGCTTGCCACCGCGCGTCGCAGGTGCGGGCGTAGTCGCTGGCGGTGCGATGTCCTGCATGGGAGCCGCGCCAGAGCCTGCAGGTGCTGTGCCGCCACCACCCTGAAGCTGCGCGCTGATGTTCTGCTGCGTGCTCTGCAGGTCGCCCATCGCCTTTTCCATACGGCCCAGGCGCGCCTTCAGTTCGTCAATGGAGTCGTTCAGCGACTGCACCTGGCCTGAGAGTTGTTCCTGGCTTCTGCCGGAGGCTTCCGTCTCCGTGCGTACCTGCTTCTGCAGGCCGTCCACGGTCACGGCCATCTTGTTGACGGCGTCGGTCGTCTGCTGCACCAGGTCCTTCATCACGCCCATGCGTTCGTCGTTGGACTGCTGCAGCCGCGCCACGGAATCCTGCAACTGCTGAATCTGCGTTTGCAGCTGCACCATGTCCTTGTTCACGGCGAATGCCGGTACCGGTGCAAGAAACGTAACGGCGGCAAGCGCCAGAACCGCGGGTGCCAGACGAAGAGAGCGGTGCATGCGTTGCCTCCGTTGTGAAGGCCGGCGTTAGAGTGGGAGACTCTAACGCCGGCCGTGTTGGTTAGTTAAGCGAACGATTCTGCTTTGGCGCTGAGCTTACTTGTCGATGTTGAACTGACCGCGGCGGTTCTGCTGCCAGCAGGCTTCGTTCTGCTCCGTGCAAAACTGCTTTTCCTTGCCGAAGGAGATCACTCGAATACGTCCTGCAGCAACACCGGCATTCACAACCGCCGTCTTTACCGCATTGGCGCGATTCTCACCAAGGGCCAGGTTGTACTCGGCCGATCCACGCTCGTCGGTGTAGCCGCCGATGGTGATCTTGATGTTGGGATGCGCGTTCAGGTAGCTGGCCGCCTGCGATGCGCTGGTCTGACCGGCAGCGTTCAGATCGTAGCTGTCGTAGTCGAAGAAGACATCCTGCACGGCTGCGTGGAAGGCTGCGTCGTCACCCAGGTCGCTGCTGGTGGGGGCAACCGGAGCCATCGGCACGCGCACAGTCACACGCACGTTCGCCTCTGCGGTGCCGCCGTCGCCCTTGACCACCAGGTGGAAGTTGGTGGAGTTGGAGGGCGTGACGTTGGTGGTGCCGTTCAGGTTCACGGGGCCGATGCCATCAATGACGGCCGAGGTGGCGCCGGTGCTGCGCCAGGTCAGAACGACGGACTGGCCCAGATCAATGGCAGAAGGCTCTGCGTTGAGCGTTGCCGTGGGTACTGCAGGCGACGCTACCGTGGGCGCTGCCGCGTAAGGCGGCGGGGCTGTGTCCTTCTTGTGGCAGCCCGACAGCAAAAGCATGGAGGCAGCGGCGAGAGTAAGAATCGTGCGGGTCCGCAAGGTGTGCTGCTGAATCATGTTGTCTCCTTGCCCGTGTGCGGGCGTTGTTGCAGTTGTTACCGTAGTCAAGCCGTGAACGACTACCGGAAGCTCCAGTTTGGCATGTCACTGCCTGTGGGGGCCAGTCGATGTTTGCCGGTGCCGTCCGCCAGCATGGTCCAGATCTCTGCGCGGGCACCGGAACCAACCGCAAAGACCACGTGTCGGCCATCGGGCGACCACGACGGAAAATCGCAACGGCCAATGCCGTTTGTCAGCTGAATCCATGTTTTGCTGGCCACATCCATCAGGTAAATGTCCTGGCCGCCGGGCGCTCCGGGGCCGTACTTGCGATCCCACGCAAAGGCCAGGAACTGGCCGTTGGGCGACCACGAAACAGACGTGGCATAGCCCGTGTCCGTCATGCGCTGAACGCCCGCGCCGTCCGTATCCATGATGTACACCTGCGGCAGGCCGGTGCGACCACTGATCCACGCAATCTGCGAGCCGGTCTTGGGGTTCCACGTGGGCGAAACGTCCGGCCCGCGTGAGCTGGTGATGCGGCGCGGGTTGTTGCCATTCGCGTCGGCGATGTAAATCTCCGGATCACCGGAGCGCGAGGACGAAAACGCGATCTGACCGTTAGCCGCCCATGCAGGCGACAGGTTGGTGCCGCCCGCAGAGGGGAAGGCCACCATGCGATTCAGCAGCAACGAGTACACGCGAATCTGGAAGCCGTCATTGCCCAGAGATGAGAAGGCGATGCGCGAGTTATCCGGAGACACACGCGGCGAGATGGAGATGGTGCCAAGGTGCGTGACCGCGTGCGCGTTCGCGCCGTCGTAGTCCATCACCCAGATCTCCTTTGTGCCAGCCGCCGCACGCACAAAGTAAATCTTGCTCTCGGCAATACCGGGGATGCCGCCGCCAAGCCGGAGAATGATCTCGTCGGCAAATTTGTGCGCCATCATGCGCGCGCCGTTCTCGTCCGCTGTATCGGTGTACTGCTTGCCCAGCACCTGCGGATACTGCGCGTTGTGCGTATCAAAGACCCACGCATTCACCGTGCCGCGGCCACCAGCAGAGCTGAACGAACCAAAGGCGACGAACGTGGCGTTGGCAGTGCCGCCGCTCCAGTCCGCCACGCGCATCTCCTGCGGCGTGCCGGGTGTGGCCTGTGGCTGCATGCTCTTGGACACAAGATCAAACACGCCTGCATTGCCCAGATCACTAAACAGCACCGTGTCAAAGGTGCGCTTCAGGGCTGCGCTATCAGGGGAGCCGGCTTTGAAGTCGGCCGCGGCGATGCGCACGCGATCGGCCCCGGAGTTGGTGCCGGTGAATACGTTGTCCTGTGCGTGAAGCGGCGTCAGACTGGCCAGCGGCGCAAGAAGCAGCGCCAGCAGCAGAGGACGAAGCGGTAAACGTTTGCAGATCGTCATCGTTCCCTATGTTAGACGTGTGTATTCCGAAAGGACAGGGAGGTGCCTGCGCTGGTACCGCATTTTGATATTGCTTTCTCAAAACATCTGTCCTGCCGGACGGGCCCGCTACGCGCGGCGCGGGTGCTCACGCACCTTTTTACTGGCTTCGCCTCGCACCTCCGTTGGCCGGGATCAAACTCCACCACAAATCCTTGTCATCCTGAGTGAAGCGCAGCGAAATCGAAGGACCTGCATTTCGCTGGCGCCACCACGAACTTCGAATCCTGACCAACGGGAAGGCCACGCGAAGCAGTAAAGAGGCGTGTAAACGCCCGCCCTCCGCGCAGGAGGCCCGTCCGGCAGGACACTGCAGCTATTGCGGTTTCGGTTCGAAGTAGTACTGAACATTAATGAAGGAACCGCTGTAGCCATCCGGCAGGGGACCAAAGGTGTCAATGCGCTGGAGGGCGCGCATGGCGCTGGCGTCCAGCGTGGGGTCTCCGCTGGGTTTGGCAATGGCAATCTGCGATGGTGTGCCGTCGCGCTCAACGCGAAAACTAATCGTGACGCGATGGCCCTGCGCTCCGCCATCCAGCGTTTGCGTGAACCACTGCTGCGCCACCTTCTGCGTCAGTTGGCGAACGTAAAAGGCGTAGCGTTCGCCGAAGGCCGAATCAGCCACGGTGATGGATGACGTGCCCGCCTTATTCTCCACCGAGGTCATCGCCATCTTCAGGCCAGCCGTCTCGCCGCTGGTTGCTTTGGTCGGCTGCGGGGCTGGCTGCGGATTCTTCGGAGGCGCTGGCGTGGCCTTGGCCGCTGGCGGCAGCGGCTTGGTGGGCTTGGCCTGAATTTGGACGTCTGTGGGCTTGGGTGGAGGCTCCGCAGCGGGCGTGGGCGGCGGTGGAGCTTCGCTGGGATTCTCAGACGCCAGCACATTGTCGTTCTTCGGCTGCACGCGCGGCGGCAACGGAACCGCTGTGACCATGGTGGCCTGCATTGCGCCCTGAATGTCTGCCTTGTCGCCCCACTTTTCGCCGGTCTGTTTGAAGACGAACGCAGAGCCGGCAATGCCGCCCAGGACAACCGCATGCAGCACCAGAGCCAGCACGAAGTTCTTCGTACTGGATGCGGTTGCGCGTTGGTCTTCCACTGCGGGCATGTGGCTACTCGTTTACTTGTCGTAAGGCCGGGTGACGATGCTGATGTTGGTAATGCCCGCCTGCTTCACCGCGTCCATCACGCTGGCAAACGCGCCAAAGGGAACCTTGCCATCTGCACGCAGGTAGATCACTTTCTTCGCGGCGTTGGGTCCGGTACTCAACAGGCGCGGCAGATCCGCCACGGCAACGGGCTTATCCTGCAGGTAGACGCGCTGATCCTTATCAATCGACACGACGGTGCGTTCTTCTGTCAGCTGGTTCACCGTGCGTGTCTGCGGCACAGCCACTTCAATGCCGCTCTGCAGCACAGGCGCTGTCAGCATGAAGATGAGCAGCAGCACCAGCACCACGTCCACCAGTGGTGTGATGTTGATCTCTGCCAGGGATGACTGCGTCTTGCCGCCGCTGGAGAAGGCCATTGCGCTCCTGCTTTCGTTCTAATTACTTGTTATGTCTGACTACGGGCGGCGGCGAGGATCATCCGCGCCGGTGCCGGGGCCGCCTGCTGCGTTCTCAAGGGCGTTCAGCAGCTCGCGGCTGAAGTCGTCCATGCGTGCGGCAAATTCGCGGATACGCGCCGTCAGCTGGTTGTACCCAACAACCGCCGGAATGGCCACGACGAGGCCAGCAGCGGTGGTGATCAGCGCCTCGCTGATACCGGGAGCGACAGCGCGCAAAGTAGCCGCGCCCTGCGTGCCCAGGCCGTGGAACGCGTCCACAATACCCATCACGGTGCCCAGCAGGCCCACAAACGGAGCGACGGCTGCGATGGTAGCCAGCCACGTCAGCTGGCTCTCAAGCACCGTAAGCGCCTCACTGGATGCGGTCTGCGCAGCGCGCTCAATTGCAACGGGGTTGCGCGGATAGCCGCGGCCACCGGTCTGTCGCTGATACTCGTCGATGATCTCCGTGAAGACGCTGACCAGCGGCGAAGGCTTGTACTGGTCCGCAATGGAGGCGATTTCGCTGAGCCGCGACGACTTGCGGAAGGCGCGGATGAAGTTCTGGCCACGCGAACGCGCCTTGCGAAAGGCGCCGGCTTTGGTCAGCATGATCGTCCACGAAAAAATGGACATGGCCAGCAGCAGTACAAGCACCGCAAACGCCACCGGCCCGCTATTGTGCAGCATCTCCAGCAAAGCGGAGGAGTTGGCTGCGGCGGGAGGTGCCAGCGGAGCTGCAGCAGCGCCGGGGTCGTCCTGGAAAAGGAACATCAGAAGAATCGCCATCTTGCGTGAAGTGTAAATTGCTGGCTGGCCTGCTTGCTGCATACGAACCTTTGCGGGTTCGTGTTGGCGTGGGTCTGGAAAAATGCAGGGAACGCATGCGTACTTGTTTCGTCACCCATCCACGCTGAAATTCACGCTTGCGCCGGGCCGGGGACGTGCTATTCTCTGCGCGAAGAGGAGGCGAAGATGCTGCAGGAACT
>JAMFTB010000118.1 GCA_026225595.1 Terriglobus sp. | reverse complement strand
TGGCGAGCAGCGCGGGGTAGCAGGAGACATCTTCAAAGCCCTTTGGACCGGCCCCGTAGTAGAAGTCCGCACCGATACCGACGTGATCCTTGCCGGCGATCTTCGCAATGTGATCGATGTGATCTGCCATCTGCTCCAGCGTCGCTACCGGCTGCGGATGCGCACCGTCCCATGCAGCAAGCGCGACCTTCATCCTGTCGGGCTGGCCGATGTAGAGCAGCTTGAACTTTGCTTCTTCACCGGCGCGTTCAGCGGTCCACTGCCGCAGCGGTTCGGAGATATACAGGGGAAGTGCATTCGCCATGACGACACCGCCGGTGCTGCCGACGAGTCGAAGGATGTCATCGGGAACATTGCGTGGATGATCGTTCAGCGCGCGTGCGCTCGAATGCGAAAAGAACACCGGCGCGCGGCTGGTTGCGATCGCATCCTTCATCACGGCGGGACTCACATGGCTGATGTCGACGAGCATGCCGAGCCGGTTCAGTTCGTGAACGACTGCCTTACCAAACGGCGTGAGGCCGCCGTGGATGGGTTCGTCGTTCGCGCTGTCTGCCCAGGCGATGGTTTTTACATGCGTCAGCGTGAGGTAGCCAATGCCAAGTTCGTTGTAGATGCGCAAGACCGACAGGTCGTTGTCGATCTGGCCTCCGCCCTCGGCTCCCATCAGCGACGCGATGCGTCCTGACTTGTGAATGCGGCGAACATCCGCTGCGGTGCGTGCCAGCGCGAAGGTGTCAGGGTAGCGCGCAACAAACTGGTGAACAATGTCAATCTGGTCGAGCGTGTTCTTGACCTGGTCGACTTCAGGCTGCAGGGCCGACACATACACCGACCAGAACTGGCCACCAACCATGCCTTTGCGCAGCAGGTTGATGTCCGTATGGTCGAAGTACTTGCCTTTATTCAGATCGTGAAGGTCGACCGTCGAGCCCCAGTGATCTTCGCGGTCGTGAAGAGTTTCGGCCCAGTCGTTGTGGCCGTCGATCAGCGGTGTCGCCTTCAGCACCTTGGCAACCCGTGCGGCATAGGCATCGGGTGCCTGTGTTGCTTGCGCAGACGCGAAGACGCTGATGCTCAGGGACAGGACAACACAGATAGCACGCATGGCTAACCATATCGCCTTTCCGGCGGGGATTCTATATGGCTCGTCGCGGAAAGACTTACTCCGCGACGGCGGCGTCGTGGATGGTGGAGAGCTTCAGAATTTCCAGCTCGCGCTTACCGTTGGGCGTGACCACGGTGGTCTCATCGCCAACCTTCTTGCCGACCAGCGCTTTGCCAATGGGCGACGTGGTGCTGATGAGCCCCTTGGTCACGTCACTCTCTTCACTAGTAACCAGCTTGTAGGTGATCTCTTCATCCTTCGTCTGGTCAAAGACCACAATGGTTGAGCCGAAGCCGACGCGGTCATGCGGGATGTTGCGGAGGTCAACCAGCGACAGCTCTGCCATGCGCTTTTTCAGCTGGCCAAGGTGCGCGTTTACAAACTCCTGCCGCTGCTTGGCAGAGTGGTATTCCGCGTTTTCGCTCAGGTCGCCGAGCGCGACGGCGCGTTTGATCTCCGCGGGAAGCTCGTTCGTCAGTTCGTATTCCAGCGCCTTGATCTGTTCTTCAAGCTTCTTGGTGACATCCAGCATGGGCGGTACTTCCGATCAGCAAACAAAGTTAAAGAGCCATCTGCAATAAGGCGATAGCCGCTGCGCGGCATGGCGTCTGCAGAAGGCTCCCGGGTAATACATGATTATAGATCGTTCTAAAACGGGAGAGGCAATGCGTGGATTTGTTAACACATGCGTTCGATGGCTATTTGTGATTGCCCCCGGCAACTCCAGCAGAGATAATTGCTGCGCACGGATTCCCTCCCCACGGAGTTGCTTTGATGTTCAAAACCGCCTTGAAGTTCGCTGCGTTTGCCATTGTGGCCGCATCTGCTGCCGCCCCATTTGCCGCCGCTCAAAGCACCACCACGACCGTGACCGCCAATCCGACCTCGGGTACGTACGGCACTCCGGTCACTCTCTCCGGAGCCATCACGGGCGGCACAAGCGGAGCAGTGCGCTTCCCCGCAGGCAGCCTCACCTTCAAGGACGGCACAACATCGCTGGGTACAGCAGCCATCACCAGCGATGCGTTTACCAAGTCCAGCGTCGTGCCGCTGACGTCGTTCGCTGGCACAGGCGCAACGGCTGTGCCATACATGGCTCCGATACTTGGCGATCTGAATGGCGACGGCAAGCAAGACATCCTGATGCCGACAAGCAGCAACTTTGCCGTTTGGCTGAACAACGGCGACGGCACCTATACGTTAAAGCCGGCACAGCCTTATCTGCTGATATCGCCCGCGCTGATTGATTACAACGGCGACGGCAAGACCGATGTGCTGGAAATCACGAATAAGAGTCTGCAGGTGTTGCTGGGTGATGGCACCGGCGTCTTCGCAGCGCCGGTGGCAGCAACCGCCATCTCGACAACGGCCGTACCTGTTACGGGTCCGCAGGCCCTGGCAACTGTTGACCTTACCGGTAGCGGACACCTGGATGTGGTGCTGGGTTATGCCTCGACACTTAGTAATAGTTGCGCAACCTTTCCGTCAGGCTGCTCCTGGTCGACCGCAACCTATCGGAACCATGGTGATGGCACCTTCGGCACTCCCAGCGTGTTGACCAACCCCGTAATTGCGTCCGTAGAGACCAACCCTTCCGGCTTTCAGATTGCGGATTTCAATGGCGATGGCAAGCCGGACATATTGCAACAGACCACTTACCAATATCCAACAAACCCCCCGGCATATACGACCGACGTACTGCTGAATGATGGCACCGGCACGCTGAGCGTTGGACAGTTGAATCTCTTCGGTGGCTCCGCTGCGGGGCAGGCTGCAATAGGCGATTTTGGCAACCGCGGAAAGCTGGACGTTATACAACTTCAAAACCCGCAACAGCTCGCGGGTAATCCAAGTCCGATCTCGAAGTACCTACTGGCAAAAGGCAATGGGGATGGCACATTTGCAGCGTCTGTACAGATCGCCTCCACTTCCACGAACTCGATTTACGCCATTACCGGCGTGGATCTAAACGCAGATGGCAAACTGGATCTGGTGGACGCCAAGGGAATTGCGTTCATGGGCAACGGCGACCTTACTTTTGGAGCGTCGGTCATCACATTGCCATACCCGACCGGCCCTTTGCCGTATACCGCACCGAACGCAGATGTAGCCCTAACAGCAGATGTGAATGGAGATGGCATCAACGATGTTCTTTTCCAGAACAGCTTATCCAATCCGGTTGAGGTGTTGCTGGGGAACGCGAATGGCAGCGCAGCGCTCGCACCGATCTCTACGTTTGCCGTGGGTACGCACTCCATCACGGGTGTGTACACCAGCACGGGCCCACTAACCGGCAGCACATCTGCTCCGGTGACCGTCACCATCACGCAGCAGAGTTCGATGCTTACCGCGACATCGTCCACTGCGGGCGTGCTGGTGACGCTGCCCGTACCGTTGAGCGTGAAGGTGACTGCAGCAGGCGGCACACCCACCGGCACGGTTACGTTTACTGAAGGCACCACCGCGCTGGGCACAGCAACCGTTGATGGCAGCGACAACGCCGCCATCAACTACACCTTCAGCACGGTTGGCACGCAAACCGTAACGGCTACCTACAGCGGCGATGCGAACACCACCGGCTCATCCACAACAGTGGCGGCCACGACGCTGGCCCCAGTGACCACCATGCCAATGACGGGCGGCACCACGCTGAGCACAACACAAGGGGGCACAGCAACAGCGGCCATTGCGGTTGCCAGCCAGGCCGGATTCTCCGGCACCGTGACACTCTCATGCAGCGGCCTGCCTTCGGGCGCTGCGTGCAGCTTTAATCCCAGCAGCATTACCGTGGCCGCAGGCGCAACCGCCAACTCCACCATGACGGTTACACCTCCGCCAACCACAACCAGCAGAAACTCACTGCCCTTTGAAAAGACAGGCGAGGTGCTGGCCGCGGGACTGTTATGCGGCATGGGAGCACTCTTCAAGCGACGTCGCATGGCAGCCGGTGCGCTGCTGCTTTTGGCGGTGGCATTCATCAGCAGCCTTACCGGATGCAGCAACAGCTCTACGCCGATGGCGAAGAGCTACAACTTCAACGTGGTTGCCACATCCGGCACCACGCAGACCATGACGCCCTACACACTGAACGTGCAATAACTGCGCTGCACAAAAAAGGTGTCCTGCCGGACGGCCTCCTGCGCGGCGGGCGGGCGTTCACACGCCCCTTTACTGCTTCGCGTGGCCTTCCTGTTGGTCAGGATAAAATTTGATCCCGACCATCGGGAGGGCGAGGCGAAGCCAGTAAAAAGGTGCGTGAGCACCCGCACCGCGCGTAGCGGGCCCGTCCGGCAGGACTTACTGCGCGTCCAGCCAGTCCTGCAGGATGACGACTGCGGCGTACTGGTCCAACACGGCCTTGCGTTCTGGTCCTCGGGGGAAGCCGCGGCGGTCCAGCAGCTCCTCAGCAGCGGCGCTGGTCAGCGCCTCGTGCTGCAGGTGTACAGGCATTTGAAATTCGTCTGCAATTGCCTGCGCAAAGGCCTGAACCTTCATTGCCTGCGGACTCACATCACCCGAGGCGAAGACCGGATTGCCCGCCACGATGGCCGTGACGCCATGTTTGCGGATGAGCCGGCCAATGTTCTTCAGTTCAAGCTTGAGCGACGACCGGCCCATGGTGATGAGCGGCTGCGCAGTGCCGAGTGCGTCAGAGATTGCGACGCCGACACGGCGGTCGCCAATATCCAGCCCGAGAATGCGCTGCTGCTCCATCACTCAAGCATATGCGCTGCGTGCAGCCAACGACTTGTCATTCCGACGAAGCGCGCCAGCGCGGAGTGGAGGAACCTGCTGTTTGCTGCGACGGTGAGAGCGACAAGCAGGTTTCTCCACTCCGCTTCGCTCCGGTCGAAATGACAGTTTTGAGAGAAGCATAAGCTCTGCGTATGGCATTGCGGTTCAGTTCGCTTCCGGTTCGTGAATCTGGTCGACGACGATGGTTGTGACCGGGTCTTTGGCCGGTGTCAGCTTCAGGCCCAGCTGCTCCCTGAGCGCCTGGTAGATGACCGGCGGCGCATCGGCCACGCCGTTGTCATTCACCTTGCCCGCCTGATCCTCTGGCGTGTAGAGAAGGTGCATGTCATAGATGCCGGCGAGGCCGGTCTTGTCGACGATGACACGATCCACAATGCTGCCGAGGTACTCACCCAACCCAGACATGGATGTGCGCGTGGCGGTGAACTCGCCGGTGTGGCCGGACCAGTGCGACCCCTGCGGCTTTGTTGGGATCGTTTGCAATTTCCGCGGGTAGAGCCGCGCTGGGCTTGAACTTTGGCCCGTCGGGCGTAAGCGCCAGTTCGTAGATGGCGATGGTCTTGGTCTCCGTATGCACCATTACGCCGAAGCGATCTTTCAGAATGCCTGCAAGCATTGCGCGCCGCTGCTCGGACGTGAGCTTCTTCAGCACGGCAAGGTCGGGCTCGCTGACCTTTGCCTCAATGTCGTAGCGCCCAGACTCTGCCCATGCAGGCAGGCCATAGACCAGCACCGTGGGCACCCCGTACGCATCCGCGATCAGGTTCTGCAGAGCTACGTTCAGCGCTTCATACATGCCCGGCCGCCCCGTCACGGAGATGTTGCCGTTACCCTTGTGCGACTTGACGGTGGTGACGTCATACGCGGGCAGTGTGGTTGCCGCAGCAGGCGCGGCTGCGCTTTGCGCGTGGGCCGCGCAACTCATCAGGCACAACAACAGCGCGGCCTTGCAATGGGGGTGTTTCATGCGTGGTGTACGTAGGACGATACACATCGTACCCCGTGAGCCTTGCGCGGCAGATTCGGGGTGAGCTTTTTGCGCGGCGAGATAAGCTGGTGTGCGTGAAGAGCCTGTCGCGTCGTGATGCGTTGAAGTTGAGTGGAGCGGCTGCGGCCGCGCTGATGCCTGTTGTTGCGGAAGCGATACCCGCTGCCGCGGAAGCGCAGGCGAAGCGCGCCGCCACGCAGCACACTGCCGTGCCGCAGTGGGAGGTCTTTGAGCTGGCGCTCGACGGCCCATCCGACGGCAATCCGTTCGCCGACGTGCAGGTGGCGGCAACATTCACGCACGGGCATCGCAGTGTGAAGGTCGATGGCTTCTACGACGGCGCAGGCAAATACAAAGTCCGCTTTATGCCGGACGCGCTCGACGAGTGGACATACACAACAACAAGCTC
>JAMFTB010000117.1 GCA_026225595.1 Terriglobus sp. | reverse complement strand
TAGGTCCGTTTGTAGCTTTCGACCATGGATGTGTTTTGAAAGGGCACGGCTTTAGCCGTGCCGTCCTATCTAGCCTGGATTCCTTTTTCTTCTCACTGCACGCCATAGGCGTGCAGTGAGAAGAAAAAGATTTAGGATGCCGATTTGTTGGCCCAGCTAAAGCTGGGCCCTTTCAAAACTGTATGCGGGTTACCTATTCAGTAAAGACGAAGCGAACGTTGGTGTAGTCCGGCACTGCGTCCGCGCCTAGCAGATGCGATGCGTCATAGGTCATTGTGATTGCCAGCACGCGCATGCCTGCGGCGCGGCCGGCGAGTAAGCCAGCGGGAGTATCTTCCACCACAACGCAATCGGCCGGCGCAATGCCAAGCGCGGCTGCGGCTTTCAAGTAGCCCTCGGGATCAGGCTTGCCTTGCGCAACATCCTCACCGCCGATGAGCAGTTCCGGCAGCGGAAGACCGGCAGCTTCGAGCCGTGTCCGTGCCAGCGCGTGCGGGGCAGAGGTAACGATGGCCCACTGCTTTGGATGAAGCGCCTGCAGCGTCTCCAGAGCGCCGCGCACGGCTACGATGCCGTCACGCGCATCCATCTCCAGCAACACCAGCGCCTTCGCTTCTGCGTCGGCATCCAAATGTGGCGCAATCTCGCGGATCACGTCCGCAGAGCGGCGGCCATGCGACACGCTCAAGATGTATTTCAGGTCGATGTTATTCTTCGCAGCCCATCCGCCCCACACGCCCTCAACGCACGCGGTTGAGTCGAGCAGCGTGCCATCCATATCAAACAGCACTGCCTTGCACACAATCTCCATCACGCCTTCACCGCTGCATCAAGCATGTCTTCTTCGTGGGTGGGCGGTTTTTGGAAGCCACCACCAAAGCGCCACACCAGCGCCAGAACAATCGCACCCAGCACCAGGCTAAGCAGCGCATCCACCATCAGCGCGCCGTTTGCACCGCCGTGGCCTGCGCCCTTGCCGTCCATGAAGACAGAGCCAGCAATGGCCAGGTTGCACGCTGCAATGCACACCGAATACTGCGTGGCCGACAGCGGATTGTTGCGCCCCACAATCTGAAAGACCAGCGCGCTGGTTGCCGTGTAGTTAATGCCCGCCATCAGGTTGTAGAAGAAGAGGCCGCCTGCAAACATCCACGGCGTATGCGGCCCAAAGATCATGACCAGGTTGCCGAGCGCAGCAAGTATTGCAGGTGCAATGAAGAGCAATCGACGATCGATGCGATTGCTCAAAGGCCCACCAACAGCTGCGCCTGCCGCGCACGCAATCACTGAAAGTATGCCCACTGCGAGATTGGTGAGTTCCGGGCCAGAGTGGAAGTCCGCGCCCATGCCACCGAAGAGATTTTGCAGCGCAAACGTTGCAGAGGGAACCACGAAGACCAGCAGCGCAAACAGGTAGCTTGGCTTTTTTGCTGTTGCCCACAGGTCGGCAAACAGCTGCCGCATTGCCTCGCCCACGGCGCGTAGCGCACGCACCTCGCGTGGCAGAAAGAAGAGCGGAATCGCTCCCAGCAAGACCGGCAGCGGCACCAGCACTGTGGCCACGGCCAGCGGCAGGTGCCGCACCTCCCACACGCTGAGCGCACCGCCCGCAAAACTCAGCGAGAGGTAGGCAATGTTCATCCACGCGCTTACGTCGCCATGTTTGCTGGGCGCGACAAGATTGGGCACCATGCCGCCAATGGAGCTGGTGTAGATCTGGTTGCAGAGGTAGCCGAAGAAGAGCACCAGCATCAGCGCTACTGATCCGCTACCGTGGCCGCCGTTGTGTGCGGCTGCATTCAGCATGGGTACGGAGATAGCGAGACAAAGCGCTGCCATGCACGCCAGGATGCCGGCCCACACACGTCGTGGCAGGCCGCAGTCCACCAGCGGCGTGAGCAGAAAGCTGATGTAGCTGGCCGTCAAAATGGCGACGACAATTTCTGACTCACGCTCAAGCGAGACGCCGCGATCAGGCAGCAGCTGCGACAGGCTGACCGTGGCAAAGCCGTTGTACGTGCCGCCGTACAGGATGCCGAAGACCCACGGTGGCGCATACTTTTTTGGCGAGGCAGAAGGTGTCGCAGATTCCATGCTGCGGCTATGCTACTGCCCGCGCGCGGTTCTCTCTGCGCCTTTTGCGTGCACTATGCGTAGAAAGTCGCTCAGCCGCTGGCCGCGTTTGGATGTGAAGTGTTCGTCGCTCAGCGCCACCTCGCGCATGCGGTCCAGACGGAAGTGCCGGAAGTCATTTCGTAGACGGCACCATGCCACCAGCGTCCAGCGATTGCCCCAGAAGTACAGGCCCAGCGGATGCACCGCTCGCTCACTCTCCAGGCCAGCTTCGTCCGTGTATCCAAAGCGGATGACGAACTCGTCGGTGCAGGCGCCATGCAGCCGGTCCAGCAGCTTTTTCATCTGTGCGGGATGCGAAAAGCCCGGCGCAAACAGCAGCACACGATCCACGCGGCTGCGATGCTCCGGCGGCAATGCGGCTTCAATCTTCAGCAGGGCATCGTTTGCAGACGCGGCAGTTGCATCGCTGCCCCACGCGCTGGCCATGCGCGCGCCCAGCACCAGCGACGTCAGCTCGTCCGGCGTAAAGTGCATCGGTGGAATATGGCCATCGCGTCGCAGCGTATAGCCCACGCCGGTCTCTCCCTCAATGGGCGTGCCGGTGCGCTGCAGATCGGCAACGTCACGGTACAGCGTGCGTTGCGAAATCTGCAGGCGCTCCGCCAGCTGCGCCCCGGTCATCATGCGGCCAGAGCGCAGCAGGCTTACGATTCGGAAGAGGCGGTCGGCGCGGCGCATGTTACTGCCATCCTACTGTCATTAACGCACAGTTAGTTCTGCGCATGCAGGCCCACGCAGTTGCCCTCAATGTCGCGAATGGTGCAGAAGATACCCGCTGCGTTGGGCACTGCCATCACGTCTGTCACCAGCAGGCCACCGGCAGCCACCACGCGTTCGCGCACCACGGCCAGCGAATCCATCACGCGCAGATACACGCGGATGCCGCGCGGGCCGGGCCGTACACCCTCGCGCTGGATGAGCGCTCCTGTGACGCTGCCGCCGTTTGTGGGCAGCATAAACATTGGCTCATCGTGGCTCACATCGATCAGTGGCCGACCCAGTACCGCCTGGTAGAAGATCGCGGCGCGGCGGATATCCAGGGTTGGAATTTCAAACCAGGTAATGCCCGCAAGCACCAGCGGGTTATCGTTCAGGGGCTTTACCTCTTCTGTAAGGGCGGTTGTCATGGCGTTGTCTCCGGGCGGAACTATCCGCGTATCTGGAAACCAGCTTATGCAGGTGCTACTGACAGCATCGTGTCAGTAGTGATTTGGAAATGTCAGTTGTTCAGGAGGGCCTTAGCGGAGGTCTTCCAGCTTGTTCAGCTGGTCGGGCGT
Source organism: Terriglobus sp. (assembly GCA_026225595.1). Taxonomy (GTDB): domain Bacteria; phylum Acidobacteriota; class Terriglobia; order Terriglobales; family Acidobacteriaceae; genus Terriglobus. The sequence goes on along the minus strand of JAMFTB010000117.1, from coordinate 19,032 downwards.
CATCTCATCGCGCAGCTGCAGCTGCATGTGGGTGTAGGTCTTTTCCAGGTCGGCGCGCGCCTGTGCCACCTGGTCAATCTGTGTGGAGAGCGCGCTCTCCGACGGGTGTTTGGAATTCTTCAGATCATCCAGCTTCGATTCAGACTTCTGCAGATTGGAAAAGCTCGACTGCAAAGCATCACGATTTTGTGCGAAGACGTTGTCCATGCGCTTCTTCTGGTCGTCATTCAGGCCCAGCGACTTGGCGGTCTTCTTGTCATCCCAAAAGCGTCCGGGCAGGCTCAGGTGTGTGCTTCCGTGCATGGGGCTGTTGGTGCGGCCTTCGCCACCGCCGCTCGGCGGAGGTCCGCCATGGTTGCCGCCCGGCATACCCATGCCGTGGCCGCCCATGCCGCCGCCACCACCGCGCTGAGCCGCGGCAACGGCGCAGGTCAGCAGCACCAGCACGCCAGCCACACACAGCACCCGCATTGTGGAGCGTTGGATCAATCCGTAACCTCAGACCGCGTGGCGGGCTTGGTGTCACCGTGTGTTGCGCTCAGGCCAAAGCCGTCCACTGGCGTGTGTGTGCTGTGGAAACTCAACTCCTGGTCAATCGAATTCAGCAGCCGGTTGTCCTCGGCAATGTCCGCCTTCGGTGCGGGTGCAGATGCGGTCATGGCCGTCTCTTCGGCCGCGGGATTGGACGTAACGTGATTGCCCGTGACAAAGACGGTTCCTGCAGCCACTGCAACCACGGCGACAGCCGCCAGCGACCACTGCGGAATAGCAGACCAGAAACGGCTGCGCTGTGCCGCCGCAACCAGCGAGGTCTGCACCGACGAGCGGCGCTCCGCCCACTGCAGCATCTCCGCGCGATAGTCGTCCAGGGCGGCGCGCAGGCTGGCAACTTCAGCTGTTTCGTCCGATGCAAACTTAGCGGGCACGGCCAGCAGCTCACTCAGCTGCTCGTCAGAAAGAGAATCGCGCAACGGTGTATTCGAATTGTTTGGGTTCGCATTCACAGCGTGTTGCCCCCTACGCGATTGCCAACGCGTGCACGCACGGATTTTACCGCGCGGTGCAGGTGCGTCTTTACCGTATTCACCGGCATATCCATTGCATCGGCAATTTCTGAAAGTTCCATCTCTTCGATGAACCGGAGGAGAAAAACGCTTCTCTGGTTGGGTGAAAGTTGTTCCATGGCCTGGTGCACCTGCAGCGCCTGTTCGCGTGCCAGCAGCGCGCTCTCCGGTGACGATCCGCCGCTGCGCAGGTGGTTGGCCATGTCCGTTGCGTCCACGGCGGTGGCGTGGGCTTTCCGCCAGAACTTGAATTTCTGTGTCCGCGCATGGTCGCGGATCAGGTTGACGGCAATGCCTGTCAGCCAGGTATTCAAACTGCAGTCTCCACGGAAGCCGGCGCGATTGCGGTATGCCTTCAGCAGCGTGTCCTGCACGATGGTGTCGGCCAGGTCCTCGTCGCGCACAGACGCCATGACAAACCGCAGCAGCCGGGGGCGGTAAGTCCGCGCCAGCGCGTCGATGTCATCCAGCTCCGTAAGCGGCTTGTCCTGCGTCGCAAACTTCAGCACATCAGCGTGGAGTGTAATCGCCATTGTCAGTTCCTGCCAGACATGAGACTTGGGTGTGGTGGGTGCGCGCACGCATTCCAACGTTATGTAGGACGTGCGGAGCGTCCCCCCGGAGTACACCGGACCAAATTCAGCCGTCTCCCGCGTTCTCCTTTATTTCCGCCGGTGTCAGCATCAGCAGTCGATACGTAGGGTAGCGTACAGACGGCCTCGTGCCAGTCAAGGAAAAATAGCTTCCGTATCTTCCTCAGCAGCATGGGCACAAATTCTTCCATGCCTGTTTCGAATCATAGATTTACGATAGGAAAATCTACGCAGTGGGTGTGAAGACGCAATGGACCTGGCTCGTTTAAAGGCTGAGACAGCAACGGAGCATACGGCGACAGAAGAAACCATGCCGCTGATGAGTACGTCGCTCACCGTGGAGGACTACATCCAGGTGCTTCGCCGGTTGTATTACGTGGTTCGCGCATGGGATGACTGGAGCGACGCGCATGTGCCCGCGGATCTACTGCCGCTGCTGCAGAACAGGCGACGTGCCCCGCTGCTACAGGCGGATCTCGACACCCTGGGATGGAAGACCAGCGAAGGTAGTCCCGCTGCTCTTCGCTATGCCGTGCAGACGATGGACGACACCGCAGTTCCCGGTGATCCGCGCGCTGTCTTCCTGGGCCGCATGTACGTCATGGAGGGGTCCACGCTCGGCGGTCAGTACATTGCCCGGCATCTGGAACAGCAGTTTCGCCTGCCCCACGGCGTGGGGAACAGCTATTTTGTGGGCTATGGCGAACAGACCGGCGAGCGCTGGCGCCAGGTGCGCGAGGTACTGGCAGCGCTGCCGGATGAGGATGCAGAGACGGTCATCCGCAGCGCCAAAAACATGTTTGAGCTTTTTGGGGAGGCCATGCGTTCCGAGCTTTCGATCTCATGAAATCCCAGCTTTCCGTTTCATGAACATGTACCTTACAAAGCAAGCGCTTGAACTGGAATGACACACCCCTCCGTTCCAATGGGATGCATCACACCATAAGCGATGTGGAATGAGCCGACACGACTGAATAAGAAGAGCCCGACGCCCATACGGGAGGCCGCAAGCCCCGCCGGTTCCGCCGCTGCCAGCGTCACACTGCAAAACTGCGCCGACGAGCCAATTCGCCTGCCCGGCTTCATTCAGCGGCATGGCTTTTTGCTGGGCCTGGATGAAGCGCACGAGCATGTTGTGCTGGCCAGCGAAAACGTAGAAGAGTTTCTGGGCACGCCGATCAAGCTGGTGCTGGGTTCGTCGATTGACCTGCTGGTCGAGCGGGAGTTGTCGATTGCTATCCAGCAGCAGCGCTGCTCCGTGGACCCGGACTGCATGGTCACCTACCTGGGCGCGTACCTCGTGCGCGGCGACCTCTTCTCCGTCATTACTCACTGTATTGAAGGCAAGCGCATCCTGGAGTTTGAGAGGCAGGACCGCCTGGTAGGCGCGGAGATGATGAACTCCATCATCACCAATTTTGTTGGCACGCTTTCAAAGCTGGAGACGCAGGCCGACCTATGCGAAGCCGTTACCAGGCAGGTGGCGCAGCTTACCGGCTTTGACCGCGTGCTGCTGTACTCCTTCGATGAAGAGGGTCATGGCACGGTGCTGAGCGAGGCCAATAACGGCCTGCTTCCCAGCTATCTTGATCTGCGCTTTCCCGCGTCAGACATTCCGCCGCAGGCGCGCGAACTGTACGTGCTGAACACGGTCCGCATCATTCCCGACGCAACGTACACGCCCTCGCCGTTGCGCGCCGTTGCCGCGGAGGCGCCGCACGTCGTTGACCTGTCGCTGGCCACGCTGCGCTCCGTCTCTCCCATCCACCTTGAGTACATGCGGAACATGGGCACTCTCTCGAGCATGTCCATCTCCATCGTCAGCGAGGGCCGGCTGTGGGGCCTTATCAGCGGCCACCATTCGCAGCCGCGCATGGTGCCGTACCTGATGCGTTCCGCCTGCGACATGCTTTCAAAGCTGGTGGGTACGCAGCTCACCACCTTCCGCACCGCATCGCGCATGGCTACGTTGACGCGCTTCCACAACGTGCAACGCTCCTTGCTTACCCATGTGGCCGCGGACTATCACTTCCTCTCATCGCTGGCGGCAAATATGGATTCGCTGCTGCAGGTGACGGAGGCGGAGGGTGCCGCGCTGTGGATGGACGGCGAGTGCAGCACCATTGGCGAGACGCCATCACGTAGCGATATTCAGCGGCTGGTGGAGTGGCTGGACGGCGAGCCCGCGCTGGAGATGTTTGAGACATCGCACCTGGGGCAGGATCTGCCGTGGGCCATGGATCTGGCAGATGTTGCCAGCGGTCTGCTCGCCATCCGCATCTCTGACGTGCGGCAGCGGTATGTGTTGTGGTTCCGGCCGCAGGTGATGCGCACGGTGAAGTGGGCTGGTGAGCCAGTCAAGCAGCAGGACGCGGCGAAGCAGCTGCATCCGCGCAAGAGCTTTGAGATATGGCGTGAGACAGTCCACGGCCAAAGCCGCCGCTGGACGGAAGTGGAGATGGAGTCGGCACGGGAGTTCCGCGCAGCCATTGTCACCGTGGGCCTGAAGCGCGCTGAAGAAGAGGCAGAATTATCCAACGCGCGGTTTGAGCAGCTGACCCACGCGCTGCCGGCAAAAATCTTCACCGCAGACGACGAAGGCAAACTGACTTACACCAACGCGCGCTGGCGCGAACAAAATCTGCAGGATACGGGGCTGTGGTTTAGCGAGGGTCGCCTGGCTCCGGAAGATGAGGCGCGCATGGCCGAACTCTGGCAGCACGCGGTACAGACTGGCGAAGACTTTGAAGAGGAGGTGCGCTTTGTCTCGCCCGGCGGCGCGCCTCCGCGCTGGAATTTGGTGCGCGCAGTACCTTTCCGCAGGGCAGGCGCTGCACGCGCGGGCTGGGTCGGCTCCGTGATGGACCTTACCGATCGCCGTGAACGCGAGGCTGCGCTGCGCATGACAGAGAAGTTGGCGCTGACCGGCCGCATGACCAGCGTCATCGCGCATGAGATCAATAACCCGCTGGAGTCCATTACGAATCTGCTCTACCTCGTCCGGCTGGAGCTGCCGCAGGAGGCTACCGCGGCAGAGGACTACATAAACCAGGCAGAGAGCGAGTTGGAGCGCATCAGCGCCATTACCAAGCAGACGCTGCGCTGGGGCCGCGAAAACTCCGGTCGAGCGGAGAGCTTCACCGCAGGCTCACTCTTCGCGGACGTGCTGCGGCTCTTCCGTGGCAAGATTCAGAACCGCCATGTGAAGGTGACCATCCGCGGCGGTGAGGATGTGGTGCTGGAGGGCATCCTGGGGCAGATTCGTCAGGTGCTTGCCAACCTGCTCTCAAACGCGGTGGACGCAGCACCGTTGAGCGGCAATGTGTGGCTGCAGGCGCTGGAAACGCCCGCAGGTCGCGAGGTGATGGTAGGCGATGACGGCGCGGGCATTCCGGCGGCCATGCAGGATGTCCTCTTCCAACCCTTCATCTCCACCAAGGGCGACCTGGGCAACGGCCTTGGTCTGTACATCTCGCGCGAGATTGTGGAGCGGCACGGCGGCATTCTGCGTGTGGAGACGGCACCCGGCAACGGCACCGTGATGCATGTGTTGCTGCCGCGCAAAGCCGCGCTGCGTGCGGAAAGCTCCACGCTACAGCCGGAAAACTCCGCGTAATTTCATTATCGGCGGTTCTCAGATATTCAAGGGGTACCGAGACTGCAGCAACAACTGCGAACACCGGGTCAACCGCTGCGGATACAGACAGCGTCCAAAGCCCGCATGAGGACTATGCAGAAACCTCTCTTGAAGCTGTTGGGTGTCGTGGCGGTGTCGCTGGCGCTGGCTGCAACGGCACAGCGCACGCAATCCACGGCCAGCAAGGCTGTTCAGCTGCAGGCCTTCGGCATGTTCTCGTACGTCAGGCCAGCTTTCATCCATGACAACCGGCCCAACTGGGGTGGCGGTGCCGGCGCGGACCTCAACTTCCACCAGATCGGCTATACCCGCCTGCGGCCCGGCGTGGAGGTGCGCGCCACCGGCTCCAGTGGCCCCACCAGCAACCAGTACACCTATGGAGGCGGACCTCGGCTGGTGCTCGACCTGGGCCGTTTCCAGCCCTACGGCGACTTGCTGTTCAACTACGGCAGCATCGACTTCAACCACCCGCCCGACCCCAACTACACCCATGACATGACCGACGTTCTGTCGTACGGAGGCGGCGTGGACATTGTGCTGGACCGGGCTGGGTCGAGTTCATGGGCGGTGCGCGCAGACGTGCAGTCGCAGCAGTGGAAGCTTGGCCATATCTCCCCGGAATTCCAGCCGCTGGCCGTCAGCGTGGGCGTGCGATATGAATTCCACTTCCGGGACAAATACAGTCCGGAGTGAGCAATGAGGTTATGAATCCTTCGCCGAAGGAACTGTCCTTTCGACCGAAGCGTAGCGAAGTGGAGAAACCTGCTGTCTGCGGCTTACTGCCACCCCAAACGACCCCTCAGGCCGGTGTACACTAACAGGGACGCAAACGCAGAAACCCCTCTCGCGTATACCTTGTGTCTCCGGTCGGGACGTGGCTCAGCCTGGTAGAGCGCACCCTTGGGGTGGGTGAGGTCGCTAGTTCGAATCTAGTCGTCCCGACCATTCAAAATTTCTGAAGGCAAGAAGGCGGCCCAGGCGGGCCGCCTTTGTCTTTCTGAAATTTACCTCTATGCGTGCGCGGTGGTGTCGTCCGTGGTGGCTTCCGGCGCGTTCTTCTTCACGGACTCAATGCCGTGTTCGCGGGCGGACTCGCTGCTGTAGCTTTCGCTGGCGCCGATCACCTCGCCGTTGGCCGCCTTCAGGTTGAAACGCGGGTGGCCGGCCTTGTCCGCCTTGCGTTCATAGCGCTCGTCGTGCGGGGCGTTCTTTTTGACGGACTCAATGCCGTTTAGCGCCGAGGCCTTCGCCTTGTACATCTCGCTGGTTAGGATGATTTCGCCGTTGCCAGCCTTCAGGTTGAAGTAGAACTGTCCGTCCGACGCCTTCTTGATCTCAAACTTTGCAGACATGGTGTGGCCCTCTCTGAAATGTGCAGTATCCGGCATTCAGGATGAACCTGCAGCAGGCCGCGCGTCCACAGAAATTCGCCCCGCTCACGGAAAATTCAACAAATGCATGTCCTGCCGGACGGGCCCGCTGCGCGTGGGGCGGGCGCTCACGCCTTTTATTGCTTTGCGTGGGCCTCCCGATGGTCGGCACAGAAGTTTGATACCCGCATTGAATCCGCCTGGTTGGCAGGAAGTTTGATCCCGACCAACGGGTGGGGCGGGGCGAAGCCAGTAAAAAGGTGCGTGAGCACCCGCCCCCGCGCAGGAGACCCGTCCGGCAGGACATGTTGCAATTTGAATGTTGGGAAAGTCAGTTATGCGCGGTGGGCGTGTTTGCGGCTGTGTGTTCCGCGGCTTGCTACCTGGCGCTCGCGCGCGCCGCCGTATTGCCACTGGCGCACCGGGCCCACGTCCACGTGGACGAACTGGCTGGTGGGGTAGTAACCCACGCCGCCCATGCCCAGGCTGAGCGCGGCGTTGCGCAGCGCCCGCGTGCTGACGCCGGGGATGCGGATGTCAATCGCCTTCGACAGCATGTGCTGCGAGTGTTCTGCAACGCCGGTGTCTGCGCTGCGTGTGCGCAGAAAGTTGTTCGAGAACGGTGTGCGGTAGCCGCAGACAATCTGGATCGTCGCGTTGGGCCGGCCCAGCTTGGCCAGCAGGGCGTGCAGCAGGTCAAACTCGCGTGGATCGTAGTCGGCGTTGTCGTCTGTGCGATGGTCGCGCAGGAAGTGGTTCAGCGCGCTGACGCCGCTTAGCGAGTAGCCCTCGGCATCCTTGTAGGCCACGTCAATCGATTCGCCCGTGTGCAGGTGGTACATCTTCAGCCGGAAGTTCTCCATCAGGCTGGGCTTTGCTGCGGTCTGCGTGGTCACGGAAGGGGTGGGCACCTCTTCAGAGGAGGCGGAGCCGGCCATGGTGAGCGTGAGCGTGGCAACGGCGGCGCAGCAGAGTGCGCGGCGAAACGAAAGAGACTTGATAAACGAATAAGGCAACGGGGAGTCGCTCCTGGGGTAAAGATGGCCGACCAGCGTGCGTCGAGCGGAGTTGGTGGCACGATCTGCGGTCTGCCCCTTGGAAACGCAGGGAAGCAGGCCGTCCGCCCCAGATCATTCTCTAAATTTTACTGGAAATGCGGGTATCCCGCCGCCGTATTCGGGCGTCATGGCCTGCAACTTGGGCGTCAGATCACGCAGTTCCGGCGTCAGGTAACGTCATCCCATAGCTCCTTGAGGAAAGAAAGCAGAACGCGGGGTTCGCGGTGTTTCTCGCGGAGTACGCGGGCCTGCTTTATCCGCAAACACCACCCGCGAACACCGCGGCATACTCTGCGCACTCCGCGTTCTGCCTTTCGTCATGAACATCGTCTCTATCTTGATCGCTGGTTTTGAGGCGGGGCATGTAGCCTTATTCGCATGAGCTTCCTGAGCCGCCTGCTTGGCCGCACTGTGTCCCCGTCATCTACGGATAAGCAGCGCTTTGGCTACGCCGTGGTGGGCCTGGGCCACATTGCGGGCTACTTTATGGACGGCCTGCGCGACTCGCCCACGGCGGCAGTGACGGCGCTGGTGAGCGGCGACGAGGATAAGGCCGCCTCGCTGGCGCGCAAGTACGGCGTGCCCTCCGTATATAGCTACGAGGACTTCGACAGCATCCGCGACAATCCTGCGGTTGACGCGGTCTACCTGGCGCTGCCGGTCAGTATGCATCGTGAATACACGGAACGCGCCGCATCCGCGGGCAAATACGTGCTGTGCGAAAAGCCCATGGCGCCCAACAGCGATGACGCCCGCGCCATGATCGTAGCCTGCGCTGCGGGCGGGGTGAAGCTCAGCATCGCCTACCGCTGCCCGCACAACGGACTGCATATGCGTTTGCGTGAGCTTATCCAAAGCGGGGCGTTGGGCGACGCGGCGACGCTGCACATTGAATCCGGCTTTGGCTTTGCGCTGGACCCCGGCTGGCGCGACCAGCCCGCGCTGGCAGGCGGCGGATCGCTGTTTGACGTGGGCATCTATCCGCTGAACACGGCGCGCTTTCTGCTGGCTGAAGACCCGGTCGCGGTGCAGGATGCATCTGCCGTCTGCGATGCCAATGGGCTGGAGCGGTCCATCGCGTGGACCAGCGTCTTTCCGTCCGGCGCGCGTGCTGCCTGCCGCTCGTCCTACACGGAGAAGATTGCGGACACCGTCCGCATCACCGGCGAACGGGGCACGCTGCTGCTGGCGCCGGCCTTCAGCCATCGGGACCGCTATCGGTTGCAGGGTGAGTACCACGATGCTGCGGGCAAGGCGGTACGTGTGGATGAGCGCGCTGCGGCGGTGTCAGAGTTTCGGCTGGAGGCGGAGGCGCTTGCCGCTGCTGTCCAGCAGGGTGCGGAGCTACCCACGCCGGGTGAAGACGGCCTCGCCGACATGGTGGCGATGGAAGCGATCTACGCCGCCGCGGGCGTTTCGAGCGAGTAGCTGCTTTGAAAGGGCATGGCTTCAGCCATGCCGTATGCCCCCGGTTGATGGGCGGCTTTAGCCGCTGAGGGATTGGTGGCTGTCCCAAGAAAGCGAAACCTCAGGGGCTAAAGCCCTCGCTCCAAGAGATTTCATTGGCATGGCTGAAGCCATGCCCCTTCAAAACCGCTAAAGCCATGCCCTTTCAAAACCGCTGAAGCCATGCCTTTCAAAACAACTGCATGTGCTTTCAAGGCCATCCCCGTGGCTGTAACGCCTCATTTCAACTGCGGGACTAACATCAACCCATGCAGCTGACACCCGTAGAAGCACGCGTTCTGGGCGCGTTGATTGAAAAAGAGATCACCACGCCGGAGTATTACCCGCTGAGCCTGAATGCGCTGGTGGCCGCATGCAACCAGAAGAGTTCGCGCGACCCGGTGATGACGCTGGCTGAGGATGATGTCCGCTCGGCTCTCAGGTCGCTGGAAGACCTGGAGCTGGTCAGTGTGGACCACGGCAGCCGCGTGCAGCGGTATGAGCATCGCGCACGCACCGTCTTCCAACTTCGCCGCGATGAGACTGCGCTGATCTGCCTGCTGCTGCTGCGCGGTCCGCAGACGCCGGGCGAGCTGCGCAGCCGGTCCGACAGGCTGTTTGCCTTTGACGATCTGCCGGCCGTCTCCACGGCGCTGGCACGGATGGCTGCCCCTGCGGAAGGCCGCGCGGAGCCGATTGCGGTGCAGCTGGCGCGGCAGCCCGGGTCAAAGGAGCAGCGCTATGCGCATCTGCTGGGCGACGTTCCAATGGATGAGATCGCCACAGCTCCCACAACACATTCAGCCGCGCGATCAGCCGCAGATCCCGATCTTGCCGCGCGGGTTACCTTGCTGGAGCAGCGTGTGGTGGAGCTGCAGGCGCAGCTAGACCGCATGGCGGCGGAGCTGGAGCGTGGAGCAGCATTGCAAAGGCAGCAGGGAACGCTCGACGCCAAGTGAGCTGATGCCACGGAATTACCTCCGCTGTCATCCTGAGCGAAGGATCCCGACGCATTCTCATCAGCCGATGGATTCGTGCTTTTCCGCTGCGAAAAAGCCGTGGCCGGAAGCCGCCGACGTATGCGGCAGGGCATGCATTCGCCGGGATCCTTCGCTGCGCTCAGGATGACGCGTCAGGAGAAGTGTTCTGGCTACTGCAGATGTGCCTTTTTCATGTCGTGGGAAGGTTAGACGTACGGCATTCCAAAAGGTCGCGAAAATGTACATCGTTGTGTTACATTATGCGCAATCGTTTGACCCTCAGTTTTGGTTCTTTGCTCGCCCTGCCCAAACGCACTTGCAAAACCGTATTGAGATTCAGCGAAACATCAGGCGTAACAGGACAGGGATACGGCAATGGAACAGGGAAATGTGAAGTGGTTTAACGATGCCAAGGGCTTTGGATTCATCTCGCGCGACAACGGTGAGGATGTTTTCGTACACCATACGGCTATCCAGTCACAGGGCTTCCGCTCGCTGCAGGAAGGCCAGCGCGTAAGCTTCAACGTGGTCAAGGGGCCCAAGGGCTGGCAGGCAGAGAACGTCTCCGCGGTCTAACTTTTTGACCCCGGGGCATCGTCCTCACACCAGTACCAACGGCAAAAAACCTGTAAAAGGACGGCGCAAGCCGTCCTTTTACATCATTTATGGTGTTTCCCACCGAAATCGGCCCCCGGTCTGCCGCGCTGGCGGGTTTTCGCATCAAACTGTATATAAGCGCTGATTCGAAACCCATTTTGTAGCCCCGGTATCTTCCGCGGGCATGAGAATGGAAACCCTTCGAGCCGATTCCCCCTCCGCGCTACTACAGGAGTTTCGCCACGATGCGAATCGTTACCCAGGACAAATATTTTCTTCGCGATCTGCACCGCGAGATCGATCTTTACGACCGCAAGTTGATCCACACACTGAAGCACGAGACCTTCGCGACGGAGGCGCTGCGTGAAGCCGCTGCGCGCAAGCTGACCACCAAGCGCGAGTCGCTGGCCAACACGGCCCGCACGCTCGTCGCTTCAGGCATTGAATTTCAGGACACGGACCTGCCGCGGTCGTTCCGGCCTGAGGGCTGGGTCGATCCGGCGGCGAGTGACAAGGAAGCTACCGGCGCGGAAGCCGCTGCTGCCGTTACCACGTTGGCAGGCGAGGAGCAATCCGCCTTTGGCGAGGAGATCACCCGCCTGCAGAGCCAGGCGCTGCGCGAGCAGGAGTCGCCGTTGGCATCGGCTCTGGGCTCTTGGCAGGACGACTTGGTCGCTTACAAGAAGAAGCGGCAGAAGACTGCCCTGGCAGCTGTTTAAGCAACCACAGCAACTGTTCCTGTAAGACTCACCCCACTGCAAGACCGCGATGCTCTTCGGCGTCGCGGTCTTTTCACGTCTGCTGTTTCAAGGCGGTTTATCCTTAGGGCTATGGCAAACGATCTCTACAGCATCCCACTCACGCGTATGGACGGCAGCACCGGCACACTGGCTGACTTCCACGGCAAGGTTCTGCTCCTGGTCAACGTGGCATCCAAATGTGGCCTAACGCCGCAGTACGACGCGCTGGAGAAGACGTACAAGCGCTTCCACGACGCAGGGTTTGAGGTGCTGGGCTTTCCGGCAAACGACTTTGCCGGGCAGGAGCCGGGCTCCAACGAGGAGATTGCGCAGTTCTGCCGCGGCACCTTCGGCGCCAGCTTCCCCATGTTTCAAAAGATCACGGTCGTTGGCCCGGAAAAGCACCCGCTCTACGCTGCTCTGACCGCTGCGATTCCTGAGTCACAGGGCAGCGGCAAGCAGGGCATGATCGATGGCCTGGTGAAGTACGGCATCAAAACCAACGCTGAGCCGGAGCTGCTGTGGAACTTTGAAAAGTTCGTGGTGGGTCGCGACGGCAAAGCCTCGGCACGTTTCTCGCCCGACACGCTGCCCGATTCGCCCGAGCTGACCGCGGTCATCGAGCAGGAACTGGCGAAGTAGTTCGTCTTGTAGTTTGTTCCGCAACAAGCGGCTTTAGCCGCCGAGATTCGAATCTCGGTGGCTAAGCCATTTTCCCAAGGGCTTCGTTTCTCTATCTCAGCGGCTAAAGCCGCTCTGGATTTGTGAACCTGTTCGGCACGGCTGGAGCCGCGCCCTTACGATTCGTGCAACAAGATGATTCGGTCTATTTGCCCGGCAGCGTGAAGCTAGGTTGTAGATACGGCTTCAGCACCGCCCATGGCACGATGGAATCGTCCGGGTGCACGAAGCGCGGAGCCACGGTGTACTCCGGATAATCAATGCGCAGGCCATCGGCCTCGGGATGCCAGTTGAGTTCGCTGCGAACCACATCCCGCAGCTGAGGCGCATCCGGCCCCTTCAGTTCAGGATAGATGCCGTCCCTGTCCACCTTGTCCAGCAGCTGCTGCCAGCATGCGCGCGCAAGCGCCTGCTGCCACGGCGTGTCCTCGCGGAAGATGTCGCTGGCGCGCAGCGCACGGTGCGCATCCAGCAGCCACGTCGTGTTGCCGTAGCTTTCGGCAGGGTGCGCACCACGCCACAACTGAATCGTGGTGTTGGTGGTGATCCGGTCCTGATCTATTCCCAAAATGCGTGTGACTGCCTCCGCATCATTGCCTGCAGCGTCACCGGCATTCCATTCTGTTGAGGTTGTCGATGTGCCGGCGGCCTGCTTTGCAATGGCCTGCGTTGCGGCAAGCATGGCCTTGTTCCAGACAGCCCAATCCGCGTCGTCGGTCTGCGCCTCCGGCCACGCGGCGGTCAACGTGTCAAAGCCTGGATAGGTGGTTGGCATACCCGTAGCGCCAGCATCCGAAGGGAAAGCCAGATACGTTGTGCGCGTCAGCATCAGCACGTCTTCGCTACTGGACACGGCAGACCGCAGCAGCTTCGTCCGCTTCACATAGAGAGGCTGCATACACTTTGCCGCTGAAAGCCGCGTCTGCTGCGCATCGTCCACGCGGCAAATCGTCTGCAGCCAGTCCAGCCACTGCAGCTGATCCACGCGCAGCTTGCCGATGGCATCGGATGGTAGCCGCTGCAGGTCCGCGCGATACGCCGCGGCCATTGCAGAATCCGCCGCGCTCAGCTTCGGGTCGGCACATATCGCGCGCTCCACCGGCCGCACGGCCTTCACACAATCAAAGCTCGTGGCGTGCGCGTTGAGAGAAGTGCATAGCAATGCGGCAACGACAATGGTGCGAGTCAAGTCCATAGCGACTATAGGATGCCACTCCGTGTCCTGTCGGACGGGCCTCCTGCGCGGAGGGCGGGCGTTCCCACGCCTTTTTACTGGCTTCGCCTCGCCCCTCCCGATGGTCGGGATCAAGTTTCATCACGACCAACGGGAGAGCCCATCGCGAAGCCGAGTACACGTCACGAAGTGACCGCACCGCGCGTTGCGGGCCCGTCCGGCAGGACAAACAAAAGGCCCTGCACGCGCGATGCATGCAGGGCCTTTGTTCCCCCGGGTGTACACCTACAAAGTTCTAGTGACGGTATTCGTTGTCGCGGTGATTCTGGTTGGCCTTGCCTGCGATTGCGCCGCCGCCTGCTCCAACTGCGCCGCCGATCAATGCACCCTTACCGCCGCCTACCAGTGCGCCAACACCTGCACCTGCTGCGCCGCCAATCAGCGCGCCCTTACCGGGGCCAATGCCGCCGCTGCGATGGTGCCAGTGGCCACGGTTATCGCGATAGTCGCCATTCGCGCGGCGATACTGTTCCGCTGCAGCGGTGTGGGTGATTGCCAGCGGAGCAACTGCGCCAAGCGCCATTGCACCACCCAGAACCAAACCTGAAATCTTCGCTCCAATGCGTGTCATCTCCTAGCCGCGCGGGGTACGCGGCAACAAACGACGAATCGTTTCATGTAGAGAGATGCCTTGCACCGTACACAAGAGGCACGCCAAATCAGAAAATATGCCCGTAAATCAGCGAAATATAAAGAATTTCCGGGCAACCCTCGCTCGCGGCTGTGGTCTGTCGGTTGCGTTTCTAAACATGGCGAAACAGAAATTGTCACGACACAGAAAAGCCGCCCGGCAGGATCTCTGCCGGGCGGCTAACTTCTTATGTTGCAAGCGATTTACTTCGCAGCCTTCGTGGGCGGGATGCCGGTCTGCTTCACGGCTGCGTCCACCACTGCATACAGCAGCTGATCCGGGTCGCGGCGTGAGATGGTCTTGATGAGCGTCCCCATCCTGCGGCCTGCCGCTTCCGTATCGGGCAGCGTCAGTCCACGCTTCTGCGCGCTCAGCTCCGCGCACTGCTTCACCATGTCAAAGAACTTATCTTCATTGCGGCCGCTTGCCAGCCATGCTTCATGCACGGTGCTGGTCAGCAGTTCCCGGTTCACGTGGGCTGCATCCGCACTGTTTGCCGCCGTCACACTCTGGGTGTTCGGTTTCGCCTGCGCATTCATCTGGGCCGGCACTGCCATTGGAATCACCAGGAAGCCGCTCATCAACACTGCACGTACTGCACTCTGCATCGTCATCATCAAACCCTTTCGTCTGTCCGTGTTCAGGTGCGTTCGCCCAGCGCTTAGCGGCGGTAACCGTAGTCGCGATAGTCACGCTGCCGATTATCCTGAGCCGCCTTGCCCACAATCGCGCCGCCACCTGCACCCACAGCTCCACCAATCAGCGCGCCCTTCATACCGCCACCCAACAGTCCGCCCAGTAGCGCGCCAGCGCCAGCGCCAATCAACGCGCCCTTGCCCGGCCCAATGCCTCCCTGGTTGCGGTTTTGATACCGCCCCCGGTCGTACCGGTCGTCATACGGATGCGTTCCGCGATATCCGTTGTCATAGCGGCCACCCTGCGCGTGCGCGGGCAAGCCTCCAACCACGGGTGCCACGGAGCCCAGCAGCAGCGCTCCGCTTAAAAGGGCACCGCTCAAACCCATTCCAAGTCGTTTCATTCCAATCCAATCTGCGCAGCCAACACACCGGCTACGCCAGTACCAATGACGTAGATGCAGCCTACGCCTCGCGGGGTCGCCAAACCACGCCAAATTAACACAAAAAGCAAACGGGAACGCACCGGGAAACAGGCGCAAACCACGGTCTTTTCGCCACTCCAGACGGTATACTTAAGTCACACATGGCAGACGATCAGAACCAGCTTCCGCTCCCCCCTGACGGGGTTCCCCCGAACGAAGAAAACGCGAAGACGTCACCGGCCGCTGCAGGCGGCGCTGGCTCTGGCGGCGACGGCGGTTCCAACCCTCCCGGATCGACCGGGCCGGGCGCGCTGCACATGCTGTCCATCAACATTGAAGAAGAGATGCGCCGTTCGTATCTCGACTACTCCATGTCGGTCATCATTGGCCGCGCACTGCCAGACGTTCGTGACGGTCTGAAGCCGGTGCATCGCCGCATCCTGTACGCCATGCAGGAGATGGGTCTGCAGGCCAATAAGAAATACACCAAGTGCGCCAAGGTTGTGGGCCACACCATGGGCAACTACCACCCGCACGGCGACTCCGCGATTTATGACGCAATGGTGCGCCTGGCGCAGCCCTTCAGCATGCGCTATCCGCTGGTCGACGGTCAGGGCAACTTCGGCTCTGTGGACGGCGATCCACCGGCCGCCATGCGATACACCGAGAGCCGCCTGCAGAAGATTGCCGGTGAAATGCTTGCCGACATCGACATGGACACCGTCGACTTCACGCCGAACTATGACGAGTCCACGCTTGAGCCAACGGTTCTGCCCGCGCGCTTCCCCAACCTGATCGTCAACGGCAGCTCCGGCATTGCCGTTGGCATGGCGACGAATATTCCGCCACACAACCTCACGGAGATCATTACCGCGGCCATCACGCTGGTGAACTCCACCGGCCTTAGCCGCGAGCAGGAACTGGACATTGTGATGGAGCACGTGCAGGGGCCGGACTTCCCCACGGGTGGCTTCATCTTTGGCAAGCGCAACATCCGCGAGGCCTACCGCACCGGCCGCGGCCGTTTCCTGATGCGCGCCAAGTGCTCCACGGAAGAGCTGAAGGGTGGCCGCGAGTCCATCATCGTCAGCGAGATTCCGTACCAGGTCAACAAGAACAACCTCATCAAGCGCATTGCAGAGCTCGTCACAGACAAGGTCATTGACGACATCAGCGACGTGCGCGACGAGAGCGACCGCGACGGCATGCGCATTGTCATCGAACTGAAGCGCGGCGCGCAGCCTGAGATTGTGCTGAACCAGCTGTTCAAGAACACGCAGATGCAGGAAAGCTTCAGCATGATCTTTCTGGCCGTGCACAACGGTCAGCCGCGCGAGCTGCCGCTGCCAGACGCGATCCGCGCTTTCATTGAGCACCGCATTGACGTGGTGCGCCGCCGCACCGCATTCCTGCTGGGCAAGGCACGCGAGCGCGAACACACATTGCTTGGCTACCAGATCGCGCTCGATCATCTGGACCAGGTCATCCGCATCATCCGCAACAGCAGCAGCCGTGCGGATGCGCGCGAAAACCTCTTCCAGTTTTTCAGCGGCAAGAGCGTGAACCTGCGCGGTACAGAGCTGGCCGGCGTAACGCTGGACCCAGTGAAGTACGGCATGGACACCACGCTGCTGCCCGCCGCGCTCGCGCCCGGCGCCGTCGGCACGCTCATCCTCAGCTACCGCCAGATTGACGCCATCCTGGAACTGCAGCTGTACCGCCTCACACAGCTTTCCATCGACGAAATCCTCAACGAGCTGACCAAGGTGCGCGACAACATTGCGTACTACGAAAGCATCCTGGCCAGCGAGAAGAAGCTGCGCAAGGTCATCGTTGACGAGCTCACGGAAATCCGCGATAAGTACGGCGATGTTCGCCGCACGCAGATTGTGGATGAGACCGCCGAGCTGCAGCTGGAAGACCTGATTGCAGACGAGCAGGTTGCTGTCACCGTCTCGCACTCGGGCTACCTCAAGCGCACGCCCATCAGCATCTACAGGCAGCAGCGCCGCGGTGGCACGGGCCGCCTGGGTATGAAGACGCGCGAAGAAGACTTCGTCGCGTCGCTCATCATCGACAGCACGCATGCCTACCTGCTGTTCTTTACCAACACCGGCCGCGTCTTCTGGATGAAGATCTACGAGATTCCTGACGTTGGCGCAGCAGGCAAGGGCAAGCACATGGCCAGCATGCTGGCGCTGCAGCCCGGCGAAAAAATCGTCAGCTACCTGGCCGTTCGCGACTTGAAGGAAGAGGGCAAATACGTCTTCTTCGGCACGCGCGAGGGCATCGTAAAGAAGACGCCGCTGGTTGACTTCAGCAACGTCATGGCACGCGGCATCATCGCCATCAATATTGATAAGGATGACGAACTGATCGCCGTCCGCGCGACGTCCGGTGATGATGTCATCTTCCTCGCCACGCGCGAGGGCATGGCCATCCGCTTTGAAGAGAAGCATGACCCGGAAAAGTCCGGCGGCCTGCGCCCCATGGGTCGCAACGCCGGCGGCAACAAGGGCATCACGCTCAAGAAGGGCGACTACGTCATCGGCGTGGCCGTTACACCCAGCGAAGCCGCGCGCAACCGCAAGCGGCTTGAGTACGCCGCCAAGCTTGATGCAACGAACCCGCCCAAGGCAGGCAAGCCGTCGCTGGTTGAACAGGTGCAGGCGGCCATGGACGAACTGGCTCGCGCCAAGTCCGCCGTGCCGCTTGAGCTTGAGGGCGACCCCAACGAAACCGTTGTGGAAGCCGCCGCGCCAGAGGCAAGCAGCGACCGCATGGAGGCGCTGGATAAGCAGCTCGGCATTACGCCGTGCCTCATCCTCACCGTCAGCGAAAACGGCTTTGGCAAGCGGACAGACGTGGATGCGTACCGCCTGCAGTCCCGCGCAGGCAAGGGCGTCATCAACATGCGCACCACGCCAAAAATCGGCAAGGTGTCGTCCATCCAGCTGGTCGATGAGACAACGGAGCTGATGGTCATCAGCCAATTCGGCAAGATCATCCGGATTGACACCAAGACCATCCGCGCCGCGGGCCGCGCCACCATGGGCGTAAAACTCCTCGACCTCGACAGCGACGACAAGGTAGCCGCAGCATTAACCACCCCCCCATAAGATGACCAGGAAGAAAAGCCACTGAGCCAGTAACCTTTCGCTGTGTTTCCGCTCACGACCGAAACGGCCGATGCGAAAGCATCGGCCGTTCCACTTCAACTTTGCACGCGTGGGCTTCAACTAAAAAACGCCGTTGCTGTAGCTAAGGGATCACGAAAGCAGTAAGCTCAACACATTCTCGAGGCCTGAAGGGAACTACCATGGCGGTTGTTCTTGCGTGCATAAACTTGAAGGGCGGAGTCGGCAAGACCGCTCTGAGCGTCAACTTTTCCGCCTACTGCGGGAAAATGGGTTTGCGAACCCTTCTGGTAGACCTCGACCCGCAGACCAACTCCACTATCACACTCATCTCCGAGGAACAGTGGGAGGATTTGGATTCGCGCGGCCAGACGCTTTTCCAGCTTGTTCAGACGGCGGATCGCGCGATCATAGGCGCCCTTGGCCGCCTCGCGCTGGAAGTCGGCAGTCACCATGAGGTGAATCTCTTTTTTGACATGGTCGAAGGCGATTACCTGGTCG
The DNA here is from genome assembly GCA_026225595.1 of Terriglobus sp. Taxonomy (GTDB): domain Bacteria; phylum Acidobacteriota; class Terriglobia; order Terriglobales; family Acidobacteriaceae; genus Terriglobus. The sequence continues at coordinate 303 of JAMFTB010000117.1, read as the reverse complement.
AAGAACATCAGACAGGCATCCGGAACGCCTAGTTCGTCTTTTGCCAGGGTCGGCAGCTTTTCGATCTGGCGGACGACGTCGTAGGCGAAGAATCCGACGGCCCCGGCGGTGAACGGCGGCAGACCAGGCAGGCGAGCGGGCGTGTGGCCGTGCAGCGCCTTCTTCAGCTCATCGAAGATGTCGCCCTCGAAGGTGCGAGGACGCTTGCCCTTCTGCTCCGACGTAATGCTGGTGCCGCGCGAGACCATCTTCTTGTATGGCTCAATGCCGATGAACGTGTAGCGTCCCACGTGCTCGCCGCCC
>JAMFTB010000116.1 GCA_026225595.1 Terriglobus sp. | reverse complement strand
CGCTTTACCCGCCAGGGCAACAACGCAGGCGGGCTTGAGGGCGGCATCGCCAACGGTGAAGACATCACCGTGCGCGGCTATCTCAAACCCATCAGCACGCTGCGCCGTCCGCTTGGTTCCGTAAGCTTTGCCACGCGCGAGCCGGTAAAGGCCGCGTATGAACGCAGCGATGTGTGCGTGGTGCCGGCCGCGGGCGTTGCAGCAGAGGCAATGGTGGCGCTGACGCTGGCTCGCTGTGCGCTCGAAAAATTTGGCGGCGACAGCTTGGTTGAGACACAACGCAACCTGGATGGCTACCGACAGCAGATCCGCCAGTTTTAAACGCTGACAACAGCAGCGCCTATCTCCTAAAGGCTTAGGACACAAGAAGACACACCGTGATTTATAACGTCATCAAATATCCGGACCCGTTGCTGGCGCAGAAGGCGCAGCCGGTTACCGTGTTCGACAAAGAGCTGAAGAAGCTGACCGAAGACATGTTTGAAAGCATGTACGCGGCCGAGGGCATTGGCCTGGCGGCGCCGCAGATCGGCATCTCAAAACGCATCTACATCGTGGATCTGTCGTTCGGCAAAAAGTCTGAGGACCGGCTGGTGCTGATCAACCCTGAGATTCTGGAGACTGAAGGCAAACAGGTTGAAGAAGAGGGCTGCCTGTCGCTGCCGGATATTCGCGACAAGGTCACACGCGCCTTTCACGTGAAGATGCGCGCGCAGGACGAGTACGGCAAGTGGTTTGAGGTTGAGGGTGAAGAGCTGCTGGCGCGCGCCTTTCTGCATGAGTTCGATCACCTGGAAGGTGTGTTGTTTATCGACCGCCTCTCGCGGCTGAAGCGCGACCTCATCATCCGCCGCATCCGCAAACTGCAGAAGAACGGCGAGTGGTAGCGTGCGCGGGATGAAGCTGGCATTCTGCGGCACGCCGGCCTTCGCAGTGCCCACGCTTGAGGCGCTGATTGCCGCCGGACATGACGTTGCTCTGGTGCTGTCGCAGCCGGACCGGCCTGTGGGCCGCGGCGGCGAGATTCATCCCACACCGGTAAAGTCCGCAGCTCTGGTACACGGCATCACCGTAACGCAACCAGAGAAGCTGAAGAACAACGAAGACCTACGCGCAACGCTCACCGCACTCGCTCCGGACGCAATCATCGTCGTCGCCTATGGCCGTATCATTCCGCAGTGGATGCTCGATCTGCCACGCTACGGCTGCATCAACGGCCACGGTTCCCTGCTGCCACGCTGGCGCGGTGCCGCACCCATCCAGTGGGCCATTGCCAGCGGCGACACGGTGACAGGCGTAACCACCATGCGCCTGAACACAGGCCTGGACACAGGCCCCATGCTGCTGAAGACACGCGTACCCATCACACCGCACACAACGTCCCCGGAGCTGTTCGTCTCGCTTGCAGATGCAGGTGCGCAGTTGATGGTGGAGACACTTGCGGGACTGGAAGCAGGCACCATCACACCCGAAGATCAAGACCATGCGCTTGCAACACTCGCACCCATCCTCACGCGCGAGGATGCACGCATCGACTGGTCACGCACCGCTCAAGAAATTGATCAACGCTTCCGCGGCTTTCAGCCGTGGCCCGGCGCATTCACCACGCTGCGCGGTAAAAAGCTCATCGTGCATGCGATGCACATTGCTGATGCAATCACAGACACAATTCCAGGCACACTGACACTTCACGAAAGCACCATGCTCGTAGCGTGCGGAGCCAACACCGCCGTCGTGCTGGACGAAGTGCAGGCCGAGGGCAAGAAGCGCATGGGCGCTGCAGAGTTTCTGCGCGGCTATCAACTGCGCAGCGGCGAGCGCCTTGGCGAGGAGCAACCATGAGCCGCCCACCAAAGACTCCACCGCGTATCCCATCACCCTTCGGGCGCAAGAGCGATGCTCCGAAGCCTGTGGTCGTCGTTCCGCCGTCGCCCGGCAGGGTATCCACACGTCCGGCTCTTCGCGTTGCCGTCGAATCAACTGGTACAGCAAGCGCCGCAAGCATCACACGCGCCGAGTCTGCAGCGAAGATTTCGTCCGCGCGCGCCGCGGCGTTTCACATCCTGCATAAGGTGTCGGTCAGCGCCGCGCACTCAGACGATCTGCTGCATTCGCTTGCGGTCAACGAGCTCTCGCAGGAGGACCGCAACCTGACCACGGCGCTGGTGCTGGGTGTGTTGCGCTGGCAGCTGCAACTGGATGCAGTGTTGCAACCCATGCTGCAGCGACCAGACGCGGAGCTGCATCCGGCCGCGGTGATTGCGCTGCGGCTGGGTCTGTTTCAGCTGCGGCATCTGGATCGCGTGCCGCCCTTTGCCGCCATTAACGAAAGTGTGGAGCTGGCCCGCGCCAACGGCGCAGCGCACGCTGCGGGCATGGTGAATGCGCTGCTGCGCCGCGCTGCGCGCGAGAGCAACACAGGAGACCGCCGCACACTTGCAGCGGCTGTAACGCCGGAAGAGAAGGCACACCCGGAGTGGCTGCTGCAGCGTTGGCGCACAAACTTTGGTGGCGTGGTCACACGACGCATTGCAGAGTACGACCAGGCCGAGCCGCCCGCGCACGCACTCTTCCCTGCCGATGACGAGATGCCGGAGATCGATGATGGATCACGTTTAGTGGCCGAGCTTGCAGCAGCAGCGGTCGCCGCGCCCAAGCGCATTCTGGACTGCTGTGCCGCACCAGGCGGCAAAACGGCGGTGCTGGCCGTGCGTCATCCTGCTGCGGAGATCATCGCAGCAGACGTGAGCGAAAAGCGGCTGGCTGCAATGCGCAAACGTATGGATCGCGATGCCGCAACCGCGCGCGTGAAGACGGTGCTTGCAGACATGACCTTGCCCGCCACAGCGAAAGAACTCGCGGGCGGCTTCGATCTCATCCTGTGCGATGCGCCCTGCTCCGGCACCGGCACGCTGGCGCGTAACCCTGAGATTCGCCATCGGCTGCGGCCCAGCGATCTGCCGCGACAGGCAGAGAGGCAGACCGCCATCCTGACGAGCGCGTTGCAGTTGCTTGCGCCCGGCGGACGCCTGATCTACTCCACCTGCTCGCTTGAGCCGGAGGAGAATGAGGCCGTGGTGGAAGCGGCGCTGAAGCAAGTCGCAAATGCGCGCGCCGTGGACGCAGCAGAAGTTCTTGCGAAGGTGCCTTCACTGCCTGAGGAGACGCGCGCCACGCTGACCGCTGCAACACTGCGGACGCTGCCGGGAACACACCCCTGCGATGGTTTCTTCGCCGTTGTGTTGGAGCGTCTGCATGAGCTTGGTTAAAGACGAGTCAAACAAGTCGCGTTGGCGCGCACGCATGGTCTTCTGGCCGCTGCTGGCCGCGTTCGCCACGTTCCTGGCACAGTGGCGTGACCTGGGCCTGAACTACTTCCACATAGCTTTGATTGCGGCGCTCGCCGCCGTCATCGCACTTGGCGCCGTGGTGCTGGTTCGCATGATGACTCGCAGAGACTGAGGTGGCTTATCCAGAGTCAATTCGGCACGGCTTTAGCCACTGAGGTCAGCTTTCTACCCTGAAGACACGTACCTCAGGGGCTAAAGCCCCATCATTTAGAAGGCACCTTCGGCACAGCTAAAGCTGTGCCCTTCCGAATCGGATGAACTCCGCTATCGCACCTGCGTCGGTGGCTGCCGCACAATCGGCGCGGCCTGCGTTGCGGGTGCTGCGGGCTTCGCAGCAGGCATAACCGGAACAACCGGCTTCGCAGCAGGAGCGACAGTCACAGCAGGCTTTGCTGCAGGAGCCGCAGGTGGAACGGAAGAAGTTGCCGGAGGAGCAGCAGACGGCGCAGTTGGAGTTGCGGCTGTTGCTGCCGCAGCGGCACTCATCTTTACATGCGGGTTATCCGCAACGGAGACGCGCATGCCCGCCGCGGGCACCTGCGTCACCACAAAACCCGCGGGCTGCATGGCGACGGGCGCGGGTGCGTCCGCATCTGCACTGGCTGACTGCGGCACGATGGCATACAGGTGCAGGTCAAGATCACGCATGCGTGCGCTGGCGGTGGAGTAGCTAAGGCCAACCAGATTCGGCATCACCCACGCGTGCGCAGCGTTGGCTTCGGGCTCGCTCAGCAACAGGCTTACTTCCGGCTTGTCCACGCCTTCGGCGTTGGCGGGCGGCGTCTGCGCCAGCACGGTATCGCCAGGGCCCGGCGAGGGCAGATGCGCGATCGCGCCCAGGTCAAGCGAGGCGCGTCGCAGAGCCATGCCTGCGTCGCGTTCGTTCATGCCCACCGTGTCGGGGATCGTCACACGCTGCGGCCCCAGGCTCTCCGTTATGCGCATGTGCCAGCCCTTGCGCACGCTGGCGCCGGGCAGCGGCGACTGTGACAGCACGCGCCCCGCGGGCACCGTGGTGGAGTAGAAGCGGTTCTCCACGGTCAGCGCCAGGTTGGCACTCGTTGTCTTCTCCGCGGCTTCTTCCACCGTCAGCCCGGACACGCTGGGCACCTCAACCTCGCCGGTGTGGATGGCAAGCCGCATGGTGATGAGCGCGCTGAGCAGCGCCACCGCCAGCATGGACAGCACCGTCATGCTGATGCGGAAGAGGCGGACAGCGCCGGCGGTAACTTCGCCGGAGTTGTTGCGGTAGCGGACGCGAATCTTCACAGGGTTATCTTATCGATGCTTGCAGGTGGGTGATGGTTTGTATTCACGATCGTCATTCTGAGCGGAGCGAAGAATCCCAGCGGACCATGGCTGCTGTAATCCCATTCGAAGCTTCCTGCCACGAAAACGGCTTTACCGCTCATTGTCCGTAACCGGCTCCGGGTGGATCAGCAGCCGCGCCACCTCGGGCCGTTCGCGCAGAAAAGCGGCCTCCATCTGCGTGATGATGCGGTGGACGTCGCCCATGGGCAGGTTGTCCGGCATGGAGCAGTGGCAGCTCATCTGCACGTGATGGTCGCCTGTGCGCAGCGCCACCACGTTGTGTACGTCCTCAATCTCAGGAAAGGCCTCCGCGGCGCGGCGCACCTCGTCCTCAAGCGCGCGATCGTCATTCAGCACCACGGCGTCTTCAATGGTGCTCTCTTCCGCCTCAATATGCGTTATGACGGAGCGAATCTCCGGCACCTGCAACTTCATCTCCGCCTCAATGCGCGTGACCGTCTCATGCGCCTCGCGCAACAGCATGTGCTCCGGCAGCTCCAGGTGCAGCTCCACGGCAAGCCCACCGTCCATCTGCTGCACGGTCACATCGTGGATCGCGAGATTCGCCTGCTGCGCCACCGCGCGCACGCGGTCAAAAACGCTCTCCTGCCGCCCGGCCACAGGCACGGTTCGCACCACCACATCCGTGCCCGGCATTACACGTTGGACGGCCTCCGTAGCGGCTTGCACAATCTGTTCTGACCGTTGAAACGTCGTGTTGCGCCGCATGCCCAGCACCACGTCCGCAAAGTAGCGCGCGCCTGCACGGCGCATCCGCAGGCCTTCGACCAGCTCCACGCCATCCACCTGCCGCAGCGCCGCCTCCAGCTCATCGCGCATCTCCGGCGGTGTTGCATCCAGCAGAGCGTTCACTGTCTCGCGCGCCAGCTGCCAGGTCACCCGCAGAATCACAATGGAAACCACCATTGCCGCCGCAGGGTCCGCCAGTTCAAGCAAGCGCACACCAAAGTGCTGCCCCGCAAACGACGCCGCCAACCCCGCCAGCACCGCAAAGCTGGACCAGATATCCGTACCAAAGTGCAGCGCCTCAGCCTCAAGCGCCTGCGAATGCGACTCCCGCGCAACGCGCGCCAGCTGCCGCGACCGCGTAAAATCCACGGCCATGGAGAGCAGCAACACCACGATGGGCCAGATAGAAAAATGAAGGCTCAGCGGTTCGCCGCGGTCGTAGCGCAGAATGCGGCGGACGGCCTCGATGATGATCCAAATGGACGAGGCCAGCATGAAGCCCGTCTCCACAAATGCGGACAGGCTCTCCACGCGGCCGTGGCCGTAGGTGTGGTCCTCGTCGGCGGGCATGTCAGACATGCGGATGCTGAAGAGCGTAAGCGTGGACGCAACCAGGTCAATGGCGGAGTGCGCTGCCTCACTCAACATACCCAGCGAGCCGGTGGAGAGGCCCGTGATGACCTTGAGCAACGTGATGCCGCTGGCGGCCAGCACCGATCCGGTGGCAGCAGCGCGCTTGGCCGCGGAAGCAGCCAGTGTCGCGTTTACCAAGGCAAGTGCTGCCTCAGTACGCTGCGGCGCCGGTGTTGTGATCTGTTCTGCCATGAGGGTTCTAGGCTACACCGGCACCTGCGGCAGCGCCCGGATATTGCAGTGCGACACTCCGCGCCCATACATCGATGCACGTTGCACCCAGCCACAGCACTCCGGTATGGTCGCTGCGGTAGAACGATTACCACGGCGCTAGAACTCAGGAGGGACAGCAAGGATGATCTGCACACGGCGGCGGTTTGGACAGCTTAGTTCAGCAATGGTGGCGGCGGTGGCAGTGCCCGCGTTGATGCCAACGCTGCGCGCACATGCGCTCACGGTTCGCGGCGTGGAGTTGGGGCTGCAGGCCTACACCTTTCACAATGTGCGCAATGGTGATGGCGATGCCGCGGTCGATCAGCAGATCGCTACGATGAAGGCGATCGGCATCGATCTGCTGGAGCTCTGGTCGCCGCAGGCTGAGCCGTTTCCGCTGCCGGCTGGTTACTGGGCACGGTGGGCGCCCGGCACAAAGCCGGACGCGCCGGTGCAGCGGGCCACACCAGCCGAAACAAAGGCGCAGCGCGAAGCTTTGCGTGCGTGGCGCGAAAAGGATCAATCCGCCTACTTCGCGCGGAAGAAGAAGCGCTTCAACGACGCGGGCATCCGCATCTACTCCTACAACTACAGCTTTGAGCCGACCATGACGGATGCGGAGATTGATGCGGGCTTTCTACAGGCGAAGGCGCTTGGAGTGGACCTAATTACAGCCTCCAGCAAACTGCCTGCCGCAGAACGCGTGGTGCCGTTCGCGGTAAAGCACAACATGCGCGTGGCTTTTCATGGCCACTCGTCAAAAGCACCTGACGAGATTGCGTCCCCGGAAAGCTTTGCGAAGGTGCTGGCCATGTCGCCCATGTATCGCGTGAACCTGGATGTTGCGCACTTCTCCGCCGCGGGCTTTGACGCGGTGAGTTATTTGAAGGCGCACCACGACGTGATCACCAACATTCATGTACACGACCGCAAGGCGAACGACGGCGCCAGCGTGCCCTTTGGCGAAGGTGTTGCACCCACAGGCGAAGTGCTGCGACTCATCCGCGATAACGGCTGGCAGATACCCGTCTTTTATGAACTGGAGTACGTTGGCGGGGACGGTCGCGACGTGATCGCGGAGACGCGACGCGAGCTGGACTACGAAAAGCGAATGCTTGAATCGTAGGCTGCGTTTCAACCCAATCAACACAAGCGGCGGCCACGAAATCGTGACCGCCGTTTGATTTTTGAACGCCGTGTTCCGTGCGTTACGCCTTGAGCGTTGCCAGGTCGATGACGAAGCGGTAGCGCACATCGCTCTTCAGCATGCGCTCGTAGGCCTCGTTCACCTTGTCGATGGGTGTGATCTCGATGTCCGAGACAATGTTGTGTTTGCCGCAGAAATCCAGCATCTCCTGCGTCTCCTTGATCGATCCAATCATGGAACCTGCGATGGACTTGCGACCGATGATGACGCCGAACGAATGGAAGGTAGAGACATCTTCCGGTGCGCCAACGAGGACCAGACTGCCATCCTTTTTCAGCATGCTGAGGAACTGGCCGTAGTCCATGGCGACGCCGACCGTGCTGATGATGAGGTCGAAGGTGCCTGCCAGCTTCTTTGCCGTTTCAGGATCGCTCATGGCGTAGAACTCGTCTGCACCAAGACGCTTGCCGTCGTCGGCCTTCTTCAGGCTCTGGCTCAGCACGGTAGTGTGTGCGCCCAGAGCGTGTGACAGCTTGACGCCCATGTGGCCCAGGCCTCCGAGACCCACGATGGCAACCTTCTTGCCAGGTCCAGCATTCCAGTGCTTCAGCGGGCTGTAGAGCGTGATGCCCGCGCACAGCAGCGGCGCAGCAGCGTCCAGCGGCAGGTTGTCCGGGATGTTGAGGACGTAGTTATCATCAACCACGATGTGGTCGGAGTAGCCGCCGTAAGTGGGCGTGCCATCCTTCTCGCGGCCGTTGTAGGTAGCGTTCATGCCGACGAGGCAGTAGTTGTCCTCGCCCTTGACGCACTCCGCGCAGGTGCGGCAGCTATCGACGAAACAGCCTACGCCAACCTTATCGCCAACCTTGAACTTGGTGACGCCAGAGCCGATGGAGGTGACGATGCCGGCAATCTCGTGGCCGGGAACCATGGGGAAGATGCTGCCGCCCCATTCGTCGCGTGCCTGGTGAATGTCGCTGTGGCAGATGCCGCAGAACTTGATGTCGATGACAACGTCGTGCTCGCGCGCGTCGCGCCGGTCGAACGAGAAGGGGCCGAGCGGGGACTTCGCCGACTGTGCGGCGTATCCAGATGCCTGAGGCATGATGTATTTCTCCGTGTGGAATCGTTCAGATGCTGTTGGGATCGAACAGCCGGCGGGTCCATCCGACTACTGCTGCCAGAGTATGTCAGTTAGATGTCAGCAACAAGAATGGCGATGCAAGGCGTTCGCACGCCCCTTTACTGCTTCGAGTTTCTATCCAAATCAGGACGCGGTCGCACTCCACAGCCCGGCAATGCCGAAGAAATACGGCTGCCACAACTGCTGCGTAAACGATGCATCCTGCATCATGCCCAGGAAAACAGGCGGCGCGGGAAAGCGCTCCACGCTGGCGGGCAGATATTCATACGACGAAGTGCTGCCGGAGATGAGGCCGCCAATGCGCGGCAAAACATGCCGGAAATACAGGCGATACGCAGTGGCCAGCGGCTGCGGCGGCATGCTGAAGTCCAAAATTCCGATCTGTCCGCCGGGCCGCAGAACGCGGCGAATCTCGCGCAGACCCGCGTTGTAGTCCGCAAGGTTGCGAAAGCCAAACGCACTCACAACCAGGTCAAGCGACGCGTCTTCCATGGGCAGATGCAGCGCATCGGCTTCGATAAATTCCACTGACTTACCCGCCATCTTGCGGCGGCCGCGCTCAATCATCTCGTGCGAAAAATCCACGGCAAGGATGGGTTCTGTCGTAGAAGCAGCCACAAAAACGGGTGCCCCATGTTTCGCTTCTGAAACATGGGATCGGCGCGCCAACAATGCGGCGGTCATGTCCGCGGTGCCGCAGCACAGGTCCAGAACGCGCGCCTCAGGCCGCTTCAAAATCGAATCAAAGTGGCGTGCAGTACTGTTCCACCACACACGATCCATGCCCATGCTCAGGATGTGGTTGGCGCGGTCATACTGCGGCGCAATCTCGTCAAACATGCGCTGCACAGCATCGGCTGCTTCCGCGTTATTCGCTGTGCCTTCAGGACGTGCACCGGTAACACTCAAGCGGACACCGTATGCGCCGCGCGCATCTCTGCAAGCATCTGCTCCACGGCTGCATGCAACTCAGCCTCAGTCACATCGCGCACGATCTCTACCTTGCCGATTGCTACCGGCAGCACGAACGACAACGTGCCGCTGCGCTTCTTCTTATCGCTGCCGGTCAGCTTTACCAGCTGCTCTGCTGTTGCCTGAAACGCGGGCAGTGGACCATACGCATGAACCAGCGTGTCGATGTTGCGCGCAGCCTCAGCATCCAGCACGCCGCGCGTGTGTGCAAGGCGCGTCGCAGCGATCATCCCCCAGCCAATGGCCTCGCCATGCAACAGCGCCTTGTACTGCGTGGCTGCCTCAATGGCGTGGCCCACGGTGTGGCCAAAATTCAGAATCATGCGCAGGCCACCCTCGCGCTCGTCCGCTGCAACCACGTCTGCCTTCATCTGCACACTGGCTTCCACGACGGGTTGAATGGCAGCTAGGTCGCCCCTCAGGATGGCCGCGGCATTCGACTCCATCGTTGCAAATAATGCAGCGTCACGAATGACGCAGCCTTCACACTCTCCTGCAGGCCTGCGCGCAGTTCGCGTGGCGGCAGTGTCGTCAGCGTGTCCAGATCGGCAAAGACAGCAAGCGGGTGGTAGAAGGCTCCGACAAGATTTTTTCCCGCGGCAAGGTTCGCGCCAGTCTTGCCGCCGACCGAAGAATCCACCTGCGCCAGCAGCGTGGTGGGCACCTGCACAAAGCGGATGCCGCGCATGTAAATGGCTGCAAGAAAACCCACCATGTCTCCGATGACGCCGCCACCCAGCGCGACGATCAGGCTGTCGCGATCCGCACCGTGCCCGGCCAGCTCTTCCAGCAGCCGCTCGATTGTTGCAAGACGCTTGTGCTCTTCGCCCGCGGGAACGTGCAGCGTTTCAACCGAGATGCCCAACGCAGCAAAGCCATCACGAATAGGCGCAGACCACAGGCGATCAACCTGGGGCGAGGTGACGATGAAGACGCGCGATACCTTGCCCGCAAGCGCCAGCGACTGGGCCGCCAGCGAAGGCAGCAGCCCCTGGCCGATGTGTACGTTGTAGCTTGCAGATGCGGCTTCGACGCGAACAGTGCTCACGCTCTTGATTATCGCAGCCACACAGCGATTATTGCCGTGGCTGCGGTGGCGTGGGTGATGGTTCTGGAGCAGGCGGAGCCGTGGAGCCGTCTTCCCGCTTCTTGCCTATGCCAAACATCTTCTGGAAAATGTTCCGGTGCGGTTGATCGCCGTTACCACCGACGCCAGGCTGTTGCCCCTGCTGCCCCGTACTCTGGCCGCCGCCCGTCACGCTGGTACCGGCCGTGGAGCTGTCGCTGCCAAACAGGCTGTTCATCAGGCCGTTGCCATCGCCCATGCGGCTGCAGGTGTTGCGCGGCTGTGTACCGTTAAGGAATGCCGCATTAAAGCTGCCAGTAGAGCAGGTGTCATCGGCAAGCTGATTGGTGGCCTTGTCAATGCGGTAGATGCTGATACCGTCGGGCGCGGGCGTGAAGGGCTTCATGTCGCTGTACTGCGGCAGCTTGATGGCGCGCTTCATAAACTCTGCCCAGATCGGCGCTGCCGTATCCGCACCCTGTACCTTCTTTGTCAGGTTGTCGGAGATATCCGTGTAGTCGTCGTTCCCGATCCACACAATGCATAGGAGGTTTGACGAATAACCAGCAAACCACACATCGTGCGATGTACCCGTCTTGCCTGCAGCCGGTGCTGTGAAACCCAGCGCTCGGACGCTTGCCGCAGTGCCGCGCGTCATCACACCTTCCATTAATGATTGTGTGAGGAAGGCAGCTTTCGGATCCAGCACCTGCCTCGCTTCCGGTGTGAAGTCGGCCACAATGTCGCCGCGATCATTGCGCACACTCGACAGCAGCCACGGATTCAGATGCACGCCGCGATTCGCAAAGACGGTGTAAACACCAGCCATATCCATCGGCGTGGCACTGTACGTTCCAATCGCCACGGAGGGAGTGGGCCGCGCAGAAGCGATGCCGGCAGAGCGCGCCATCGCAGCCACATTCTCATAGCCCACGCGCTGCGCCAGGGAGATGGTTGCAATATTCAGCGAGTGCTCCAGCGCCGTGGCAGCTGTCACCATGCCGGGATATTCGCCGTGCTCAAAGTTGCCGGGCGTATAGGATTTCCCGCCCGTGCCAAAATCCTGCGGATCGTCATTCAGCAACGTGAGTGCGGTAAAGGTCCCACTATCAGGCTGGCTCTCCGAAAAGCCCTGCGACATTCCACTCAGGCTCTGCGAAAACGCTGTTGCATACACCAGCGGCTTAAAGATTGATCCTGTCGGCCGGCTCGACATCGCATGGTTCAGCTGCGATGTGCCGTAGCTGCGTCCACCCACCAGCGCCAGCACCTGGCCCGTGTGCGGATTCAGCGCGATGAGTGACACCTGCGGATACTTGATCGGCGAATCGCCCTTGTGACGCTTTTGAATCATTTCGTCAATGCGGGGCATCATCTCCGCAACCGCGTCTGCCGCGGCCTTTTGCAGATCAGGATCAAGTGACGTGTAGATGCGCAGCGTGCCTGCGGCCTGCTGATCACCCATGCGCTGCTGCAGCTGGTCATGCACCAGGTCCACAAAGTACGGAGCCTCACTTGCATCCACATTCTGCGGCGCCAGCTTCAGCGGCTCTGCCTCTGCACGCTCTGCCTCCCCCGGGGTCAACGTCTCCGTCTCCACCATCGACTTCAGCACCAGGTTACGGCGCTCAATTGCGCGCTCCGGATGACGGAAGGGATTGAAGTAGTTAGGCCGCTGAATAATGCCCGCCAGCAGAGCGCACTCGCTCACATCCAGCTGCTTCAGGTCCTTGCCAAAGTACGCCTGCGCCGCCTCACCAAAGCCGTTGACGGCGAACGAGCCGCGCTGACCCAGATTGATCTGGTTGGCGTACATCTCAAAAATCTGCGACTTGCTGAAACGCGACTCCAGCTGCAGCGTGATCATGATCTCAATCAGCTTGCGCTTGATGTGCTTTTCCGGTGTCAGGAAGAAGCCGCGCGCCAGCTGCTGCGTCAGCGTGGACCCGCCGCAGACTGCGTGCTGCGTCATCACGTCCTGCACGCCGCACTTTATCAACCGGCCAAAGTTCAGGCCGTTGTGCTCGAAGAATTTGCGATCTTCAATCGCCGTTACCGCGTCCACCAGCTGCTTGGGAATCTGGCTGTAGGTCACCAGGCGGCGCTTGGTGCGGTTCTTGTCTTCGGAGAGGCCGGTGATCAGCTGCGGCTCCAGCTCATACGCGCGCAGCGCGACGCCGTTCTCCGCGGTAATGCTCTGCACGGAACCACCGGTCGTGTTCACGGTAGCACCGTCGGTGTTGTGGAACGAACCCGGTCCCGGCTTGATGGAGATGGACTCGCCAGAAACCTGGTATGTGCCCAGATTCGGGTTGACATTGTAGCCCGCGCGTCGCAGCTCCTGCCCAATGCTGGCGGCAGTCAGTAGCTGCCCGGTGCGAACCTCCTTGGGAGCTGCGTAAATCTGCGCGGTGGAGGCAAACAACGGACCGTTGTTCATCCGGTCATCCACCACGTGCTGGTAGTGGTTGTAGTAGTAGCCAAAGGTGACCGCGCCCAACAGCAGGCACGCCAGCGCAACGATGACGAGGAAGAGCAGCGCGCGCTTCCACAGCGGATGGTTCGATGAAGGTCGGCGCATGGGAATGCCCTCCTGGTCGTAACGCCTGCCACCGCCGCCGAGCTTGACCTTGACTGCCATCCGCCTCCGCTGGTGTTGCTTTGAAAGGGCGCGGCTTTAGCCGCGCCGTAAATCATGGAGTGGAGATGCGGCTTTAGTCCGGCCGATCAGTCTCCCACGATCGCGGGCTTTAGCCCCGGAGGGGAACCCTCAGCGGCTTTAGCCGCGCCTTCAAAATCCTGCGCCTTTCAAAAGCCCTACGCCTTGGACGCTGCGAACACCTTTGCCGTCTTACCGCAAAGCGCCCAGCATGTTTACGACCTCGGCAACCGCGACTTCTTCGGTCGTCCCTTTCAGCCGGTCCACCACTTCCACAAAGCCTTCGACCAGACGCTTGCCAACCGTCACACGATACGGCACGCCAATCAGATCCGCATCCTTGAACTTCACACCGGCCGAGTCATTTCGGTCATCCAGCAGAACATCCCAGCCTGCGGCCTCCAGGTCGGCAGCGAACTTCTCGCCAGCCTCGGCCAGTGCAGCGTCGCTCTGCTTGGTGACGGTTACGACAACCTCGTACGGAGCAATCGTTCGCGGCAGCACGTAGCTGAATTCACCGCGATCGTTCTTCCCCACCTTCGCGGAAGACTGTTCAATCGCCGACGTCAGAATGCGCTCCACGCCGATGCCGTACGAACCCATGATGGGCGTCTGTTCCTTGCCGTTCTTATCCAGAAAGCGCGAGCCCATGCTCTGGCTGTACTTGTAGCCCAGCTTGAAGATGTGGCCAATCTCAACCGCCTTACCCAGACGCAGCGGCAGGCCGGTAACGGGGTCAGGTTCGCCAGCGGTGACGTTGCGGATATCCGCAGCAACCGTCCACTGAAAGTCACGACCCGGGGTCACGTTGCGGAAATGGTAGTCCAGCTTGTTTGCGCCCGCGACTAAGTTTTTGCGGTTAACCAGACCCAGATCAACCACAACCGTCGATGCGCGTTCGTCCTTGATGAACGCCAGCAGTTCACCGGAGACACCCTTCAACTTGTCCAGACCTGCGCCCTTCGGGAAGAAGCCGCGGTTCACATTGAGCGCTTCAACAGGAAGCACTGTTAGACCCACCGGGCCCAGGAAACCTGCGGGGCCGCTGAGATACTTCTGCAACTCTTCCGGCTGCATGGTGCGCAGTTCGTTGCAGTTGGCCGCGCCAGCCAGCTTGGTCTCATTCACCTGGTGGTCGCCGCGCAGGAAGGCGATGACCGGCTTCTCCACCACGGTGCCATCCGGGCCGGGAATCTGGCCCATGTAGGCGACGCACTTAATGTCGTTGTACGGCTGCATGCCCAGGAACTCGCAGATATCCGCGATGGCTCCCTTGCCCGGCGTGTAGATCAGCTCCGGCATACCATCGCCAGTCGGCTCCAGCTCCGTCACAGGGCCCAGCGTGCTCGTCGCCTTCTCAATATTCGCGGCGTAAACGACGTTGCCCGCGTCGTCGCGCGCAGAGGCAATCCAGTCCTCACCGGCCTCGGTGTAGACCATGAACTCCTGCGACTGCGATCCGCCCATGGCGCCTGAGTCCGCATCCACCGCAACAAACTCCAGCCCGCAGCGCGTAAAGATGGCGCGGTACGCAGCGTCATGCTTGTTGTAGCTTTCGTCAAGGCCCGCCTCGTCAATGTCGAACGAATACGAATCCTTCATGGTGAACTGGCGCACGCGCAGAAGGCCGCTCTTTGGCCGCGGCTCGTCACGGAACTTCGTCTGGATCTGGTACCAGATCTGCGGCAGCTGCTTGTAGCTGCGAATCTCGTTGCGCGCGATGGAGGTCATAATCTCCTCGTGCGTCATGCCCAGGCACAGGTCCGCGCCCTTGCGGTCCTTCAGCCGGAACATGTTTTCGCCCATGCCAGTCCAGCGGCCGCTCTCTTCCCACACCTCGCGCGGGTGCAGTGCGGGCAGGAAAAACTCCTGCCCAATGCGGTCCATCTCTGTGCGGACGATGGCCGTGATCTTGTTGAGGGAGCGCGTAGCCAGCGGCAGGTAGCTGTAAATGCCTGCGCCCAGCTGGCGGATGTAGCCGGCGCGCAGCAGAATCTGGTGGCTTGCCACCTCCGCGTCTGCCGGAGCCTCGCGCAGCGTGGGAATAAACAGTTTGGACCAGCGATGCATTGGGTCGGTACTTGCTTTCTGTGCCGAAGAAATTCGGCGTCAATATGTCCAACCATTCTACCTAGCGGCTTCGATGCCCCGGATTGCACACTATTTGCGCCGGTTTCGCACTTCCGCGACAAAACAGAGACATCCGCGCAAGAATCCGGGAACCAACCGTATGGCCAGCACGTCCAATGCATCGATAGACTGTCCTTGCACATCTGTTTCTCTAAAGGGTTGAGGTTTTCGTTTCCCATGCGTAATACGCGCAATGCCGTGGTTGGTCTGGTCATCGTTCTGGTCGTCGCCGTGCTGGTTTGGAGCGGCGTACACAATCTGCGTGCGCGCAAGGCCGCAGATGCGCAGGCGCGCACCCAGCAGATGACCATCCAGGTGGACAAGAAGGGCGCAACCGCAACGGAAGAGAGCCCCGTGGCTGACCTGCGCGGGAAAACCGCCGTCAACTTCACGCTGACCAGCAACAAGGGCAAGCGCATCAGCCTGGCCGACTACAAGGGCAAGCCCGTGCTGCTGAACTTCTGGGCAACATGGTGCACGCCCTGCAAGGTTGAGATGCCGTGGTTCCAGGAGTTCCAGCAGAAGTACGCAGCGCAGGGGCTTGAAGTGGTCGGCATTAACGAAGACGACGACGCTAAGAGCCCGGAGATTCAAGACCAGATCAAGAAGACGCTGGAACGCACCGGCGTGAACTACACCATCCTGATGAGCGACAAGAAGGTGGGCGACGCCTACGGCGGGCTGGACGTTCTGCCCGCAACCTTCTTCATTGACCGCAACGGCAACATTGTGGCGCAGGCCATTGGCCTGGCAAGCAAGGAAGACGCTGAAGGCAACATCAAAAAGATTGTCGCCGGCAGCTAGTCACCGGAATCAGATACACAACTGATTGAAGGCCCGGAGCAACACCATGCAGTGGACGACACGCACAACAGACTCTTCGCGCACCGGCGGCGTGCCACGCAAACGGCGCAACGCGCTGCCGCGCGTTCTGGCCGTTACAGTAGCCGGCATTGCCGGAACAGCAGCCATCGTCGTTGCCATGGGCAGCATCAATCGCCTGTGGACACCGG
>JAMFTB010000115.1 GCA_026225595.1 Terriglobus sp. | reverse complement strand
GACCGCGCCGGCCAAGCCGAAGAAGGCGCGTCGTGTGCTGGTGCTGGCAAAGGCTGCCGGATTCTTCCACTCATCCATTCCGCTGGCGGCTGACACGGTGAAGGCGATGGGCGAGAAGACCGGCGCTTACACCGCTGATATTACATACGACGCTGCGGATATTAACGCCGCCAACCTTGCGAAGTACGATGCCGTGTTCCTTGACAGCACAACGCTCGCGTTCTTGGATGATGCCAATGATCCGGCTGCGACGGATGCGCGCAAGAAGGCGCTCATGGAGTTTATCCGCGGTGGCAAGGGCATTGCGGGCATCCACGCGGCGGGTGACACGTACCACACCACCGGCGCGAACCCCACCGGCACCTGGCCGGAGTTCAACAAGATGGTGGGCGGCTACTTCAAGTTTCACTGGGTCTATCCGCAGCCGGTCTGGGTGAAGATTGACGACCCCAAGAGCCCGCTGAACGCGAGCTATCACGGCAAAGAGTTTGAGATTCATGACGAGATTTACACCTTTGTGCAGGACTCGTTCTCACGCAAGAACGTTCACGTGCTCACCAGCGTGGATTACGCGAAGATGAGCGAAGTCGACAAGACGAAGGAGACGCCTGCGACCAAGCGCACCGACGGCGACTATGCGCTGAGTTGGATTCGCCGCGAGGGCAAGGGCCGCTTCTTTTATGAGGCGCTGGGCCATAGCGAACACATCTACGCCATGACCCCGGTGATGGAGCACGTGCTTGCAGGCATTCAGTACGCGCTGGGTGACCTGGCCGCGGATGACAGCCCCAGCGTGAAGTAGGCGTTCACACGCCTTTTTACTCCTTCGGGTGGCCTTCCCGGTGGTCAGGATGAAGATTCATGTCGACCATCGGGAGACCCACGCGATAGCAGTAAAAGGTGCGTGAGCACCCGCCCTCCGCGCAGGAGGCCCGTCCGGCAGGACAGCGGCGGGTTTATAGCTTCGCGAGATAGTCGAGAACTTCCGGGTGGGTCCACTGCTGTGAGCTGACGAATTTCCGCCTCACCACGCCGTTCCGGTCGATGACAAACGTCTCCGGCACCTTGACTGTTCCGTACTTCAGGTTGGCTCCCTGGCTGCCATCACGCACGCTGAGCAGGTTAATGTCGTACTGCTTCAGGAACGCCGCGTAGGCTGCCGGATCGTCGTCAATCGAGACGGCCAGCACCTGGATATCGGGGCGCAGCTTCTGCAGCTCCTGCAGGCTGGGCAGTTCGTCAATGCAGGGTGCGCACCACGTCGCCCAGAAGTTCAACAGAACAATTTTGCCGCGGAACTGGCTCAGGCGAATCGTCTGCGCGCCGTTGTGGACGGTGATGTCCGGCGCTGGCTGGGCAATCAGGCCGGGGTGGTCGCCGCGGTTGCATCCTGTCAACCCCGCTGTGAGCAGGGAAACGGCAACAATGCTGCGGGCGGCAAAACGAAGGGCGACGGCGACTCTCACGCTTCCTATAATACGAAGGCGCATGGCAGACGAGCAGATTTCTCCTGAAAGTGAAACGCCGGCAGCGGCCGGTACGGCTCCAGAGTTCGAGTTGCGGCTCGACGGCAGTGTTCCGTCGGCCCGCCGTAGCACTGTGACTGCCGTCAAGGTTGAGGAGGAGGACGAGCCCTCGACGCATACGCTTACCGTGCTCATCCCCGCGCGCGACGAGGAACACAACCTGCCCGGCTGCCTGGATTCGCTGGTGGCGCAGTCGGAGCCGGGGTTCCTGCTGGGCGAGCAGTGGCACATCCTTGTGATTGACGACAGCTCCAGCGACAGCACCTTCGCCATCGCCGAGCAGTACGCGGCGCAGCATGAGGGCGTGCACGCGTTGCGCGCCAAGGCGCTGAAGGTGGAGAGGCGCGGCATCACCGGCAAGAATGCTGCGCTGTGGTTTGGCGCGTCGCAGCCGCTGGCGCACACGGCCAAGTGGCTGCTGTTTACGGATGCGGATACGCTGCACCGCGCGGGTTCCGCCTGCCGCGCCGTAGTGGAGGCGGAGCGGCACAGCCTGGACCTGCTGAGTTACTCGCCATGGCAGATGGCTGCCAACCTTGCGCAGCGCGCACTGCTGCCGCTGGTCTTTTCTGAGCTTGCGAGCACGTATCCACCGAAAAAGGTCAATGATCCATCCAGCCCCATTGCCGCGGCCAACGGGCAGTATCTACTGGTGCGTCGTCAGACGTACTTTGAGGTGGGCGGCCATATGGCCGTTGCGAATGCCGTGCTGGAGGATGTTGCGCTTGCGCGGCTGTTCAAGCGGCGGCACGCCATCCGGCTGCGTTACGCGCCAGAGGCTGTGAGCGCGCGCATGTACCGCGACACCGGGGAAATGATGGAGGGCTGGACCAAGAACCTGGCCATGCTCTTCAACAATCCGCTGTTCCTGGCCAGCGCGCAGGTGCTCAACTTTCTGCTGATACTGGGTCTGCCGCTGCTGCCGTGGCTCATCCCGCACCTGCAGTTCTGGCAGATCCTTGCCATCGGTTTGCTGTGGCTGCGCGTGATGTTTCGCTACTACACGCGCGTGGGCCGGTCGAACGCAGGTTTCGTTGATCGGCTGCTGTCCATCGCGGGTCTGCCGCTGTTCGCGTTTCTGCTGGTGCGCTCGTGGCAGCAGGTCACCATCGCCCACTCCGTGACGTGGAAGGGGAGGGAATACACCACGTAGCGAAGGAAGTTTTCTGCCGTCATTCTGAGAGTAGCGAAGAATCCCAACGCGTTTGATCGCGCCAGTGGGTTTCGGCTGCTTTTGGCCACGGAGTTCGTGCAGCGGAATGGCACGAATGCTGTGGCCGTCTCAGCATCGTCGGGATTCTTCGCTTTGCTCAGAATGACGGCCTCGAAAGGTGTTCGCGGAGCCGGCTTGTAGCGGCGAAACAAAGGCTGCTGATCTGCATCCAATATGCTTGAGAGAGCCATGATTTATCTCACACGCAAAGCCGAATTTTCTTCTGCGCACTTCTATCGCAATCCTGCGTGGAGCGACGAGAAGAACCTTGCCGTGTTTGGCAAGTGCGCCAACCCCAACGGCCATGGGCACAACTACGTGTTGGAGGTTACGGTCGCGGGTGAGGTTGATCCCGTCACCGGCTTTGTGGTCGACCTGAAGCTGCTCAAAGATATTTTGGAGCAGCAGGTGGTGAGCGTGTATGACCATCGCCATCTGAACCATGAGGTGCCGGAGTTTGCCCACACCGTGCCCACCACGGAGAACATTGCCGTGGCCATATGGCGGCGACTGAACGGCAGGATTCCCAACGCGAAGCTGCACCGCGTCCGCGTGTATGAGATGGACGACCTCTTCGCAGACTTTTACGGCGAGGGCGCCTGATGCCTCTCACCCACACACCAATCGCCCACTTCACGCGTCGTTATCGTCTCTCGGCTTCTCATCGGTTGAATGCGCCCGCGCTTACGGCTGAGCAGAATCGCGATGTTTACGGCAAGTGCAACAACCCCTTTGGCCACGGCCACAACTATTTTGTGGAGATTACGGTGGCAGGCCCCATCGACCCGGAGACGGGCTTTGTGGTGGATATGCCAAAGCTGGACGCGCTTGCCAAGCGGGAACTGATGGATCGCTTTGACATGCAGCACATGAACGCGGACCCGGTCTTCAGCGGCGACTTCGTGCCCTCAACCGAGAACCTGAGCATTGAGGTGGAGCGCGTCTTTCGCCACGCCGTGCCAATGCTGGACCCTGCGGGCAAGCTGCGGCTGCACAGCATCCGCATTGAGGAAACGGTAAACAACAGCTTCGAATTACCAGCGCAGGCTGGCTGAACGCAGGCTTGTCTCGTAAACCGCAAGAACGGCGAATCGGAATGCGCATAGAATGCGTCTGTATTGATAGACATGAGCAATAGCCCCCTCAAATCGAATGGAAGCGCCGCTTTGGTTGCGAATGGAAACACAGCCGTGATTGAGCCTACGGCCGCTTTGCACGACGCCTCAACGGAAGAGATCTACCGCGAGCTGCTGCGTCGCATGGGCGAAGACCCCGCGCGCGACGGCCTCATCAAGACGCCGGAACGCGTGGAAAAATCGATGGCGTTCCTGACGCGCGGCTATGAGCAGCACGCAACGGAGATTCTGCGTGGCGCGCTGTTTGACGTTGATTACGACGAGATGGTCATCGTGCGCGACATCGAGTTCTATTCACTGTGCGAGCACCACATGCTGCCGTTCTTCGGCAAGGCGCACGTCGCCTACATCCCCAACGGCAAGGTCATTGGCCTGAGCAAAGTTGCGCGGCTGGTGGACGTGTACGCGCGCCGCCTGCAGGTGCAGGAGCGCATGACGCGCGAAGTTGCCGATGCGATCGTAGAAGCGATTGAGCCGCAGGGCGTCGCCGTCATTATGGAGGCGCAGCACCTGTGCATGATGATGCGCGGCGTGGAGAAGCAGGGCAGCATGACCACCACGTCAACCATGCTGGGCTGCTTCCGCGAAAACCCTCAGACGCGCAGCGAATTCCTCTCACTCATCCGCAGACCCACCTCTCTTTAAAGACAGAACGCAGCGACCGCCGCGGATTCGCTGCGATCGCTGCGTACTTGTTTTTGATCGAATGAGCTGAGTTTGTTCGTGCTGTGCTCACCATTTGACTAGAGCTCATCGATTGCCTTTGCTGCTGCGTTGATTGCTTCTGCAATCTTCGCCGTCTGCTCTTCGCTCAGGTTGTCGCGCTGTACTTTAGCGCCCACTGCCTGGCGCAGGTTCATGAAGGCCTGCATCAGCTGCGGTGAGCGTCCGCGCTTGAAGCCGCGGCCAGCAGCACTCATCAGCGACTCCAGCTCCTCCAGCCGCTCCTTGTTCTGCTGCAGTAGCGCGCGGCCCTCGTCGGTGACGGCGTAGACCTTCTTGCCTGCCTCGTTGGTGGTGGCAGAGGTCAGTCCCTGCTCTTCCAGCATGGTGAGCGTGGGGTAGATTACGCCGGCGCTGGGGCGGTAGCCGCCGGCCATGCGCTCCTCCAGCTTCTTGATTAGCTGGTAGCCATAGCTCGGCTCCTCGGCCAGCTGCTGCAGGATGACCAGGCGCATTACGCCTGAGTCGAACATCCGCTCACGACCGCCTCCGCCGCCAAAGCCCCGTCCACGGCCGAAGCCCCGTCCGCCAAAGCCGCCAGGGCCAAAGCCACCGGGATCAAAACCACCGGGGCCAAAACCATTGCCACCGCCAAAGCCTTCGCGGCCAAACTCCTCGCGGCCGTGGCGTCCCCAGCGACCGCGATGGCCCCTGGGGCTGCGCGGGGGCCAGGCGGAGTACGGGCCCGAGGCCTCGCCAAATTCACGGCGGTCACATCCGCCGGATTCGCCGCCAAAGCGGCTGCGCGCTTCCAGAGCGCGAAACATCATGTGTTTGAACATAATCGAAATCTCCTTCATTTGCGATATATCGCAAGATGTATCTATAGATATATCGAAATTGAATTGAATGCAAGATATATCTCAAGCTAGATGTCCTGCCGGAGGGGCCTCCTTCGCGGAGTGCGGGTGCTCACGCACCTTTTTACTGGCTTCACCTCGCCCTCCCGACGGTCGGTATTCAAATTTCATCCTGACCAACGGGAAGGCCACCCGAAGGAGTAAAAAGGCGTGGAGACGCCCGCACCGCGCGTAGCGGGCCCTCCGGCAGGACGTCCATTCAGGTTCAGGCTCAGAGAGTGGTCTAATCGAAAGGTTGCAATGAATGGCCTTCTGATTTTCGACAAGCCCCCCGGTCTCACCTCGCATGATGTTGTTTCGCTGGTGCGCCGTGCCAGCGGCGAACGCTCCGTGGGGCATTTGGGCACGCTGGACCCCATGGCGACCGGCGTTCTCCCGCTGCTGCTGGGGCGCTGGACGCGGCT
>JAMFTB010000114.1 GCA_026225595.1 Terriglobus sp. | reverse complement strand
TTTAGCCACCGAGATTCGAATCTCGGTGGCTAAAGCCGAACATCAATGTTCGTGGCGTTGCTATCTCGGCGGCTAAAGCCGCTTAAGTCCACCAAGGCTCAACCTGTGGCTCCGTCAGCAACACACGCGACAGCATGTTGATGGCCGACGACAGACCCTCATGGATCGATGCAAGCGCGTCCTCATGCTCAATGCTGATGACGTAGTCGTAGCCCGCCAGCCGCAGCGCAGAGGCGATCGCCTTCCACTCATCCTCGCTATGGCCCCAGCCCACCGAGCGGAAGAGCCACGAGCGCGCCGCCATCTCGCGATAGCTCTTGGTGTCCAGCACGCCGTTGCGCGCGCGGTTGCCGGGGTGGATATACACATCCTTCGCGTGAAAGTGGAAGATGGCCTCGCCCAGCTCTGCAATGGCCGTGGGAATATCAATGCCCTGCCACCACATGTGGCTTGGGTCAAAGTTAATGCCAACGGACTTGCCCGCCACAGCGCGCAGCTTCAGCATCGTCTCCGGGTTGTAGACCACAAAGCCCGGATGCGCCTCCAGCGCCACCTTCACGCCGTGGTCCGCAGCAAACTTGCCGCAGTCTTTCCAATACGGAAAGACGCGTTCATTCCACTGCCACTCCAGCGCGTTGGCAAAGTCGGGCGGCCACGCTGCGGTGATCCAGTTGGGGCTGCTGTCGCCGGGTGCGCCGCCGGGGCAGCCGGAGAAGGTGTTGACCACCGGCACCTCAAGCAGCTGCGCCAGCCGAATGCTCTTGCGGATGACCTCATCGTCATGCGCGGCAACTGCGGCCTGCGGATGGATGGGGTTGCCGTGGCACGACAGCGCGCTGATGATGAGGCCCTGGTCTGCAATGCGCTGGCGAAACTCTTTCGCCTTGGCTGGATTGGCCAGCAGGTTGTCCACGCCTACATGGCTGTCGCCGGGAAAGTTGCCGGTGCCAAGCTCAATGGCGGTAATTGAGGGATAACGCTTCAGCTCGGTCAGCAGCTCATCGAACGACAGCGATTGAAACAGTGCGGTGAAAAGACCAAGCCTCAAAGGAACGTCCTCGTACTTTTAAGAATGCTGGTGAAACGCGGTGACTACGTTCTCCGCCAGCATACGCCCCGCGGCCTTGCCATTGCCCTTCTCCAGCTCGTCAATCAGGTGCCAATGGACGTCTTGCGCGGCCATCAGGTCCACGTGCCCCTTGCCGAGCCGGGTTGCGATGCGCAACTCATACGCCAGCGCTTCCCAACTGCGCAGCAGCGCACGGTTGTTTGCTGCTTCCACAATCATGCGGTGAAAGCGCACGTCATAGGTGCCGTAGGCGCGCGCATCTTTCCGCTTGGCCGCAGTCAACACCGCGTGCGCAGCCTTCCGCAGATCTTCAACATTGCCCTTGAAGTGTTTCGCGGCCAACTGCGCCGCCAGCAATTCCAATGCGGCGCGCACGTCGTATGCGTCTTCTATTTCCTTCGGTGTGACCTCGCGGACGCGTGTGCCTTTATAAGGCTCAGTCACGATCAGGTCCATCGCCTCCAGCTCACGCAACGCCTCGCGAACCGGCCCCTGGCTGGTCTGCATCTCTTCCGCAATCTGCAGTTCCACAATGCGCGCGCCTGGAGCCATGCGGCCATCCATGATCCTGCCCAGCAGTTCGTGCTTTACGCGGTCCGCCATGGACTGGCGCCCAATACCGTTCTTGCTCACAGCCATAGGAGCATTATGTCGGAATTTGCATACAAAAAGCAGCAACAGATAGCACAAGGTGGCTACGCAGATGCCAACCTGCCATGATTTATCGAGAGGCGAAACGATGAACGCATAACATTCGCGCGGCCTCCACGCGATCCCAACCATGGACTTTGTCGCCAACAAGCACAACGCGTGGTGTGTCTATGCCGCACAGCAAACGCCCGGTGCCGCAAACAGCAAACCCCTCTATGAGATAGAGGGGTTCGTCGAGAAGGAGTTCATCCAGCCTGAGTCTCTCAGAGCTACTCCATTTTCAGGTCGCGCTGAAGCTCATCCCTTGTCTCAAACGAGCTGATGGTCTTCTCCGGCGTCTTCTTGTCCTTCGCCGCGGCCCACAGCTTGTAATCGATGGTGCGGTTTAGGTCCATAAAGCGATATTTACCCTTGTCGTCGACCGTAACGCTGCGAATGGATGAGGTCTTGCCGTTCTGCAGGTAGACGATGGCACCCTTGATGGCAACGCCATCCTTATCGACCACCTGGCCGGTGAGCACCCGCAGCTGCGTGGGCCGTACCTTGGTGTCGTAGCTGCCCAGGTTCAGGCCGCCAGTGCTGCCCGCCAAAGGAGCGGCGGCGCGTCCCCCTGCCCCTTGCGCACGTGCGGTCGCGCCGCAAAGCAGAAACACCAGCACCCCCACGGCAAATGCAGCGCCGCGAAACCTTTGGGAAGAAGACAGGATAGCCATGTCGATAGTGTAGCTCGACTGGCGCAGTCTGACACGCCCTGCCAGGCGGGCCGGCTGCGCGCCGGGCGGGCATTCACATGCCTTTTCCTGCTTCGCTTAGCCTCCCGATGGTCGGGATGAGATTCTCTTACCGAACAGCCCACGCAAGAGAAAAAATGCGGCTTTAGCCGCTGAGATAGAAAGTAAAGCAGATCCTTACGCGGCTTTAGCCGCTGAGATTCGAATCTCAGCGGCTAAAGCCACATTTCCAAGAGACATCGTTTCTATCTCGGCGGCTAAAGC